>CAZWJK010000046.1:0-3385 GCA_964634035.1 uncultured Candidatus Cloacimonadota bacterium | reverse complement strand
GTGGTCACCTATGCCACTTCACCTCATTCTGCGCCAAACAGCGTGAGAATCTACAATTCCACCAACAACAGCGGCCCGTATCTGATCTCACCGCCCATCAGCGCAACCATGCCGGTCAATACGATGAGGATCTTCTTCTGGGCAAAGGGTTCGACTTCCATGTCCATCGCCGTCGGTGCCATGACCAATCCGACTGATGCCAATACCTTTGTTCAGGTTGCCAGCATTCCTTTGACCTCATCCTGGACAGAGTATGAAGTCAGCATGCAATCCTATGCGGGAACGGGGCAGTTCATCGCTTTCAAGCATGGCAACAACGCCACTTCCCAATATATGTATGTTGATGATGTGATGATCGAGGTGATTCCTGAAGACGATCTGGCAGCGCTCAGCATCAGCGGTGAAACAACTCCCAATGTCAACACCGCCTATAACTATACAATCGCCGTCAAGAACAGAGGAATCAATCCTCAGACCAATTATCAGGTCAAACTGTATGATGGCAATAATGTCGAGCTCGCTTCCGTAGCGGGTCCTCAGGTCAATCCTGATCAGACTGTCAATGCCGTGGTCAGTTGGACGCCCACTTCAGCAGGCACCATGCAGATTTATGGCAAAGTCGTGCTGACCGGAGACCAGAACAGCGCCAATGACGCAACCCCGCAAAAGAACCTGCTGGTCTTGAGCGCAGCGACCATTCAGGTGCACATCGGCGATGGCTCCCAGACCTCATACTATCAGCCCTGGGCAACGTTTTATAAATCGAGCTTGTATCAGAATATCTATTATCCCAGTGAGCTTAACTTCATAGGACTCATTCAGGGATTGAGTTTCTATTGCAACATAACTTCCACCACCATAGGCGACAGACAGATCAAGGTCTGGCTGGGAACGACCACCACAGCAGATCTGAGCGCGGGCTGGATCCCATCCACAACTATGTCTTTGGTCTATGACGGCCTGATCAATCTGCCTCCCGGACAGAACGTGGTTACGATTCCTTTCGATCAGCCTTTCCTGTATCTGGAAAACAACCTTGTACTAATGGTTCAGAAACCTCTGGACACTGTATATTTCTTAACCTCTGACGTGTTCCTGAATCAGACTGTCGGCACCAATCGTGCCAGAAGGATCTATAGCGACACCGTACAGTATGATCCCGTAACCATAACCGGCGGAACCCTCACGGGCCAATTCCCGAAGACCAGTTTCTATGTCGTGCCCGGCGGAGTCGGACACCTGACCGGAACAGTCTTTGGCGCCGGCAATCAGCCTCTGAACAATGCCGTCGTCCAGATCACGGGCGGCTCTTCCGCCACGACCAATGCGCAGGGACAATACACCATAATGAACATCATCGGCGGTACCTATGAAGTAACTGCCAGCCGTTACGGTTATAATCCGCAGACCGTGAATGTAGTGATTCCGGAAGACTCCACCGTCGTGCAGAACTTCACCCTGACCCAGATGCCGACTGTGACTGTGACCGGAACCATTGTCGGCAGTGACAATCCGACCGTCGGCCTGCCAGGCGCAGTGATGGCTCTGACCGGTTATGAGGACTATTCTGCCACAACTAATGCGCAGGGACAGTTCACCATTCCCGGTGTTTACACCAATCAGTCTTATCAGTACGTTGCCAGTGCCGTCGGTTATCAGAATGCCACAGGCACTATCAATGTGGGAACCACCAATTATAACATGGGAACCATCACTGTTAACGAGATCGCCTATTCACCTCTGAACGTAGCCGCAACTCTGGCCACAGATCAGCAGAGTGTCACCCTTACCTGGCAGGCGCCTGATCCCAATGCCATTAATATTACGGAAGGCTTTGAGGGTACGCTCTTCCCGCCTCAGGAATGGTCCCAGATCATCACCAACAACGGTCCTCCCAACACGGCAGGCGTTTTGCCAACCTGGTGCCGTTTCGGCACTGTGACAGATGGAACGACCCCCGTCGCTCCTTCGGAAGGCTCCTGGCAGGCAGGATTCTGGTGGACCTACAGTCATCAGGATGAATGGTTGATCACACCGCAGTTCAACTGCCCGCAGGGTGCCGGCCTGACCTTCGATACCTATTGCTACCGCGGTTCGGTCAATAATGACCACTACTACGTCAAGGTCAGCAACAACAATGGCAATTCCTGGACCGTGCTGTGGGACGCCACTGCACTGACAGGCGGCTACAATGTCTATCAGACGCCGGTGCAGATCGATCTTTCCGCCTATGCCGGACAGCAGATCAAGCTCGCCTGGCATGCCGACGACCCCAATGCCTCCAGTGACGGAATGTGGTATAACTGGTTTATCGACAATGTCTCCATCGGCAATGCAGGCGTCTCCATCCGCTTTGCGGAAAGCGAAATGACTGTCAGATCGGCTGCTCTGGATAAGTCCCTGCCTCTGACCAGCTATACTGACCTCCTGATCTCAAGGGATGGCAGCAGGCCTGTTTTGAATACTGAAGTTAAAAGCTCACACAATCTGACTGCAGATGAACCTCTGCGTCATCGTGACAGACCCATTCTCGGCTACAAGGTCTGGCGTCTGATGCAGGGACAGGAACAGAACGAAGCATCCTGGACCTCGCTCACGCCTGAATTGATCACTGATCTGACCCTGACAGACACGGCTTGGGCTCCGCTGCCGGCCGGAACCTACAAATGGGCTGTCAAAGCATCATATACCAACAATGTCCTGTCTCTGGCTGCGTTCTCCAATCCGATCGTCAAAGTGCCCGTTCCGATGGGTACCCTGGTCGGCCTGGTCAAGAACATCGCCAATCTGCCGATTCCCGGCGCCACCATCAACGCCGGCGGCTACACAGCCACTTCGGCAGTCAACGGCAGTTACAACATGCAGGTCGCCATCGGCACCTATGCCGTGACCTGTTCCGCCCCGGGTTATCAGACAGTGGTTAACGAAGGCGTCGTGATCACGGAAAACCAGACCACGATCAGCAACTTCATTCTGCCCGTCTTCAACGAGGATGAGGTCCAGATCACTCAGACTCTCCTGAAGAGCAACTATCCCAATCCGTTCAATCCTGAGACCACCATCGCCTTTGATGTGAAAGGCACTCAGCAGGTCCGGATCGAGATCTACAACACCAAGGGACAGTTGATCAGGACTCTGGTTGACGAGGTCAAAAGTCAGGGTCACCACAGTGTGATCTGGAACGGCAGGGACGATCACGGCAACTCCGTTGCAAGCGGCATTTATCACTACCGCCTGCGCGCCGGCTCCTACAAAGCAAACCGCCGCATGATGCTGCTAAAGTAATCAGTAACTAACAACATAAACCTAAAGGATTCCGGAACCTCGTTCCGGAATCCTTTTTTTATTATGTCATTCCTGCGAAAGCAGGAATCTTATTGTAGCG
>CAZWJK010000045.1:0-14830 GCA_964634035.1 uncultured Candidatus Cloacimonadota bacterium | reverse complement strand
CCTGGTCGGTTCGCTGTAGATGGCTTTTCCGTAGCCGCCGAAATCCTTTTCATCCCTGATCTCCAGAGCCGACACCGGTTGGTTAGTATAGAGTCTGTAGGTTACTAATAAAGGTTCTCCGACATAGACGGATCTCTTGTCAGGAGAGGCTACGATGTCGATCTCGCCGATGGGTTCAAAACCTGTGTCGAGCCCAAAGGGATCAAACATATAGAGAGACTGGTTGCCTCTGCTTTGCGAGGAAGGAGAGCGTCCCGCCTGTGAAAGATCAAGCACGCGAACTTCAACCGGTTGTGTTCTGTAAAGCTGTCCGCCTATGTTGACGGTGACTTCAGGAATGGTCAGATTGCCTGTGCGTTTGGGCAGCAGCCTGTAAATATATGATTTGGTGACTGATTCACTGTAACTGCCATTTACCATGGAAAAGCTGGAGGAGGTGGATGTCATCATGTTGAGCAGGGAAAAATCTTCCATTTTTGGCAAATCGGGAGTTGCAGCTTTAAAGCCTTTCTCACCGCTGATCTCGATCGTATAGGTCACGTGCTCGTCCCTGCCGATGGTGGTCGGTTCGGCAAAAGCCTTTACCCTGACACGCTGGGCGCAGAGCGAATTAACAACTGCCAGCAAGGCGATCAGAACAAACAGATATTTGACTTTGCTCCAGTTCATGCTCACCACCATTTGTTGCTGCGCATGCGTTGGGGCGCTGTCTGACGGCTTTGGCGGTCATTGATCTCTTTCTGTTCCAGAGCCTTCAGAATGCGTTCCGCCGCTTCCTGCTCCTCTGATTTTTCCTGTTGTTGTGGCTGCTTTTCCTGTTGTTGGGATTGCTGCTGATTTTGGTTTTGCTGCTGCTTTTCAAGCATGCGTTTGGCCAGATCGTAATTGGCTTTGGCGGCAATATTTGTCTCATCGGCCAGCACCGCCTTCTGATAAGACTGCATCGCCTGTTTGTATTGCTGCGACTGGAACTGCTGGTTGCCTATGTTGTGCCAGGCTTTGCTTTGCAGTTTGAGGTCATTGGTTTCCAGCGCCTTCTGCCAGGCGGATAGTGCATCCCTGTCTTTCTGCAGGCGGTAGAGAGAGTTGCCGTGATTATATTGCAGGATATTGTCTTTGGGATGCTGAAGCGCGTTTTTGCCAAACACCTCTTCCGCTTTCTGATAATCCTGTTTATGATAGGCGGAATTGCCTTTGCTGTTGGTCATGGCTTTGCTCCAGGGCATGGTCAAGGCCTGCAGGTTCAAGCAGGGGCCAAGCAGGATGATAAAGATCAGCAAGTTTGGGGAAGCGTAATTATGGTTTTTCCTGCCGTTGTTTTTTCTGGTTCTGACGCTGAGCAAAGTCTCGACCAGGATCAAAAACAGAGCTGCGATGGCAAACAAATGATACTGCTCGCTGAACATACTCAGGCGCAGCGCCGAAAGCCGGCTTTTTTCCAACGAGGAAATATGTTTCAGGATCGTCTGAATTTCATCCTGAGCCGGTGTGATCATAAAAAATTCACCTCCCGTCACGGAAGCAATTCTTTCCAGAGTCTTGTTGTCAAGCTTGGAGATCACTTCTTCCTGACTGCGGCCTTCGATGGCATCGTCTGCAGACAGTTTCACGACTGCCCCTTCCGGCGTGCCCACTCCCATTGTATAGACGATGATCCCTTTCTGGGCAAGGTTTCTGGCTTCTTTAACACCGGCGTCGCTGAGGTCTTCCCCATCTGAAATGAGAATCACGATCCGGGTCTTGGTGTTCTTGTCAAACACTGTTCCTGCCACGTTTATCGCTCTGCCAATATCAGTTCCCCAGACAGGGATGGAGTTTGTATTGAGGCTGCCCAACAGCATTTTGGCGGCGTCATAATCATCGGTCAGGGGGCATTGCACAAAAGCAATTCCAGCAAAGGGTATGAGCGCTATGCGGTCGCCTTTCTGTTCATCAATGAAAGCTGAGATCTGGTCTTTGGCACGCTGCAGGCGGGTGGGCACAATGTCTGTCGCATCCATGCTCTTGCTGGCATCGATGCAGACGGCGATATCCAGTCTGCTGCGCCTGATATCCTGTGTTTCGCTGTCCCATTGAGGACGCACCAAAGCAATGATGATGAAAGCAAGAGCAGCCAGCAGCAGAATGATCTTCAGCCGGAAGAAAAAGAAGGACCAGTCCTGAAAATAATGCTCCCAAAAACTGCTATCCGCAAACAGCTCAAACCTTTTCCTGTAACGCTTGTGCACGATGACCAGAAGCCAGATCAACGGCACCAGGATCAGCAGCAGAAACAGCAGATGAGGATTCACCACATTCATGTTCTACTCCGGCAGGATCCTGACCCAGACAAGTTTCATACTCAGTTCGATCAGAAGCAGCATAAACGCCAGCCAGACGAAAACAGGAAACAGCTCGTTGTAATCATAATATTGACGGATCCGGTAGCGGCTTTTTTCCAGTTTGTCGATGTTTGCCATCACGGCTGAAAGCTGCTCCGTATTGGTTGCCAGCGCCGCTTTTCCGGTTCCTGTGGAAGCTGCGATCTTATCCAGCGTATTCATATCCATTTCGATGTAAACCTTTTGATATCCACTGCCGAAGATGGGATCAGAAACAGGAAAATCGACCAGATTGTTGCTGCCCACGCCGACCGGATAGACCTTGATGCCAAAAGCCTTCGCCAGTTCAGCAGCGGAAAAGGGATCGATCTCGCCGGTGTTGTTGGCTCCGTCGGTGATGAGAATTATCACTTTGGAGGTGGCTGTGGAATTTCTCAGTCTTGCCACCGCCGTTGCCAGACCCATGCCAATGGCTGTGGCGGAAGCTTCCTGATTGACCTCTACCTGCGACAGGATCTGGTTTAATGCATTGTGGTCATGGGTCAGAGGGCAGCGTGTCAAAGCGTATTCTGAAAAGGTGACCAGACCGATGCGGTCATGCTGTCTTTGTTTGATGAAATCCTTTGCCACTTTTTTGGCAGCGCCCAAACGGTTTTCCGGCATGAAGTCAACGGCGAGCATGGAACCGCTCACATCCAGCGCTATGACAATATCGACACCTTCGCCCTGGATATCCTGTCTGCCTTTGCCAAAGCGCGGCCTGGCAAGCGCAAGCACCAGAGAGAAGATCAAAAGCGCTCTTAGTACCGGATAAACATATCCCCAGATTGACTTGCGGGGTTTCATCTTATGGATCAGCGAATAGCGGCTGAAAGGGATCTGCATCCGCTTTTTGCCCTTGATTTTGTATTCATAGATCAGGTAAAGCGGCACCAGAACCAGCGCGATCAGCCACCAGGGATTATAGTAATCAAGCATCCTGCTCTCCCGCCTCCTGCTGGCCACCTGCTGAGCCCTTGCGCCCAAGCCAGAGTGCGAACCAGCCGGTTGCCCCGTCGCAATCCTGCAGCGAGGGTACATGCTTGGCAAACTTAACCCGGTCACAGCTTTCCAGCCAGGTGAGAACTTCTTTCTGTTCGCTGGCGGGAAGCACTTTGTACTTATTCAGATGCAGTCTGATTTCACGGGTGGTCATTTCATTGGCGGAGAACTTATATTCCGCTTCCAGAAATAGTTTCATGATCTCGGAAAGCCTGAAGTAATGGGTGATGAATTCACCATTTTGGGGAAGCTGTTCCGCCTTCAGTTCATTGAGCGCATCGAGTGCTTTTTTCCAGTTGGGACGATTATCTTTGGGAACGGTTTCGGCAGACTGCACTGCAGCAATCTTGCGCCGAAATTTCCTTAGAAGGAAGAACAGCAAGACCAGCGCTGCGAAAAGCAGCAAAGCGGCGATCAGATAATAAGCGTAGTAGGGCAGTTCACCTTTCAGTTTCAGCGTGGGAGCGATGTCTGCCAGCAGCGTATCCTGCGGGGCGCGGGTCTCCAGGATTTCCAGTTTGAAAGGTTCGGTACGGAGAGTATCATTGACTGGCTGGGCAGGCAAAACGAGCAGCGTGGGAAAAGTGTGCAATCCCGTGTCCAGAGCGGCGATGGTGATGTTCAGTCCGTCGGGTTTACTTTTTATTTTGAGAGGATTGATCGAAACAATGGCAAAACTTTCCAGATTATCCGGCACCACCACATCCCGGAGTTCCATGTCCGCAGATAAATTCAGATGGAACCTGCTGCCCAGAAACAGCGAATCGGGAGCTTCAACTTTCTGCTCCAGACTCAGGGCTGCCAGGTTCACGGACAGCAGGCACAGCAGCAGTAAAATCGCTGCCAGTCCCGTCTGCCTTATCTTTATTTCCGAATTCATTCTCTTGATGCAATGCTCCTTGTGGCTTCCTTTCCTTTTGAAAAGCAAATTATCTGCGCTTAGTCTATCGTCAAGTCTAAAACGCTTTCCATCTATATACTGAAGGCTGACAACCCTCCTGCATAATTTTCCTTGCCTAAGTTCGCCAACAGCAGAGAATGTCTTTGTGATAAAATCTCTGAACGCAAAGGAGAAAAGATGTCAGTCAAAGAAGTCAAGAACAGGCCCAAGGGCAGAGCCAAATACATCATTCTGATAATTCTGATCTTATTGATTATTGCCGCGGCATTCCTGATCCCGCGCTACAACCGTTACCTCAATGAAAAGCGCGCCAAAGAGATCCGGACTGCGCTGGAAGAGCTCAGGAACACTGTCGACCAGACCTGGAAAAGCAGCGGCAGCATCAGCGGGATCACTCTGGAGGGCGCTTTGGATGAAGCAGGAATCAGCCAAAAGCTCCGCGACCGCTGGCAGTTTGCCATTGCCTGGAAACTCACAGAGATCTACACTACCGAGATGGTGCAAAAGCTGAAAGATGTCAGCACCAATGAGGTGGCGTTCGTCTCTCCCTATCGGATGATCATGGCTTCCGCCAAAGGCGGCGCTGGACTCAAGGCAGGCACCAAGATCTGGTTCAGCGGCGATACCAATTCCTATCACGGTTTCGGCGTCGATGAACTGGTTGAACCCGACTGGACTGAGATGTTTCCCAATCCGTAATTTCTCTTTGCTAAAATAACCACTTTACCGGAGTTCAAAATTCCCTCCGCAACCTCGCAAGGATATGCAACCTCATGGGGAATTTCGGACTTCGTAAATCATCTGAATATATACCATTGCCGGAAACAACGAAGTCCTAATTGCCCCTTTGGTTTGCTGACGCCTGACAGCTAATGAAGGGCAATTCGAACTCCGGAATTTCCTTATTTTGTCGACTCTTTGCTTATGAGATGTCTTTTGAAGTCCAAACGCTTAAATAATGATTAATAATTGTTTGAGACGCTGCGTTTGAACTCCAAAATACACTCCTGCCTTTCTTCCTTACATCTTAACCCATACATAACCTATATATAACCCCAGTATAAAGGCATGGAAGCGATTATCTCCCGGTAAGATATTGTTTAACAGTGGTTTATGATGTATGGACGGGGTAAGGGTGAATCCTGGAATGAAAAAGTGATTTAGCGGTTGCGGCGTTTGATGCGGAGCTCAAAGAACTTCTGAAGTTCTGTGACATAGGGTTGGTCGGTGCGCAGCGAAATCAGGTCCACCCTGGCTTGAGACATCTTTTTAGCGAGCCTGTCCTGCTCCATCTGGATAAATTTTTTATACTGTTGGTGAAGCTTCTGGTCCGAGAGATCGAAGACGTCGCTGTCACCGGTTTCGGGATTGAAGATGCGGATAGGTCCGCCACCCGGGAGTTCTCTTTCCGCGGGGTCAACGATTTGCAGGGCAATGACATCGTGCTTGTTTGATAGGAGCTGCAATGGTTTCATGTAATCATGCGCCAGAAAATCCGAAACGATGAAGATGATGGTGTGCTTCTTGAGCAGGCGCAAAGCGAATGACAGAGCGCCTTCCAGGTCCGTGCCCCTGCCCTTTGCTTCGTGGAAGAGGATGTCGCGCAGGATCTGCAGAGTGTATTTGCGTCCCTTGCGGGGCGGCAGGTATTTCTCGATCAGGTCGGTAAAGAGCAGTAAGCCCACTTTATCATTATTGCTGAGCGCCGAAAAAGACAGGACAGCCGTGATCTCGGCAATGAATTCAGACTTGAGCTGGCCCTTGGTGCCGAACTGGTTGGAAGCGCTGAGATCAACAATGAAAAGGACGTTCAGTTCACGCGTTTCCCTGAACTTCTTGATGTAGGGATGCCCGAAACGGGCGGAGACGTTCCAGTCGATGTCTCGGTAGCTGTCTCCGGGTTGGTATTCGCGCACCTCACTGAATTCCAGACCCTGACCTTTGAACATGGAATGGTATTCTCCCGTGAAGACTTCCTGCACCAGGTTGCGGGTCTTGATCTCAATGCGGCGGACGCGTTTAAGGATCTCAGCAGGAGTGGCAGGCATGGCTTTCTATACCTTTGAAAAAACTCAGAACACTAAATACACGAAAAGTACTAAACACACGAAAGAAATCACTGACAAGAAGATGCAAATCAGTTGTCTTCATAAGATGCAGCGGGTCATAGGGCGAAGCCCTATACAATCAGGGTGGCGGATGGGAAAACATATACTGAAGACATTCATGAGTACTACTGCTGCTTTGCTTTCTTCATATAACATACAAATAACTCTTCGTGCTTCTTCGTGTCTTTGTGTCTTCGTGGTTATAGAATTTATCAGGGAACTTCGACTTCGTCAAATATGCGGTTGACGATGTCCTCAGGGCTCATCTGCTCCGCTTCAGCTTCATAGGAAAGAATGATGCGGTGGCGCAGAACGTCCTTGCCGACGGCTTTGATATCGTCAGGAATGACGTAGCCGCGGTGCTCCAGATAGGCATGCGCTTTGGCAGCGCGTGCCAGATAAATGGAAGCGCGGGGCGAAGCTCCGCACTCTATCAATCCGTGCAGAGAAGAAAGCCGTGGATAGCGCTGAGGAATTCTTGTGGCAAAAACCAAATGCAGAATGTAGTCATTCAGCTTGTCTTCCATGTAAATCTCTTTGACGACTCCGCGCATGGCGTCAATGTCCTGAGGCTTGAGGACAGGCCTGACCCTGATCTCCTCGTCCCTGACCATGCGCTGGATGATCTGCTTTTCCGATTCAAAATTGGGATAGCTGATGCGCAGTTTCAGCATGAAGCGGTCCACCTGCGCTTCCGGCAAGGGATAGGTGCCTTCCTGCTCCAACGGGTTCTGGGTCGCCATCACCAGAAACGGCTTGGGCAAAGGAAAAGTGGTGTCGCCGATGGTGACCTGCCTTTCCTGCATGGCCTCCAGCAGGGCGGATTGCACCTTACTGGGAGCGCGGTTGATCTCATCCGCCAGGATGAAATTGGCAAACAATGGTCCCTGTTTGGGATAAAATATGCCTTCCTTCTGATTATAGATCATGGTGCCTGTGATATCGGCTGGAAGCAGGTCAGGGGTGAATTGAATGCGTTTAAAAGTTGCCTGCATGGACTGTGCCAGGGTGCTGATGATGAGTGTCTTGGCAAGGCCGGGAACGCCTTCCAGCAGGACATGGCCGTTGCTGAGCAAACCAATTATCAGTCCATCGATAACACTTTCCTGCGCCACGATGACCTTGCTGATTTCCGCTCTCAGATCATCCAGAACCGCGCTGGAATCCAATACTTTTCTGTGGATCTCTTCTATCTGCATATTATGTTTCCTCCGTTAAACTCAAACCTTAAGCTGGTTCAGCGCCTGCATGATGTTCAGGCAACTGTCACCAATGTGTTCAAGGTACTTGATCAGGTCAAGAAAAAGCAATTCCGCACGGACATCCTCACCCTTCTGCATGCGCAGGCGGGCGGCTTTGTTGACGCTGCGGCGGAATTCATTGATCTCCATTTCCAGTTCATAGGCCTGCTTCAGTTCCTCCACATTGATATAGGAATTTATCTTGCTGCGGATCTTGGTCAGGAATGATCTGGTCAGCCCTGTCAGCTTTTCAATGTCATTCATGGCAACGTCACTGAGTTTGATCTTCTTGTCCGATTTATGCTGCACTGCTTTGGACATATTATAGATGCTGTCTCCGATGTTTTCCAACTCGTGGATGATCCTGATGTGGAAATTCAGGTTGATGTAATTGATCTCACTTAGGCTGTCATGAGCGCACTGCTGCAGGTAACAGGTGATCTCGACCTGCATCTGGTCCGTGAGCTCTTCCGTGTCCTTGATCTTCAGAACAGTGTCCGCCAGCTTTTTATCAGGATTGGTGAAAACGTTGATCGTCTCGTCAAACATATTCACAACGATGTCTGCCATCTTTTCGATCTCTTTCTTGGCTTCGATGATATTCATGTCAGCAGTGTCCTGGAGCGGTGTTGAGATGTATTGCAGCTTATAGGAAGTGTCCTTGTCCCGCGAGGAAGGCTTGACCATGCGCTCCACTATGTAAGCAAACTGCGGAACCAGCCAGACGAGAAGCAGTGTATTAGTCAGATTGAAGAGAGTATGAAACAGCGCCAGATCAAGCGGGAAGTTTTCCCTCACCTCCGAATCCCAGGGCGCAATGATATGCACAAAATCGAGGAATCTGAAAAAGATGAAACTCATCCAGATCACGCCGATGACATTGAACAATGTATGTGCCCTGGCAGCGCGCCTGGCGTGGACATTGGTGCCCAGGGAAGCGATATAGGCGGTGACCGTGGTGCCGATATTTTCGCCCAGACACAGAGCTGCTGCGCTGGGAAAATCGATCCAACCCTTGAAAGCCATTGCCACAGTCACAGTCATCATGGCGCTGGAGGATTGGATGATTATGGTCAGGACCGTGCCTGCAGCTATGAACATGAAGTATGACCAGATGCCGTTATCGGAGAGGTTTGCCACAAACTGCAACGCGGCCGGATATTGTGAAATGTCAGGCACGGAATCACGCAACAGACCCAATCCAATGAACAGAATGCCGAAGCCGATGATGAAGTCTCCCACATCCCTGTATTTCTTCTGCTTGGAAAACATGAAAGGCAGTCCCAGACCGACGATCGGTACCGCCAGCACCGAGATCTGAACCTTGAAACCGAAGTAGGAAACGATCCAGGTCGTGACCGTGGTGCCAATATTAGCACCCATGATGGTGCTGATTGCTTGCGTCAAAGAAAGCAATCCTGCGTTGACAAAACTGACGATCATCACCGTCGTGGCGGAGGAAGATTGAATTATGGAAGTGATGAAAATCCCGGTCAGAACTCCCATGAACCGGTTCTGGGTCATGAAATTGAGCACTGACTGCAGTTTCTGGCCTGCGCATCTCTGCAGTCCGTCGCTCATCACTTTCATGCCGAACAGGAATACGCCGATCGACCCGATGATCTCTAATAGCATCAGCAACATGCTTGCTCCCTGCTTAAAACTTGGATATATCGCAAGAAAGGATTTTGGCGCGACCAAAGTCCCAGCTTGCTAAAAATTTACTTTCTATGTTTCTGATTCTGATAGCTCTGCCTATTCTGTAACTGGAGCGGTCTCTGCAGGCTGTTCCGTCTGTGCCTGAACTTCCGATTTCAGGACCCACTCGATCCTGTTGCGGTTGGTGGGATCGCGCTTTATTTTTGTGAACGGCGGATTGATGTTTTCCACTTTCAAAGAATAGCCAACGATCAGGCCTGCAAACACGATCGACACCATGCTCATCAGTTTGACCAGAATGTTGATGCAGGGTCCTGCCGTATCTTTAAAGGGATCGCCCACCGTGTCTCCGACGATGGAAGCTTTATGAGGCGAGGAACCCTTGCCGCCGAACTTGCCGGATTCTATGAACTTTTTGGCATTGTCCCAGGCGCCGCCTGCGTTGTTCATCATCACCGCCAACACGAATCCAGAGGTCAAAGCTCCGACCAGAACTCCCAACACGCCTGCCACACCAAAGATCAATCCGATGATGATCGGCGTCAGGATGCCAAGCATGGCGGGAACCACCATTTCCTGCTGTGCTCCCCGTGCGGAGATGGTCACGCATTTGGCATAATCAGGAGTGCCTGTCCCTTCCAGAATTCCGGGAATTTCCTTAAATTGACGGCGCACTTCCTTGACCATTTTGCCTGCCGCCCTGCCCACCGCTTTGATGGTCAGAGACGAGAAGACAAACGCCACCATGGCGCCGATGAAGATCCCCAGCAAAAACTTTGGATTGAGCACATTGATCTGGTAATAGGCAATGAAATCTTTCACCGTGGCTTGCGAGACCAGTATCTTTTCCGACAATGTGGCGCTGTGATGGATTACCAGATAAGGCACCTGCCCGATCTTGTCTGAGAGCAGGTGGAATCCGTTGCGCACCTCTTCCAGATAAGCTGCCAAAAGCGCCATTGCAGTCAAAGCTGCAGAACCTATGGCAAAGCCTTTACCCGTCGCAGCAGTGGTATTGCCGACGGAGTCCAGGTTGTCTGTCATTTCGCGAACTTCTTCAGGCAGGTTGGACATCTGCGCATTGCCGCCGGCGTTATCTGCGATCGGTCCGAAAGCGTCCATGGCAAGAGTGACACCCAGCGTGGCAAGCATGCCCACCGCTCCAAAACCGATGCCGTAAAGACCCATTTCGATTGATTCATATCCATGACTGAAGATGAATGCCATCAGGATCGCGACTACGATCGTGATGACCGGCGCTGCCGTGGAGCGCATTCCGACCGCTATGCCTTCCAGAATGACAGTGGCGGGACCGTATTGTCCTTGTTTGGAGATCGAGCGTGTGGATCTGAAACTATGTGAGGTATCAAGTTCCGTGAACCAGCCGATCAGGATTCCTGCCACCAGGCCGATCACGGCGGAGATGAAGACTCCAAAGAAATAATCTGCCGGAAGCATCCATTTGGTGATGAAAAACGCCGCTATGGCGATCAGGATAGAACTCGTGTAAACGCTTTTATTGAGAGCGAACATCAGTTCCTTGGTGCCGGCGTGCTCTTTGGTAGAAACCATGAACACACCCAAAATCGAGAGCAGTGCTCCGATTCCTGCCAGGACCATCGGCGCTGTGATAAATCTGATCAGATGGGGTGAATTTGCTCCCCAGATCTGCAGAACCGCGCCCATGCCAAGAGCCGCCGTAGCAAGGATGGAACCAGCGTAGGATTCATACAGATCAGCGCCCATGCCTGCCACGTCACCTACGTTGTCACCCACGTTATCCGCTATGGTGGCGGGATTACGCGCGTCGTCCTCAGGGATTTCGGCTTCCACTTTACCCACCAGGTCAGCACCTACGTCCGCTGCTTTGGTAAAAATACCTCCCCCCAACCTTGCAAACAGTGCCTGAGTGGATGCGCCCATGCCGAATCCAAGCATGATAACTGTGATCTTTTCCAGTGGAACACCTGCCAGATTGAGAATGTAGAACCAGGCGGAAATATCTACCAGAGCCAGTCCAACCACGGTCAGACCCATCACGCTGCCTGCCCGGAAGGAGATCTTGAGTCCCTTGTTCAGGCTTTGGGTGCAGGCTTGCGCTGTTCTATTGGATGCCAGAGTCGCCATGTTCATTCCGATGTAACCAGCCAGGCCGCTGAAAAATCCTCCGGTCAAAAAGGCAAAGGGAACCAGCGGATGCAGAACCTTGAGCACCAGTGACATCAATTGAAATACGATGAATGCTACTATGAAAAACAGGCTGACGCCTTTGTATTGTTGTTTCAGATAGGCAAAAGCGCCTTCCCTGACGTGTCCGGCGATTTCCTGCATGCGTGCATTTCCTGGATCCTGCTTCTTTACCTGATTGAAGAAAATATAGGCAAAAAGCAAGGCCAGGACAGCACCCAGCGGTGCAAAATACCACATCATCGGTATATGGCTCATACACAATCCTCCATTCTATTGACCGCGTTCAATTCACTAAAAAATCAAGTCTTTCCTTTTTTATGATTTTGGGCATTTTGTCAATCAATATTTACGGCAGAGTGTCCCACAAACCCTCATACATTTGCCATTGCCCGTCTTTCTCATTTTTGAGCAGGGTAATGGTTCTTTCCTGCAGGGAAGGCTCCCTGGTGAGCAGTTCCAGATATTGCGGAAGTATCTGATAGTCAACGCCATCCGGCTTGCCTTCCTGTTTGCCTGCAACCAAATAGGCCCGACCTGAAAACTTCAGTTTGTTGATCAGCCGGACCACGTTTTCCTTACCGAAATCTCCCAATACGGCGACACTGCGATTCTGTGCTTCCAGTTCGGTGATGATGTGCTGATAGATCCCTTCCGCCGGCAGCCATTTCTGAGTGTAGTGCTCCAGGGTGAGGTCAATGCTCTGAACCGGAATTCCCCCTTCGGAAAGCGGTTTGAGGTGATAGACGGTGAGGCTGTCGCCGCTGCGGTAGCCGATCTGGGCATAGAACATCCCCTTGGCGGGAACTTTTGCTTCAAACACGCCGCTGCTTTTGGTTTCTGTCTGCTCGTTGGTTGCGTAGAACTGACCGTCTTTCAGGAAACAGATATGGATCTGTTCAGGTTTGAGGTGCACCGGCTGCCCGAATCTGTCATTCAGGTGGAAGCTCACGGTTCTGGTTTCTTCAGAGCCGCCTTTTTCCAGTTCGTAAAAATCGTTTTTGTTGAGGTCGAAATAATGCCAGGCGCTATTGACATAGACTGCGATGACATTCGGGATCCTTGTATAGTTTGCCGGGATGCGGTTGGCACGCATGTAAGCGCAGGCCAGGATCTTATACTGATAGGATGTGAGGTTCTTCTGGTAGAGCGCAATGTCCAGCGGCAGCAGACCGATCATGGCTTTATCAGGATTGATGCTGTGCTTTTGCGCAAAATACTGTGACACCTGTTGCGGAGCCGGATCCGCCGGTGTTTTAAGTTTCATGGCATCCGGATAGAGGCCATGCAGAACATCCCTTTCGCTATTACGGAAGGACATCCAGGGCAGGTTTTCATAAAACACGGTGGGATCCATCAGATTGAGCAGTGCCTCGTCTGGCAGGTGCTTTACCTTATCGTAAACATCCGTGAACCACTTATACATCCTGTAGTAGAGCCAGCTATCCGCCTGCCAGAGATCCTTCTCGTCGTTGGCAAGCAGGACGGTCAGCCATTTCTGATAAGGTTCGGAATCTGTCCTTGTGCCCTTTCGCAGCGCTTGATTGCGGATCTGGGCAAATTCCAGAAGGTATTCAGGATTCAGCCGCGTTTTCTGCAGAACCTGAAAGAACAGACTGTCCCCCAGGTCGAATTCCGGATTGGCGTTCAGAAAGGTCTTGATATTGACGGGATGCCTTTCCGGATAGTCTTTTTGCTCTGCCAGCAGATTTCTCAGATAGGCGAGGAACTGCATGTTTTCCATCGCTGCCAGAGTCTTGAAAGTCTCTGCGGAAGCCAGTTCAGACATCAATTCAAGCTGGTCGCGACGCTTTTTCTGCGCGGCGGCGACATCATCCTTCCAGCTTTGCGGCGCATCCTTAAAATCGGTCTTGACGCCAGGGTAGTGCATGATGCCGTATTGCTCAGCCAGGGTGCTTTTATCCAAAGTGATGTTCAGATTCAATTCTGTCTGATCGGAGGAAGGGACAAACTGCAGAGCCGCCAGGGTGTCCTTGAACGCCATAATGTAAAAAGCGCCCTGCCCTGCCGTGAAGGTTTTTTTGCCGTTCTCATCAGTCTTGGTGAAGGCCTGCGGCCGCAGCGAATAAAAGTTATAGACGTCAATGCCCAGAACCGCTCCGGACAAGGGTTTGCCATATCTGTCAACGACATTGACAGTGACCTTGCGGGTGTTTTCGCCGGCGTAGTATTTGATGCTGTTGATCACCGCTCCGTATTTGTCCTGCCCCAGAACTTCATCCTCCGGAGCAGGCAAAGTTCCGTCCGCCGTGATCAGGACCATTTTTCCGGTCAGGGATGAAAACCAGGTCTGATTCACCCAATAGCCGCCGTCCGCGTCTCCGCTGTAATACCATTGGCCGTTGAGGAAAACCTCAGCCCAGGCGTGATTGTCGTCCTGATGCGCCCACCAGGGCGTGCTGGCAGCACGGGCCGGGATCCCTGCCGTCCGGCAGAGCGCTACAAACAGGATCTGCGATTCCTCACAGCGTCCGCAGAGCGATTTTGCCGCGATGTCCATCGGCGAAAGGTCGCGTCCCGAAGTCGGCTGATAGGTAAGCAGTTCAGTGCTGACCAGGCACATTCTGCGGTAGAGTTCGACGGGATCTTTTTCGCGTTTGCGGATTGTTTTCAGGTTCAGGCCTTTGAACATGTACTGCGCGTCATAGATATTGTAACCCTCAAACTGGCGTCGGTAATCAGTGATCGCTTCGTCACTGACCGTGATCTTGGCCACATAGGAAAGGAAAAACTCATCCGCCTGTTTGATGCCCTGCTCCTCCATCAGTTCCTTCACGGAACGCCAGTGGTTCTCAATGACGGAAGGATCGGCAGCGGCGAGCCTGCCGTTTTCCTCATAGGCAAGCAGAAAAGCCATCACCCTGTCCTTGTGCTTTTTGAGCAGTTTGGTGTAATCCTTGCGGATCTCCACCGGCAAATTTTTCAGATTCGCCTGCGCTTTGCCATACAGATCCTTATACAGAGCATCCTTCGCTGAAAGCGATAAACTGGTCAATAACAAGAGCAGAACAGCGGCCAGACTGATTTTTCTCATTTATTTTCCTCCCGTGAACTCAGTCACGGCAATCTTTACAACCCGTTTATCATTGTCAAATCAAAAATATGCGGTGCTGACGATTATACCCGTGTACTGATTGAGCGTGTCACATTGAGCACAGTCGAAATGCAGACACGCGGACAGGTTGGCAGTGTCTTATCCTTCGACTGAACTCAGGATGACACCTTGGAGCTGTCATTCCTGCGCAGGAATTTTCCTTGCATTTCCCATAATTGCACTACTTGACCATTACGGTACCACTACGGTAGCATTATGGTAATTAACCGTATTGGTACCGTAATAGTACCGTAATG
>CAZWJK010000044.1:3059-14866 GCA_964634035.1 uncultured Candidatus Cloacimonadota bacterium | reverse complement strand
CCGCCGGCAACCAGTGAGAAGGACGGGTCACTTCCGCCGCCGCCTGAACTGAGCGACGGGATCTGGGGCGCATCGCCCACGATCTGGATATAAGCAATGGTGTTGTCTGCATTGTATCTGTTCTGGATATAGGTCTGTAGCTGAGCGGCTGTGGTGCCGATGGTGGACCATTCTATCAGTTCAGTCTCGATGCCTTTCTGCTTTTTCCAGTTCACATAGGGCAGGATCGTTGACATATAGTTGGTGTGACAAATTACCAGCAGCTTGCCGAAAGCGTCGCTGACAGGTGTGTAGCGATAGGTGTTCCAGTTCACGAAGTGGTTTTCATAGATGGGCATAAACTCGCGGGTAATGCTTGTCCGCTCGTTGGTAAAGACATTGCGGACATCAGTCCCATCCAGATAAATGCGCACCTTGTAGGATGTGTAGATGCGCAGGGTTTGGGTCTGAGGATTATAGGCAAAGGGCACTGTCCTGACCGTGATGCCGCGGAAGTCTCTCAGGATATAGGGTTCGGAGAGTTCCGCCAGTTCTGATGGATAGAAATCCTTGCCCAGATAGACTTTGTCAAAGGTGTAAGGCACAGTGGAGGGATCGATATCACGCGTGATGATCCCTTTGGAGGGAGCAACCTTCAGCGCTATGTCCTGATAACGGACATCATACACTTCCAACTGCATGCGGGCCTGGTCGTCAATGACAATGCTGCGGTTGAACACGGGCAGTTGGGGAAAGCCCTTGTCCTGGGTGATGCCTTCTTTGGGCAGGTTGATGTGATACCAGTCGGAGCCGTCAATGACGACCTTTTCCTGTGAGAACTGACTGACGTTGAACTGTAAGATTGTTTCTGATGCTGATGAAGAAATTACCTGAACGGAATTGTTTTCGCCACTCACTTTGACCATTTCCGCAGACAGGGCGGAAAGGCAGAAAATGAGTACACAAATCAAGATTGACGCTTGTTTCATGAACACATCCTTTTATTCATTTTCTGAATTCTATATTTTTCAAGCGTCAAACTTATTCACTGCCGAAAAACAGTCCACGCTTTTTTAAGGTCAGCTTTTAAGCAAATATTCTTATTGAAACACCGCCACTATTCTATAGAAGGACTGATTGGCCCTGACAGTATCCAGGTATTGGGTCTGGGTAACCGTTGCCACCAACTGGTAATTGCCCTCCGGGCTGCTGCACTTGTAAACCCTGTAATAGATGGCATTGGGAACTGGATTCCAACTCAGCAGGATGCCATTGGGATGGATGCTCAGGTGCGGAGTCGGAGCAGGCAGGCTTTCCGCCGTCATTGTCAGCTTGATATTAGGATAGTATGGCCTCACATTGAGGAAGACACCAGAAGTCGGCGGTGAGGCGGGATCAGGATTAAGCGTATTGTTATAGAACATCAGGCTGCGTGAATCAGGTGTTGCCGTGCAGTAGAACTCGTCCGCATTGTTATGATAGCCCGGAGTGTTTTCATCAAAGGCGATCACCAGGTTCTGCGTGTTGTTATAGGCAAAGGGAGTATCCAGAGTAAGTTCGACCCAGCCTGCCGTCAGGGAAGTGGTGATCGTGCCGTCATAGACCAGAGTCAGGTTGGAAAGCGGGATCCAACTTGTTATATCAGCAAAAGAAGTTAGGTTCGTACGTCCCATATAGATCTTGATGGCATCAGTGAACACGCTGTTGCCGTTGAACTTATATGCCAGCTTGGAGATTACTGCGCCGGATGTATTGATCTGGGACTGCAGATAAATGGACTGGGTATAGGAATAGCCGTAGTAGCATTCCATGGGCAGGGCTTTGCCGGTAACGGTTTCCGTGCCGATGATCAGAACGGATAGGTTGCTCACTGTGATGCTGACCGTGTTGGAAGCTCCCGATTCGTAGTTCGGGTTGGTGAACACCGCTTTCACAAAGTAGCTGTAGTTGCTGCCCACCGTAACATTGGCATCGGTATAGGCCACACTGGTTGAAGTGCCTATCTGCACGTTATTGCGATAGATCTTGTAACTTGAAGGGCTACCTGCCAAGGGAGCCTGCCAGGCAAGATTGACCGCTCCGCCGTTGGATTCGGCAGTCAGATTTAGCGGGACGTCACTGAGCGTCACATTAAAGGAAATGGTGCTGCCGGAAGAGCTTCCCACAGATGAAATGGATATTCCGCCCAGGGTGCCGTCCGCCAGGAAGCAGTATGGATTGGTGGTGTTATTGAAAGCCGTCCGGCCAGTCTCGGAACTGAAGGTGGCGGAATTCACCGTTCCGTTGTTGGTGGGGGTTCCGTTGTATCTAAAAACATAGACTTCGTCAGGTGGACCTGAAGCATTGCCGTTGATTCCGGGATTGATCCTGTAGATCAGCATTCCGCTGCCGGGAAGGCTGTTTTCAAAGGTTCCCGTTTTCTTGCGGAATTCCACAATGAAGTATTGCGAGGTCGAATTCGGTGAGTTTATCCTGAATACCTGGCCGGTAGATGAAGTCAGAGGATTGAGGGTATGGGTTCCGGAGGCATTCAGGGTCGGAATTGACGAGATCCAGCCGCCGTATTTGTATTTCATGTAAGCACCCATGTGCTGGGGAGGATTGGTGTTGCTGCACATGACGTCCCAGGTTCCCGTGGGTGAAATGCCGTCCGAGGTGTAATGATAGAGGTCCGGCGCTCCCAGGGTGTGAAACATCTCGTGCGCCAGCACGCCGACGCCGCTGGTGGTGAGGTTGTCGGAAAGCTGGAAGTTATAGTCATACACTCGTTTGCCATTGATATAGGCATACTGGGAATAGAGGCAGAACCGGTGCGGCCAGAGCAGGTTGGACCAGGCATCCGTGGCGCCTTTGATCACAAAGCAGACATTATCCACCCAGCCATCGCCGTCGCCGTCCACTGTCAGGTTGGAAGGGATCTGCGAGCTGACTCCGTTGACCGCATTCGCCAGCAGGATGTGTTCACGCGTGGTACGTTCGCTTTCATTGGCGTAGCCGATGGTATTGGATGCGCTGTAGGGACTGTAGTAAGCCCTGGGATGTGAATCCTGCCAGGAAGCGACCGTTGTGCTGGAGGTGGGATAAAATGTCGTGCTGACATTGAGCTGGCTGTAGGAAGCTTCCAGAAAATAACTCTGCATGGTGTTACCGGTGGTGCCGTTGAACATGGAACTGTAGGTGGAAATATTCTGTGTGAAGGCAGATTGGTCTGAAAAGCGGATGAAGATCACGATGTTATTGAGTGTCCCTGTCTTGGGGGCTCTGCCGCTATTCAGTTCACGCATATGTCTCTGAAAACTGTCCCTGATGGTGTGCATCTGTTCAGAAGAGATATTGGTCCAGGGCCTGAGGTCACTGTCAGCGGGATTATCTCTGCCGACGATCAGGTCGGTAAAGATAAGCTCGCCAGCAAAATTCCTGTCCAGATAGGCATACCAGCCCTTGTCGTTCTGCTTGACCGTATATCCATCAGCATCATGCAGCCAGTTGTAATACTCATCGCCGCTGGCAAAAAGTCCGGCGTCCGAGCCATCGGGTTGCTTCAGTTCCAGGGGTTGGAACTCCAGATAAGCCGCCTGCAGAACACCAATGCAGAGTACTAGGCTTATCAGAATGAGATAGCGCATTTTAGCATACATCCTGCACCTGTCACTTTTTAAAGTGTTACGTGATGTAAAAATAGGACAATTCTTTCTGATTTTTGCCTCAGAATTCTGCTCGTCCTGCCTTAGTTTTTCCTTCCTGGTTTTCATGTGCATTTCCTCTGGTATTGGGACTTCCTGTTATTTTCTCCTTAGTTTGTGAAATCTGGCTTGAGTGATCTGTTCAACCTCCTCAGCCAAAACCTATCCTTATATAGATGCAAAATCGAAGCCAATCGGTTTTTGAGGTATTGATAGACAATTCATTCATAGTTGTAAATGATTGTTTGGCAGAAAGAATCTGACTGATTTATGACTTCCCCTTTAGCAAGTGAATATTTTATTTTTACCTTCTTTTTTAGTGGCATTATGATATAATTTTACAGCAGTCATACTCCAGGCCCGACAATAACTGATCTTCCGGTTGCTGATCACCAGTGCCCGGGCGCAGGAGCTCAGCAGGAGGCAAGCAGGAGGTCGCCAGATATTGATTTACAGAATGGAGTGAATGCACAAAATAGAATAATGAGCAAAGAGACCTTGATTCCCAAACACGGCGGCTATCGCAAGTTAAAGACTTTTCAGCTGGCACAACTGATATATGATGTAACTGTCCGTTTTGCAAACCATTACATTGAAAAGAAAAGCCGCACTCATGACCAGATGGTGCAGGCAGCGCGTTCAGGCGTCCAAAACATTGCGGAAGGCAGCCAGGCCAGCGGAACCTCAAAGAAAACAGAACTCAAGCTGACCAATGTGGCAAGAGCCAGTCTGGAAGAGCTTAAACTCGACTATGAGGACTATCTGCGTCACAGAAAGCTTCCTGTTTTGGATTCAGATGACCCCAGGCGACAAGCCCTGGTCAATCAGCGTTGTAAAACTGCTGACAAAATTGCAGACTGGGTCAGGAAAGTGCATGACGGTGAGATCAAACGTAATGGACTAAATGGACATTATGGACTGAATGTACACTATAGACATAGCGGACAAGACATTCAGAATAGTCCCCCTGCTGATGAGAAGTCCATTTCGTCCAGACAGTCCATCCCGTCCATTAAAAGTCACTCCTCCCAATCTGAATCATACTCTTCCATCGCTGCCAATGCCGCTCTCATATTAATCGGAGTGGCCTGCGCCCTGCTCGACAGGCAAATCAGGAAACAAGCTGATACCTTTGAAAAAGAAGGCGGTTTCACAGAAAAACTCTATCGGACCAGAACTGCCAACAAACAGCCCCGATAACTGCCCTCAGCTAAATTCATTGACACCAGACAGGTTTGGAAAATCCTTGCTAATAAGTAAAGAAGTGTTATTAAAACATATAAAAATAAACAGTAAATGGAGACAACAATGAAAAGTGGAGGATGCCGCTACGGTACCCACCGTGTGCTTGAACCCAAGGGCGTTCTGCCCCAGCCCGCCAGAGTGCTGGATAACGACATGAGCGAGATCTGGGATAATGAACTGCTCATTGACGTAATTCGCCTAAACATCGATTCAGCTTCCTTTCATCAGATCAAAACCAAGCTGCAGAATCAGGGTCACACTAACCTGGAGAAAGCTTTTGCCGAACATGTGATTGACCTGACCACGCGCACCGGCAAGCATAAAAATGAGGACACCGGCTCAGGCGGAATGCTGATCGGCAGGGTGGCTGAGATCGGTCCCAAGTTTGAGATGAAAGATAAGATCAAGGTCGGCGACAAGATCGCCAGCCTGGTT
The DNA here is from genome assembly GCA_964634035.1 of uncultured Candidatus Cloacimonadota bacterium. Lineage (GTDB taxonomy): Bacteria > Cloacimonadota > Cloacimonadia > Cloacimonadales > Cloacimonadaceae > UBA5614. Next base: position 9,524 of record CAZWJK010000044.1, on the reverse strand, counting down.
TCCTTATCCCTTACCCCGCTTAAAGTTAACGCTGTCAAGAAGGTCCTGCTGGACAAGGACCAGGTCGAGATCGAGGGTCAGGCCATCCTCTTTTCCAGTGGAATTTATGCCAAGCTTCCTGACGACATGGACGAAAACCTCGCCCTGAGCGTTCTGGATGTGGCAGGAGCACCCACTCAGGTGGAAAGACTGGTTGAACCGGGCAACACTGTCGTCATTATCGGCGCCAACGGCAAATCCGGCATCCTGTGCAACGCCATGGCGCGTGAACGGGTTGACGTTTCGGGTCAAGTCATCGGTGTGGTGCGCAATCCTTCCTACATCGAGACCTGTAAGCTGACCGGCTGTCATGAAGTCATAATTGCCGACGCCACAGACGCTTTGAAGATACAGAAAGAGGTCAGCAGACTGACCGGTGGCAGGATGGCTGACGTAGTCATCAATGTCGTCAATATCGAAGATACGGAGCTTCCCAGCATCATGGCCTGCAAAGACAGGGGCATCGTCTATTTCTTCTCGATGGCGACCAGCTTTACCAAAGCAGCCTTGGGAGCGGAAGGCATCGGCGCTGATGTGGACATGATCCTGGGCAACGGTTATGCCCACGATCATGCCGTTATCTCGCTTGACCTGCTCAGGCGCAATCCCACTTTGATGAAACTCTTCAAAGAAAGATACATGGACTGATTTTCACCACAAAGACACAAAGAACACAAAGCTGCACAAAGAAAAATGTATGGTTTATAAACATAGAGGAAACTATGACTGCATTATTAAATATTAAAAAGACGGCCACCGCTGCCGAATGGAAAGACTGGCACTGGCATCTGCGCAACCGGATCACCACTGCGCAGGAACTCAAAAAATACATCAAACTGACGCCGGAAGAGGAAGAGGTCTTCAAGAAAAAGGGCTTTTCCTTCCGCATGGCGATCACGCCTTATTACCTTTCCCTGATCGATCAAACCAATCCCAATGACCCGGTCCGCCTGCAGGCCATTCCCAGGATCATGGAAAGCCATATCTCCGTTGAAGATATGCCTGATCCCCTGCATGAGGATGCTGACGCTCCCGTGCCGGGAATGACACACCGCTATCCGGACCGCGTTCTGCTGCTTCTGACTGACCAGTGCGCCATGTATTGCAGACACTGCACCCGGCGCCGCAAAGCCGGAGAAAAAGACGCTCCCATGCCCAAGGACAACGTTGAAAAAGCGATCGAATACATCAGGCAGAACAAAGAAATCAGAGACGTTATCCTGAGCGGAGGAGACCCCCTCACCATGGGTGACGAGCGTTTGGACGAAATACTCGGAAAGCTCAGTCAGATCAAACATGTGGACATCGTCAGGATCGGGACCAGGACACCTGTCGTCCTGCCACAAAGAATTACGGATGCATTGCTCAAAGTTTTGAAAAAGTACAAGTTCCTCTGGCTGAATACACATTTCAACCATCCCCGGGAACTGACTCCCGAATCCTGTGCAGCTTTGGCCAAATTAGCTGAAGCAGGCATCGTGCTGGGCAATCAGTCTGTCCTGCTGAAAGGCATCAATGACCATGTCGATGTGATGAAACAACTGGTCCACGTCCTGGTCAAAAACAGGGTACGGCCTTACTATATCTATCAGTGCGACCTCTCGGAAGGCATTGCCCATTTCAGGACACCCATCGCCAAGGGCATCGAGATCATCGAAAGCCTGCGCGGACACACCTCCGGACTCTGCATTCCGACCTACGTTGTGGACGCTCCCGGCGGCGGCGGAAAAATACCCGTGATGCCGAACTACATAGTGTCCCAGATGCCTGGCAGAGTTATCCTGCGCAACTTCGAAGGCATGCTGACAGCCTATACTGAGCCTGAATACAAAGAACAAAACAATGCTGACTACAAGGATCTGTGCCCCGAGGAACGCAAATCCACGGAAGGCGTTATGACTCTGCTGCGAGGAAAGAAAGTTTCTATCGGCCCGGCTGAGACCAGACGCAACAAGCGCAGAAAGAAATGAGCTCGGAGCAGATGCAATAGCTCCTCTATATTAAAGCTACCATGAAAACCAAAGCAAAAAGTTCAGGATTGAAACTGAGAAACGGCATCTACGCCATCGCCGGGATCTGCAAAAACAGCGGTAAAACATCACTGCTGAACAGCTTGCTGGCTCAGATCAAGCACAAGCAGATCGGCGTTCTGACCACAGGCAGGGACGGCGAGGGCAAGGATGTGCTGTTTGGCAATCCCAAACCTGCTGTCAGAATCCTGCGTGATATGCTCTTTACAAGCACTCCTGATGCTGTGGAAAAGCAGCGCTCGGCCGTCGAAATCCTGAGTAAACTGCCTTATCACGCTGCCAATAACCAACTTCTGCTGCTCAAGGCTTTGCGCGATATCGAGACCGAGATCACTGGCCCTGCCAGCGCTGCTGACCAGATCACAATTGCTGCCATGATGAGACGCATGGGTGCTGATCTGGTCTTTATCGATGGCTCCCTGGACCGTAAATCAATAGTCCTGAATCCCAAAGTCACCGGTGTCTTCATTGTCGTGGGCAGCAGTTACGGCTCTCTGGACAAGATCAGGGCGGAACTTTCCAGGCTCGTCACTCTATCATTCCTGCCTCCTTACATGGACAAGAACCTGATAGCCATGCAGGACAATGTTTCTCTGTATAAACAGGAAATTTGGGTCCGCACCGGACACTCAACCCTGCTGGGTCACGAAACTGAAATCAGTGATCTGCTCAGAAAATCAGGCAGCGACCGGATCTATCTGCCGGGCGCGCTCACAGACTCAATGCTCGATGTCCTGCGCCCCGCCCTAAAAAACGTGCAGGATTTTGTGGTCAGGCATCCGCTCAATCTGCAGATCAGCCGGGAGAACCTGGATCTGCTTTTAACCAGAAACAGGCTGACTTGTCTGTATAAATTCAGGATCATCGCCATTGCTGTGAACAGCTGGTCCGTAAAAGGCAGCCATCTGGACAGCAAGGTCCTCCGGGACACGGTCAGAAGCGAATTCAGCCCTCTGCCCGTGATAGATATTTATGAGTAATCCAGAAACCCTTTCCGCCAGAGACAGAGACAGAATCACCAATAAAACCATCAATCTGGGCCTGGTTTCCAATATCTTTCTATCTCTGATCAAGACCCTGATCGGAGTTTTCGGACACAGCTCGGCGCTTTTGGCAGACGGCATTAACAGCACTTCCGACGTTGTCTATTATATAGCAGTAAAGATCCTGACCAAGCAGGCCCATAAACCTGCCGACGAAGAGCATCCCTACGGCCACAGACAACTCGAATCCATTGCCGCCATCATAGTCGGAGCATTCATTCTGACCACCGGCATCGCCATTTTCTGGGGCGCCGTTAATTCCGTGTATGACCTGCTGACAGGCTCCAAACCCGAATACACGGTTTCTCTGTTTGCTTTGGTCGTGGCTGTCCTGACTCTGCTTATCAAGCTCTATCTGCTTTCCATCACCCGGCGCAATGAAAAACTGACCAAGAATCCTACGCTCAGAGCTTTGGCGAATGACCATCTGAATGACATCATGGCTTCCATCAGCGTGATGGTTGGCGTGCTGGGCAGCAGATTGGGACTGCTTTGGATGGATCCCTTTGCCGGAGCGATCGTCTCCATCTTCATCCTCAAAACCGGCATCAGCATTATTATGGATTCCTCATCCGAACTGATGGACACTTTTCCCGACGAGTCTTTCAAGCAGGACATCAAGCAGGCTGCCTCTGAAGTTCCGGGAGTGAAGCACATCGATATCATTGGCCTGCACAGGTTCGGCCCCTATTTCACCATCAACGTTAATATCGGCGTGGAAGGCCATTTATCCATAAATCAGGGACATACCATTGCAGATGAAGTGGAAAGGATCCTGTTGGACAAGTTTTCCGGTTCGCTCCGAAAAGTGCATGTGCACTACCACCCCGTCGAATTCTGCGCTTATAAGGAAACCTGATGCATTTAGGCAGAAAGCTGCTGCTCACCATCATCGGTCTGATCATTCTGGTCTTTGTCACCTATTCCTGCTACTATCAACTGATCGGAAAAGGCAAGCGCCAGCGCGCCGTGGAAGCTGATTCTCTCAAAAACTGGACCATCCTGACCATTCCCCAGGGCGGCAGCATCTATTCCGTTTTAGGTGAAACAGAACTGCCCATGCAGCAGATCGGGCTCTTTGCCATCAACTTCGGCGAAAACATAGATGTTACCACAATCCAGCCGGGCGATACCCTTAAAGTAAAGCTCACTCCCGATCAGGATAGAATCGAGAAGCTCATCTACATACAGGAGATCGACGAACAGCACTATTTCACGCTCAGAGGCGATTCTCTCGTCTATTCCAAAATCAGCCTGCCGATTCAAAAACATACCCGCCTGCTCAAGGGAACTCTGGAAACATCCCTGGACAAGTCTCTGCTGGCCATGGGACTGCCGCCCACTGAAAAACAGCAGATCAACAACGGCCTGGAGTGCCTGATCAATTTCCAGCGGGATGCCCGGCAGGGTGACCGGTTTCAGATATTGCTTGAGGAAAGGTATTTGGGAGACATCCGTCTGCCCCGTGCCAAACTGATCTATGTTTCCTATTCAGGCCAGCGCACCGGTCTGCATGAGCTTTTCCGCTATCAGGACAAAGACGAGCAATCAACCCTGAATGGGCTCTACAGCAAGGACGGCAAAAGCGGCAACACCTCCGGGGTGGGTTTCCCTCTGAACAGGATCCATACAGTGTCCAGTTTCGGCAGACGCATCGATCCCGTCTATGGCGGTTGGAGAATGCACCAGGGAGTTGACTACAAGGCCGGTTACGGAACTCCCGTATTTGCCGTGGCCAATGGCACTATCACCATGGCTGCCTGGAACGGCGGTTATGGCAAGACCATCGTGATCAAACACCCAAGCGGACTCTCCACCCAGTATGCACATCTCAGTTCCATCGGCGTCAGAAACGGCCAGACAGTCAAGCGCGGCCAGATCATCGGCAAGGTCGGCAGCACCGGAAAATCGACCGGCGCTCATCTGCATTTCGGCCTGATCAGCGGCAAAAAATACATCAACCCCTCCAATCTGAAAATGGTTGGAGCCGAAAAGCTCAACGACGCCCAGATGGTAAGATTCAAGGAACAACAGCAGCAGATCCGCCAATTGCTTGCTCAGAATGGCATTTTCTGAGCAGTTAAGGAATGCGGATTGCTTAATAAATTGTGATTATTCATGTCTTAAAAGGATATTGAAATGAAGTATGCTTTCCTGTTTGTCCTGATGCTGCCTCTGCTTGCGCAGGGAGCAGTTCTGTCCTATTCCGTCGATAACTCCGCCTACAGTTATAACCCAGACACCAATGAATTTGAACTTCACGCTAACACACGCTTTGTCTATACCACCGCTCCGGGAAGTTACAGACTGCCGGTCAGATCCGTAAACATTATCCTGCCCCATGGCGCTGAGAACATCAGTCCATCCTTCACGGTCGGCAGCATCAGGCTGGCCTCCGGGCAACCACCTGCGCTCAGCCACGGGTACTCAGACGGAGACAGGATACTGACTTCCCGGCCTGAACTGCAGGCCGATCAGCATGTGATCTATCAGGGTACCGGCAAATGGGGCGACGTTCAGTATGCCCGCTTTGCCATTCTGCCTGCTCTCTATAATGCACAGTCAGGCAGCTATGAACTGGCTGAGCAGATAAATCTCTCCGTTTCCTACACCCTGTCTTCCGATAGATCTGACAAAGCTGCCAACCTGCCTGCCATGCTGACAAACGACCCCTCTTTCATCAACAAAGACATGCTCTCTGCCTGGTATAAGCCTAACCGCAACCGGAATTATGATTATCTGGTGGTGACGACTCCCGCTCTCTATGCTGCAGCCCAGCCTTTGGTCGCGTTTCGCCAGAGCCAGGGACTGATCACTGCTTTTGCTGACATCAATCAGATCATGCAGACCTCGTCAGGTGCCAACCCTGTCGAAAAGCTGCGCAATCATCTGATCCTGGAATATGTGACCTCACCCTTCACCTATCTGCTCCTGATCGGCGACACCGACCTCATCCCCATCGCCTATCTGACTCCCGAGCCCGACGGCAATGAAACTGTGCCTTCCGACTTTTATTACAGCGATCTCAGTTCGCCCTTCGACTCAGACAACGATGGCAGGCTGGGCGAATATGACACAGGCATGGACTACACTCCGGAACTGTTTGTGGGCAGAATTCCCTGGAACGATGCCGCTTCCGTCAATCAAATCTGCAACCGCATCGCCGCTTTTGAAGCTGAAGATTATGCCTGGAAAAACAAAGCCCTCCTCCCTGCCGCCATGCTGAACTATGCCAATGAAGAGCCAGGTTTTGAACGCACCGACAGCGCTGTCTTCATGGAGTATTGCAAATCCAATGTCCTCAGGAATTATGAAAACACGACTCTCTATGAACAGGCAGGCCTTCTGCCCTC
>CAZWJK010000044.1:0-2959 GCA_964634035.1 uncultured Candidatus Cloacimonadota bacterium | reverse complement strand
AAAAAAGCCGTGGCTGACATTGCCGCCACCCGCACCGGATGGTATAAAATAGGATGGGACAATCCCGGCTGGGGAGGCCTCAATTCCTACAACTACCATTTCCTGGAAAACTATGCCCGGCACGGAATGACGGTCGGCCAGGCCCATTCTTATGCCAATTGGCTGCACACCCAATACTGCCTGTTCGGCGATCCCATTGATTCCAATGGCATCATCTGGCCTGAACTGCAGAACATTTACACCTACCTTTTGTTTGGCGATCCGGCAGTCGGATATCCTGCCCAGACCACTGCTCCCGAAGGCAGCATCCTGGTTTGGGAACCCCTCGGCAACACGGGCAATACGGTCGTCAACGGCCTGCTGGACCTGGCTCCCTTCAATGTCGTCTATGCGCGCTACCTGATCGACACCTATAACTACCTGAACCAGTTCGACGCCGTCTTCTGCCTGTTCGGATTCGGCCAGGATGCTTATACCCTCACTCCGGACAGCACTGCTTACGGCTTCCTGCTCGATTATCTGCAGCAGGGCGGCAAGGTTTATATGGAAGGAATGATCAACTGGGATCCCGCCGATTCACTGTTTGGCAGGTTCGGAACCACTGCCCCCTTTGACCATGTGGCCTTCATTGAACAGCTTCGCTATACCAATGCTGAGGCCACTCAGATCTGGGACTATAACGGATACAACGAAGGCACGCAGGCCCTTGAGACATATGGGCCGACTGCCCAGAACCTCTTCCACTCCTACAATCAGGAGCACGTCAATGATGTCATCGGCATCTGGAACAGGCTTGGAGAAAGCCGTACCATAAGCAGTTCCTTCCAGCTTGCAGGAGTCTATTCAGACACCTATTCCTATCCACAATTCCTGGCGGTAATCCTTGACACCCTGAATGTCTATCACCAGACTCCAGTTCCTTCCACCGATGACACCAATCCCGTCCCCGCCTTAAGTTTGGTGGCCTATCCCAATCCCTTCTCCGGCAGCCTGAACTTCGCCGCCAAATCCGATAAACCGGCAAAACTGAATATCTACAACGTCAAAGGCCAGCTCGTCAGATCAGAAAGACTGGCCTCCAAAAACGGAGTCATCACCTGGCAGTGGGATGGCAAAAATTCCTCCGGGAAGAGCCTCGCTGCCGGCATTTACCTGATGAAGCTTGACAACGGACACGGCGCCAAAACCATTAAGACCCTGAAACTTGACTAATTTCTCTTGCTGCGTTGCCCACAAGGCTACCTCGCAGCAGACAGGAAGTTTGAGCAAATGATAGAATTCGAATTATAATTGAAAATGAGGATTAGAGAAACAGTTACGGAGAACGAATGCTGAAGCAGAAGAAACAGGTCAATCCGCTGAAAGTGGTGACCACGGCATTAACTAAAAATCATGTCAGGAATTTTACGCCCAAGATCCCCATCTATCTGGATAAAAAGAACTACATCATCAAAACTGCTGATAATGCCGAAGAACTCTTCTCAGCGCTGCGTCTCAGGCACGATGTTTTCATTGAGGAACTGCTGCACAAGCGCAAGAAATCCGGCCTGGACGTGGATAATTTTGACCGGCGCTGCGACCACCTGATGATCATTGAAAAAAAGACCGGAATGCTGATCGGGACCTATCGCCTGCAGTCTTCCCTGCATTCCAAAAAGTGGTACACGGCGACCGAATTTCATATGAAACACATCCATAAGCTGCCCGGCAACAAACTCGAACTGGGCAGGGCCTGCGTGCATCCCGATTACCGCAACGGAGTGACCATCTCCCTGCTCTGGGAAGGCATCCACGCCTATATGCTGGCCAGCGACACCAAGTATCTTTTCGGCTGTTCCAGCATCAAAACCATGAATAAAGAAGAGATCAAGCTGCTCTATTACTACCTGCAGCAGCAGAATCACATCTCCCACGAACACAAGGTGCGCCCCAAAGGCAAATTCAAGATGCCTGACCTGAATCGCCATCTGAAGAAGCACCCTCATCTGAAACCGCGCCTGGAACACTCTGAGATCAAAAACAAGATCCCGGCGCTGCTCAAGTCATATCTCAAGGTCGGTGCCAAGGTATGCGGCAATCCGGCTCTGGATAAGAGCTTCCGCTGCATTGACTTCCTCACTCTGCTGGATGTTACCGAGATCAGGAAACAATACACCCAGAAAATGCAGCGCAGGGAAACACCCCTGCAGGGCTGATTTGCGGTTTATGAATTGTCTGTAAAGTAATGAATAAAGCGTTCAGGTTTCTGGGGATCATCTTCTGGCTGGCAGACTTCTTTGTGCGCGGCTGGATCATCAAGTGCTGCGTCAGGGAACCGGTCAGGCAACGCTTGGCTCTGGCAAGAAACACATCCTATATCAGTACCAGATTACTGAAACTTTTCCGCATCAAAGTGAGCATCACCAACCCGGAAAATCTCTCTTGCCTGAAGCAGAAAAATCATCTGATCGTCAGCAACCATGTCTCCTATACGGATATCCTGGTGCTGGCCTTCTGCCATCCATTTATCTTCATCACCTCCACCGAAATGGCTGCCAGCCCCTTTTTGGGAGATATCACCCGCATCGGTGGAAGCCTTTTCACCAATCGCAAAAAGCACACTTCCCTACCAAAGGAGATCGAGAATTTTGCTGCTGCCCTCTCTGCCGGATTCAACCTTGTCCTCTTTCCGGAAGGCACCAGCACCAACGGCGAAACCATCCGCGAGTTCCGCAAATCCCTGTTTCAGACCTCCATCATTGCCCAAAAACCCATCCTGCCCATCTGCATCAGATACAAAACCCTGGACGGCAAACCCATCCAGACCCAGGTGCAGAGAGACATCATCTGCTGGTACGGCGAAATGACCTTCGTCCCGCACTTCTTCAAACTAATCTCTCACAGCGCCGAAGCCGAAGTCACCATCCTGAAACCCATCCCCTACGACCCTGACAAAAACCGCGCTCAGCTCTGCGAAACA
>CAZWJK010000043.1:10945-15174 GCA_964634035.1 uncultured Candidatus Cloacimonadota bacterium | reverse complement strand
GCAAGAGGTTAATAAAATCAGGAGATGTTCTTTTTCAATGGAATATGAAGTGTTTAACCAATCAGGCATAAAATAACTATCAAAAAGGAGTAGAGATGAGAAAGATCACACTACGGGTTATTTTCCTGCTGTTGCTTTCCATTGTAATCTCAGGAGGATGGGCAGTGGTGAGTGAATATTCGTTCACCTCAGCATTGGGCACATTCACTGAAATCACAGGGGGAACAGTCCTGGGGAGCGCCATCAACGACAATGAAGTCTTTAATGCGATCCCTTTGGGTTTCACTTTCACCTATAACGATTCCGCTTACACCGATGTAAGCGTCGCCTGCAACGGCTTTCTGGCCTTGGGACCGGTGGTGGTCACCAGCAATCAGCCCATCAGTCTTGCCACCAGCACCAATAACGTGGTCGCCGCTATCGGCAGAGATATCAGAAGCAGGGATAACGGCGAACTGATGTATCTGCTGACGGGAACAGCGCCCAACCGCGTGTTCATCGTGCAGTGGAAAAATTACCGCCGGGCCTCGACCTCAACCGTGGATGACAATTTCACCTTCCAGATCAGACTGGAGGAAAACGGCAACAAGGTCGCCTTCGTTTACGGTGCCTTCACAACGGTCACCCACACTTTGTCCCAGGCCATACAGGTCGGCCTGCGGGGCAATTCCAACCTGGATTTCAACAACCGCGCCACAGCCACTGACTGGTCTGCCACCACAGCCGGCACCGCCAACAACAATTTCTGCGTCCTGAGCGCGACGGTCTTTCCCGCCAACGGACTCACTTTCACGTTCACTCCTCCCGTTACAGGAGAACCGCCATTGCCGGCCCAGAATCCCAATCCCGCCAATAACGCCATCAATGTCCCCATCGGCGCTAATCTGAGCTGGGTTACAGGAGGCGGCGTGGTTGACGGTTACAAGGTTTACCTGGGCACGGACAACCCGCCCACCAACATCGTCAATGGCACCATCCAGACAGCTACAATGTATAATCCTGCCGACTTCACATACAGCACAGTTTATTACTGGCAGATAGTGCCTTTCAATACTTTCGGCGATGCTTTGAACTGCCCGGTCTGGACCTTCACCACTCTGGCGGATCCGACTGTCTCTGTGTTTCCCCATAACCAGAATTTCGACACGGTGACTCCTCCCGCTCTGCCCCTGGGCTGGACCACCATCAATGCCAACGCAGACGCCTACACCTGGGAAACCTATGCCGGCAATGCCAACACCCAGCCCAACTGCGCACGCATCCGCTTCAACACCACCTATGCCATGAATGACTGGCTGGTCATGCCGCCCATGCAGCTTACCCAGGATACTTTCTACAGAGTCCGTTTCTATTACAGAGGCGGAAGCACGACCGACAGTGAAAAGCTGGCTCTCTTCTGGGGAACTGCGCCCACTGCCGCTGCCATGACCAATCAGATCTTTGTAAATGAAAACATCAACTTTGTCACCTATGCCCTGGGTGAAGGCATCATGCAGGCTCCCACCTCCGGGATCTACTACTTCGGCTTCAAGGGCTACAGCGATGCAGACCTGTTTTACATCTACCTCGACACTGTCACCATAGGAGTCTGGGTGGAGGTGCTAAACCCGCCCACCAACCTGACAGCCACGGTCAATGACCTGGATGTCCTGCTGGCCTGGAATGCACCGCCCCAAGGCGGACGCGCCCTGCTGGGCTACAAGGTTTACAGGAACAGCAACCTGATCGCCACGATCGACAGTCCTTCGACCCTTAGCTATGCAGATATCGGCTTGACTTCAGGGCTTTACAGTTACGGTGTAACGGCGGTCTATACCTCCGGGGAATCCGTTCCTGCCGGGCCTGTTCTGGCGGATGTGGATCCCGTGATCCTGCCTCCCATCAATCTTGCCGCCACTGCCGTGGACCGCGACGTGACCCTGAACTGGAACAATCCGGAAGGCGACTGGATCACCTGGTGCAACATGAACCTGGGCAACTCGGTGGGAACCAATTCCGCTGTGGTTTTCGACGTAGCCCACCGCTGGCCCCAGGACGACCTGACCCCCTATGCCGGCAGATCGATCTCACGCATAGAATTCGTGCCCGCCTTTGCCAACTGCATCTATACAATCAAGATCTGGACCGGCGGCTCAGCCACCAATGCCGGCACCCTGGTGCATTCTCAGGTCGTTCCCAACGTCGTGATGAACGTCTGGAACAAAGTGTTCCTGAACGCCATCATCCCCATCCCGACCACCGGAGACTTTTATTACGGTTATGAGGTCAATACCCAGGGCGGAACTCCTGCCGGATGTGACAACGGCCCTCCCATCGAAGGCAAGGGCAATATGATGTATTTTGGCGGAGCCTGGACCACACTTTCACAAGTGGCACCGACTCTGACCTATAACTGGAATATCAGGGCCTTTGCGCAATTCGATGGTCCAGCTGACGCTCCGGTTTCGCTCCAGTTGGCAGATCAGGTCAATTACAACCTCGATCCGCAAGAACTGACCCTCGGTAATTTCACTCCCGGTGAAAACGAACGCAACGTTACGGGCTACAAGGTTTACCGTAACGGCACTCTGATCGCCACTTTAAATGACGAAGAGATCATCACCTATCTGGATGCCGGGTTGCCCAATGCCACCTATACCTATGGCGTCACATCCCTCAGCCCCACCGGTGAATCTGTTCCCTCGACTGTGGAAGCTGTGGTCGACTTTCAACTGGCACCCATTATCCTGGAAGACGGGTTTGAAACCTATCCGGATTTTGCCACTGCCTTTGAGCCCTGGAGCCTGAGAGACATAGACCTTTCAACCACCTATGGATTCACAGGCATCACTTTCCCCGGTTCAGGCGAGCCGATGGCCTATATGATCTTCAATCCTGCTGCCACAACACCGCCTGTGACATCCGTAACTCCGCATATGGGCAGCAAGATGGCAGCCTGCTTTGCCGCCACCACTCCGCCCAATAACGATTATATGATTACGCCCAGGCTTCACCTCGGCACCGGCAGCGCCATCAAATTCCACGCCAAGTCGCAAACCGCCGATTATGGCCTGGAAAGATTCAGGATCGGCGTCAGCACCCTGCCCATGATCATTCCCGCCGGATTTACCTATGTCACGGGAGCGGGTTACATCGAAGCTCCGGTTGAATGGCACGAATATGTCTATGACCTGTCCAACTACGACGGGCAAAACGTCTATATCGCTATCCGCTGCGTGTCCAATGACGCCTTCGTGTTTTATGTGGATGATGTTTCCATCCATTCCGACGGCGGTTATGTGCTGAACGACGATGAGATCAACCCACCCCTGGTTAATGCGCTGAGCGGAAACTATCCCAACCCCTTCAATCCGGAAACCACGATCCGCTTCAGCACTGCAGCCAAAGGACCAGTCAGCATTGACATCTACAACGTCAAGGGACAACTGGTCCGCAGACTGGTGAATGAAGAAAAATCGGCCGGCAACCACAGCGTCGTCTTTGACGGCAGGGACAACGGCGGCAGACCCATCGCCAGCGGTGTCTATTATTACAGGATGCAGACCGGGAAGTTCACTTCCACCCGCAAGATGATCCTGATGAAGTAGTAGATTTAGATCTGAATAATCGCAATTCAAACGGCAGGTTTCCACCTGCCGTTTTATTTTAGTAGATACAAGCGTCCCCGCTTGTATAGTACAGGCGGGACGCCTGTACCTACTGTGGCATTCCTGCTATCTAACGAGTGTGTCACCCTGAGCATAGTCGAAGGGTGTATGGTTCGACATATGCACCATAAAAGCCGCGCCTACCGTCGCTGAGCCTGGATCCCCGCCTCCGCGGGGATGACATATTGTAGCGTAGATATTCATCTGCTGTAAACGGGGATATTTATCCCCGTTTTGTTTCAAAGAATACAAGCGTCCCCGCTTGTATAGTACATGCGGAGCGCCTGTACCTACTCTGTCATTCCTGCGCCCGGGGTCCCCAGACAGCTTGCTGGCTGGGGTGAAAAAGCAGGAATCTTAGTTACAAGCAGCACACAGAGTCACAAAGAAAAAGTAAGGCACAGAGGTTTGACCCGCATTCTATCATTTATGTCGTAACACAGATTGGCAATCTGTTGGATGCCGGGATTGGCAATCCCGGCCTGTTTTCAATAACAACAGAGCATACAGAAAATTATGAATTAGCTTGTTTCCCAAACTAAAGTGTGTAGAACAGCCACTGTCAAGAATGTCCTACAATTC
>CAZWJK010000043.1:6084-10845 GCA_964634035.1 uncultured Candidatus Cloacimonadota bacterium | reverse complement strand
TTAAGAATTACCTCCCCTAATAGAGAATCAGGGCAATTTGAACTCCGGAAAGCCCAATACCGCAGACGCATCAACCCTTAACCGATAACGGATAACGGATCACCGGTAACTCTTGCAAATAACCGGTAACATATGTAGAAAAAGAAAGCCCCCGCGCAGGGCAGGGGCTTTATTTTGTGCAACGGATTCATCCGTCGCGGTTGATAACTAGGTTACTTAACTCTTCTGGGCATTACTCCCAAATCAATATCAGTTCTGGGAAGCTTGCTCAGAGGAAGTGAGATTTCAGGAGCATTCACTCTTCTCAATCTATCTGTTGGTGTGAGGTATCTTCCGGCAGGAGGATCATCGAAGTATGCAGCAATCTTGAAGAACTTATAGCCTTCCGTTCCAGTATAGATATAGTTCAGGTTTGGCGTGGTGATCAGAACTGTCCAGGGATCTGGAGCATACGGATCATCAGAGCCATAAACTATGTAGCTGGAAGCGCCGGTAATAGCGCCCCAGCTCAGAGACACATTACCATTATCCAAGAATGGGGCTGCCGTGACTGGATAAGTTTGGACATTAGCACCGATGCTCCAGGAACCGGGATTGCTCATTGTGTATAATCCCCCGTCAATCATTACATAAGTGGTACCATAGTCGTATGTTGTGTCATACAGGAAGGCAGCGGAGATGGGCAGCTCATAACTGACCAGGAAGTAAGGAGCGGTGATCTGCAGATTGTAGGTGGTCAGATCGAACACTTGGTACTGCAGGTGCAGGAATGTAACCGGAATCGCGCCGGTCAGATCGACGAAATTGGTCTCGTCTCCTGTGCCGTCCCAGCTGTAAACACGCAGATTGGCAAGAACCTGGGTAGCTGCTGCCACATCATAGGCAGCACCATCCACAGCATTCAACTTTAAATGATTTCCGCTACCATAGAATGGATTTTCAAACAGTACCAGCGGACTAAAGGCCTGGCCTGCTCCAAACCAGGTCCAACTGGTTCCGCCCGTGTCATACCAGATCCAGGTGGGATCAGCTACAGAGAAATAGTAATCAGTGGATGTTGCCATATTCAATTCACTATCCCAGGCTTCGACGTAATAGGTTACATCTGTGCCAAGCGGTTGAGCTGGGATGTAGGCGTAATAGCCCGGAGCCACATCCAGGGTCATGGGAATGGCAGCGCTCCAGGTAGTTCCTGCATCGATGGAGAAATAGATATTTGCTCCGCCGATGGGGCTGTTCCAGGTGGCATCGTCCACGACATCAGCATAAACCAGATAGTTGATATCTTCCCTGGGGGTATTAAGAACAGGCAGATGCGTAATAGTGGGCGGAATCTCATCAGTGGTTAGTTCGAATATGCTCACATCGTCCACATACCATTCATCAGCGTAGTAACCTTGGTAATTGAAGGCAAAATAGACGATCTGGCCTGTATAGTCAGAAATATCGATCACCGTATTTGACCAGGCGGAGGCAGGGGCTGCCTGAGTCCAGAGCTGTACCCAGCCGGGTGCGCTGGGATCAGGCACAGAATTGACTTTTACTCCGTTATATACCATATCGCCAGGCCAGTTATTATAGTTCCACCAGGAGAGCCTGTAATTGCCGGTCATAGGCAATGCTATTGCAGGCGTGACTAACCAGCCGTTCTGGTCTCCTGCATCACTGTAAAAATGCATTGCAGATTTAGTACCACTATGGACATAGGCTGCGTTTGTGTTTTCAGCCCAGGTTGTTCCACCACCGTCCAGATTTACCACACTCCAGTTGGTGGGCGGGAAAGTTGCATCTTCAAATCCCTCGTTCCAGGGGAAGGTGTTGATCACAACCAGGTTGCCGATGTCAAAGCGGAAGATCTCGCTGAAGGCATCAGGCTGACCTGCGATGCTGGCAACAACTGTCCAAAACCAGGTTTGCCCGGCAGCCAAAGGCAGCCCGAGATCACTGGTGTGGCAATAGCTGTAGAGGACATAGGTTGTATCAACCAAAACTGGAACGATTTCCAGATAGTAGGTGGGAGCGAAGGTTGCTTCTTCCAGGTTCTCCAGGACTGCGTCCACGCATACCGTATACATTTCCGGGAAAGCTCCCAATGCGGAAGGAGACCAGTCAAGGTTGAATCCTGTGGCAGGCAGATTGGTCTGGTTATTAAGCGGATAGACTAGGTTCACCGGAGCCGGAGCCGCAGTCACTGAGAAGATCTGGAAGTCATCGATCTCCAGAGGTGTACCCTGCGGAGTGGTCCCATTGGACTGGAAATACCAGCGGAATTTGACAGTCAGACCGGCAAAGGCTGTGATGTCTCCGTCCAGGGTGTAGCTGGTGATCATCGAAGCCCAGTTAGCTGGCGCTCCGGAATAGACATAGTTCATTCCTTCCGGATCAGCATAGGGATTGCTCATGTAGCGCCAAGAGAAACCGTTATCCGGTGAAATTTCCCAACCGAAGTAATCGACATCGGGAAACACACCGGGATCGAAATATGTCCCTCTCATCTGGAAGTCCGCCACGATCTGGGTGGCATCAGCCGGTAACACAATTGAAGGGCTCATCAGGTAGTTCAGCATATAGTTCACATATGTCCCTTCACTGTTCTTGGAGGACATAATGTGTGTCGGTGAAGGAGCGGAAGCATCTTCTGTCAGATGCCAGAAATCACCGGCGGTCGGCACCAGGCTGGACCAGGTCATCTGACCGTCGTTAACGCCGTTGTTGGTATAGGTTCCGAGTGAAATATCATCAACCATCACGCCATACATGTCAAGTTGGTCAACTGTACTGTAAGCCGGATCAGAAGCAAAAGCAAAGCGGATCTTGACATTACCTCCGACATAACCTGAAAGATCAACAGTCACTGTCACCCAGGGTTCATGGATGCCGCCCCAGGCAGGAACTCCCATACCTTCTCCATGCTCACTGCCAAAGGCATAGGAATTTTCAAAGTCATAAGCAAGAGAGATGATATCGTCCGGAATCACAGTCCAGGATATGCCGGAATTGGTTGATAAACGCAGGTTGAAGGAATCCCAGCCATCGTAATCACCGGAAGCACCCGGTTCCTCCATGTTCATTCTCATTTTGAAAGTCAGGGTGCTGCTACCTGTAGCAACAGGTATAACAGGTGTATCAAGCACCAGATACTGGTGGTCATGATAGCCGCCGATATTACTGCCGGAAGCCAGGGCAGGATCACCCATCCACCACACATTGCCTTGGGCATCACCATTATTGTAAATGTGCCACATGTTCGGGGATACTGCACCGTCCCAGTGTGTCCAACCGGTGGCTCCGGATTCGAAATTCTCAGTGTAGAATATGTCCCTGGTGGGTCTCATATTCGGATTTGGACTACTGTTGATCCGGGGTGCCTGTTGAACGGCATTGGCCAGTAATCCGGCTGTTACAAACAGTATTGTTAGCAGAAATATTAATTTCTTCATAATCAGAAACTCCTTTTAAAAACTAATTCCAAAAGTACGTTCAAGACGTTGAGGCCTGGCTTCAGTTTTCTCGGATACTAATCCTCCTGAAGCGTCGGCCGTTTCAGTTTCGATGATTGGCAGCAATTACGGAATGAAAACTCTTGCTTCGGCACGTTTTGGTTTGCTATAGGTGATTTGGTATGATGGTTGTGCAGAAGTCTGTTTTTCACGGCTCCGTGTTTTGTTTCGAAGGGTTGTGTGGTTTCTTTGCATAATGGGTGGAAAATCCTGAGTCCGTTGCTGCCGGCAGCCCGTAATAAGGTGTATGGCTTATTACATAGACCAATTGGCATTATTTGAACTAGGGGATTTCCCAATATGCTGTCAGATGGACAGGATCGTATGGTGAAATTGATATTATGAGACACCGGGCTGCAATATGCAGAGCTTGAAAAAGAAAACAAAGTTGTCAGAACCGGTCTCACTGCATTTCCCCCTTTTAAGTCCTGACCTAATAGGTTTGATGCTGTCTCCCCTCTTAAGAAAAAAAACGATTCTTTACTCTCCAATAAAGAATACTCTTAATAACGAAAACCAATATTTCGTACTGCGCGTAAGATAATTGGCATAAAAAACAGTGTCAAGTAAAATCTCTGATTTCCCCCATTTCTCCCGCTTCACTATAGCTGATAACAAGTTAAAAACATACATTGACATTGAATTGCCATTCAGATATCATCTGTATTTGAACTCCAAAGACATTGCTGACTGCATTTTTTTATGAGTATGAAATACAGAAATCCAGATGCATCCAACCCAACATTGATATTATCTGGCCGGGATTCCTGCAGGAGTTCGAAATTCCAACATTGATAACCAATATGCCATCCAGGCAAAGGAATTTTGACTTCACACCAGGGGAAAAGATCCTGCATGATAAGGATGGTTTTTTAAAAGCAAGGCTCTTTCCCGAAGTCCATTTTGCCCTTTAGTGTAGACACCCTTGGCAGTTTGTGTCGGCAAAAAGGACTCCCGGAGTTTAAATTGCCCTTCATAATCTGATAGAGGTATCACATCCCAAAGGGGCAATTCGGACTTCGTGGTATTCGTTATGAAGTCCCGTAGGGACGCTACGCTGTAACACGACACGTGAGTGCCGTGCAGCCGGCAACCAAACAAATAAGTCCGGCAGGACGACACCATCTGCAATCAGGGACAAAGTACTGTGCCGTCCTGACGGACTGGTCTGTAGTTTTGATCCTGATCCCGGCACTCGCGTGCCGGGTTACAAAGTGCCGTCCTGACTGACTGTCACTCAGTTCCAATTGCCTTCCCGAAG
>CAZWJK010000043.1:0-5984 GCA_964634035.1 uncultured Candidatus Cloacimonadota bacterium | reverse complement strand
GTTACAAAGTGCCGTCCTGACTGACTGTCACTCAGTTCCAATTGCCTTCCCGAAGTTCAAATTGCCCATCTACAGCGTGTTAGTCTGAGCTTAGTCGAAGACCAGACACGCGATCGGTGCCGATCCTTCGACTGTGCTCAGGATGACACCTGCGGGTACGGGACAAGCTCAGGATGACACCTGCGCAGGAATGACAATAAGCGAGTTTATCACGGACAGGATTGTCCGTGCCACAATAATGGATTAAGATTCCTGCCTTCGCAGGAATGACAGGTGCGGAGAGCAGGAATGACAAAAAGCGTGTCACAAATAGCCAAGCGTGTCAGTCTGAGCTTAGTCGAAGACCGGACACGCAGGTGAGTTAGCTGTTTTCAAGAAGTTTGCAATTTTAAGATGCCTGCCTGAAGGCAGAATTACTGCCCCCAAAGACATGATTGAAGCCCAAAATCTCCCAAAGTCGGGATACCTTCGTGGCTCTCTTATCTTTTCCTGTCTCAGTGTGTTTACAAGCTTCGGGCTTTTCTGCTTGACAATTCGCAAAAGTTTTCTACAGTATGGATTAATCATCATGGAACAGGGTAACTTATATGACTTATGACATCATTAATGAGCGGGAAGCGTTGCAGCGCATGGGCGACAAGGAATTTCTGGCGGATTTGCTGCAGGATTTCGTGCAGATGCCGGAACTGGATATGGAGGCCTTGTCAGCCAGTATCTCAAGCAGTGATTTTAACCAGGTTGAACATATGGCCCACACCCTCAAAGGCGCATCAGGAAACCTGGCCCTGACTGCCATATATCAGATTTCAACCGTGTTGGACGACGCCGCCAAGCACCGAAACTTGGACTTGATAAATGAATGCTTTACCGCTCTGAAGCGTGAAGTGGAGAGGTTCCGGGCCTGGCTGCCGGATTATTTGGAAAGTCTGAAGGGTTAGTTTTCAGTTCTCAACAGCAATTTCAAATCCGCCCTTAGTTGACCCTTGGATATAACATCAAGCATAACCAGCAATAGCAGACAAATCACTATCGCCATGAAAACTGCCGTTCCCGGCAGCAGGATAGCGATCAGCAAGAGCAGAATTCCCAAAACCATAACCGGCACGAAACTGAGCAGCACCCTGCCCAAAGTCTTTTTGAGACTGACTCCCAGCATATGCATCGACATCAGGTAAAAGCTGACGCTCATCAAAGCCGAGGCCATTGCGAACGCAAACAGCGCTAGTTGAAAAGTGACTATCAGCCCTGCCAGCATCGCCACTACCTTGATAATAAAAGATAAGATGTTCCAGCCTAATTCCCAACCAGCTTTACGCTTGATGAAGGGAATGCCGCCAATGGGATTGACATACAGGCTTCCGCCGTAGATGATGAACATGGTCGGGATTAGCGGCACCGCACCAAACCATTTGTCTCCGAACAGCCATTTCACCGCATACATCATCACAAAGCTGAACAGCAGCAGCAATGGCAGCCCCAAATTCCCCACCAGCCTTAGATAGCGCTTTGCCATTCCGGCAATGTCACCATCTTTTTTGCCGGCAAAGACGGGAAAGAACACCTGTCCCACTGCGGCATTGAACATCCCCACCGGCACCCCTACCAGGGTGGAGGCAAAGAAATAAAGACCGATGTAGCGCGGCTCGACCAGCATCCCCAGGATCAGGACTGGCGCGTTGCTTGCTACTTGGTTGATGAAGGAAACAAGCGTCGCCTGCGTAACAAAAACCTTATTGCATTTCAGCACTTTCAGCCATAGGCCCATCCTGCCGGCAGCCTGCTTCAAAGCTCTGCTGATCGATGTCTGATTCAACTGCCACAGATAGGCAGTCTCAAACAAATTGCCCAGATAGAACGCTATAACATAGACCCAGACGGAGCGGTGGAAATACAAAGCCACTAAGGTCAGAACCGAATAGAACACCACGTTCCAGGTCTCCCCCAGCGCCAGTTCCCTGAACTGCAGTTGCCGGGAAGCCATGGCACGCACGGTTCTGCGCAAAACCTCTATGACCAGAAAAATTGATGCGTAACGCAGCAGTTTTGCCAAAACTTCGCTTTGGTAAAGACTTCCCAGCCATCCGGAGGCCAGGCTTAACAAGATAAAACCCACGACTGACGAGACGATCGCCAGTTGCCAAAGAGCGATCAGACTCACCTGATTCTGCCGCCGCTCAATGATGTAATGAAAATCCAGACTCAGGCTGCTCACCACGGAGAACAGACCCAGTACCAGGCAGTATTCCCGGAACACGCCCAAGTCCTCTTGGGACAGCCATTTCGCCACAAAATAGAAGAGCGCCAGCGTGATGACGCGCCTGATAACAGTGGTGGCAAGAGTCCAGCGGATGCCGCTCAGGACATGACTTTTAGTCATCTGCTGCAATCAATTTTGGGGAAAATCAAACAGACTGACCTGTTCACTTTCAGCTTTGACGCCCAGGTGCTTATAACCCTTGAAAGTTACCTTGCGCCCCTGCATGGTGCGTTCCAGAAAGCCCTGCTGCACCAGGTAGGGCTCAAAGATCTCCTCGATCGTGCCTGCGTCCTCGCCGATTGCGGCTGCCAGGGTCTTGATCCCGACCGGGCCGCCCCTGTAGTTTTCTATGATGGTATAGAGAATACGTTTATCCATTTCATCCAGGCCGGCGTGGTCAACCTGCAGCATTTCCAGCGCAAGCTTGGCAATCTCGCCTGTGATGATGCCGTCGCCCTTGATCTGGGCAAAGTCACGCACCCGCCTGAGCAGTCTATTGGCAATGCGCGGAGTGCCTCTGCTGCGTGATGCCAGCTCTTTCACGCCATCCGGCTCGATCGGCATATTGAGGATATTGGAACTGCGCTCTATGATCTTTTCGATGGACTGGGTGTCATAATAATCCAGCCGCAGCACGATGCCAAACCTGTCCCTGAGCGGCGGGGTCAGCAGTCCGGCGCGGGTCGTGGCTCCGATCAGGGTGAAGGGCTCCAAATCGATTTTCAGCGTACGCGCGCTGGGACCGCTATCCAGGATGATCTCCATCCCAAAGTCTTCCATGGCGGGATAGATGTATTCCTCGATCACGTGGCTCATGCGGTGAATTTCATCGATAAAGAGAACCTCATGCCTTTCCAGATTGGTCAGGATGCCTGCCAGGTCGGAAGGCTTTTCCAGAACGGGTCCGCTGCTGACTGTGATCTCCACGTTCAGTTCCCTGGAAATGATGCTCGCCAGAGTGGTCTTACCCAGGCCCGGAGGGCCATAGAACAGAACGTGGTCCAGCGGTTCCTTGCGCAGTTTGGCAGCCTGAATGGAGATCTCCAGAAGCTGCTTGATATGGTTCTGCCCGATGAACTCAGCCAGCGTTTTAGGCCGCAGGGCGCGGTCGAATTCCACTTCTCCCGGTTGGGTCACAGGTGAATTTATTCTTTCTAACATAAGCTTTCCTGATTTTACCATCTATCAGAAGCAAGATTTTTTGTCTATCAGAATTTGTTTTGGTGACTTGACGCTCAGATATGAAAAAGGCGCCGGCCATGATATGCAGCGCCCTGTTTCTGATTATGGAGGGTTTAGTTGAGGTGAAGAATTTTTCTGGTTATGCTATGCCCATCCTGTTCAGCTTTCAGGAAGTAAACCCCGGAGGCTTTTGCTTCCCTGCCCGTAAATGCTTCCGCCACAGACACCTTGCTGTTTGGCTGAAGCGACTGCGAATGGACTTTTTGCCCCTTGCAGTTATAGATCTCCAGTTTGACAGGAGCATTGGCTTTGCTTTGGATTGTAACTGCCAGATCGTCTCGGAACGGATTGGGATAAACAGATAACTGCAATGCTGTTCCGGCGGGAACTGTCTCATCCTCATTGGCGGTGGTGTTTTCCCAGGCATTATAGATGATGGATTCGTCCATCCACATGGCGGGGTCTTCGGACCACCATTGCTGCAGTTCTGTTTCGCAGTTGCATTCCGCATCATAGGAATAGGTCATCAGTTTGATGTTGAGCCAGTCTCCTGTCATCGTATTTTCCTGAAGCTGGCACGTGATCATGCGGTTCTGCCAATCATAGTTATACATCACTCTGAAGCCGTTTCTCCAGTACTGATACATCCAGATCTCACCCAACTGCTCAACCAGCATGCCGATCTGCAGAGATTTTTCGTAGTGCAGGTACTGAGGGAAAGTCTTGCTGATCATTTCCACCAGACTGGTGCTGTTTGTCATGTCTGCGCCATGATAAAGATAAGAAGTCCTGATTGATTGTGTCCAGTTCAGAGAATCTGTTGAAGCGGACTCCAACTGCTGCACTATCCTGCCGGCAGCATCAAACTGGAATTCCCATTTGTACCAGGTCGGCGGATTGTAGAGGTCGCTGGTGTCATAGATAACAATCTCGTCGAGTGCGCCGTTTTCATAAGATACATACACTCTTTTGACATCTATCCAGTCCCGTTCATCCAGGCCCCTGACCTACATTTTTGCATGCAGCAGACGGTTGTCATCGTCATACTCATATGTGCTTCTGAGCATGGGTATGGACTCCGAAAACATTACCAGGTTTGAAGTTATCTCTGTTATGTATTCCTGGCTGATGTTGTAACTGAAGTGATCGGACCAGCCCTGGAACCAGCCCAAATCGTAATTCCAATAGCTGTATGCCGTGCTGTCCACCACATCCTGGTTGAAAGCATTGAAGTGATTGTGCCTGAGTTCGTTATTCACCCAGGTGCCGGATGAATCGATCATGGTAAGCTGCTCCAGCAGCCTCCAGTTGCGGGTTAGCGGCTCCCTGGAAGCCGTGAATAGGTCCGGCGCGGCATACAGGCCGGACATAATGCCTGCCATCAAGAGCAGACAAAGAACAAGGTTGAGAACTCCTCTTCTCATAGTAGGTTGACCTCTTTGTATGTTTCTCGGGGGTGTAGAGTTATACTTAAATACCCTCGGATTTTTCACTTTTCAGCCGGTGCCGTTTTCCCGCTTCAGTTCTGCGATAAGTTCCCTTAAGTTTTGTAGGGCGCGTTCTTTTTTAGGGAGCAGTTCTTCCGGGCTGCCGACATAGGACAGGTCTTTGATCTGCTCATAGACTTCGTGCGGCAGGTCATGACTGAGATAGCGGGGTCCGAAATACCAGCGCGCTTTGTCATATTTGATTCTGAGCAGTTCCACCAGGGTGCGCAGATAAAGATTGTAATAGAGCTCAAAGGCGTCCATGAAGCGGCCGCGTTTGAGTTCCTTATCCACCAGCAGGTGCATCATGCTGCAGATGTTTTCCGCCCGTTCCAGGCGTTTGGGAATGATCTTTTTTAACTGGTCAAAATCAATGTGCTCCTTCCCTATCCTGCCTGTCTTGTCAAAATGCACTTTGGCAGCTCCGTGCAGTTCGACTTCTGAAAAATAGGTGGGACTGCTTTCCTTCATGATCAGGGCGTCCACCAGCAGGTAGGGCGGCCAGCCTTTCAGCTTGTAATGGCACTGCCATTGCCCATGCCAGGCGGGTTGCGGCAGGACGTACTTATCCTCGATCGGAGCGAGCCTTTTCAGCGCATGCTCCAAAATCTCCGCTGCCTGTTCCACAAAATCATCCTTGACTACGATCTGAAAATCGATGTCTGACCACTCATCCGCTCTGTCAAAAGCGGCGGAACCCCCTTCAAAACAACCCAGAACCTCATCGTGCCGGCTGAGCTCGCCCACCAGCATCTTTGTGATCTTTTCTCTCATCCTCTTCTCCTTCTCCATTGAACTATATCATTTTTATATGGCACTCTCATATATTTATATCAAAATGAATCTGCCAAATCCTTTCCATATTCTCATAACTCATTGTTCTACTATCTATTATCACATCTATGAAATTAACTTTGCTTTGCAAAGCTAGCCCCTTATACTGTGTTTTTCGTTCCAAATTTACTGCAGTTTTCACCACCCTGATAAATCACTTCTCTTAATGGCAGATTATGCCCCAAAAGCTCTTCTGTTATCCTTTACACAGGCTCCGGACACCT
>CAZWJK010000042.1:13159-15644 GCA_964634035.1 uncultured Candidatus Cloacimonadota bacterium | reverse complement strand
ACTTTGTAACCCGGCACGTGAGTGCCGGGACTAAATCAGGTTACAGAATCAGTCCGTTAGGACGGCACTTTGTAACCCGGCACGTGAGTGCCGGGAAGATGAATTGGTAACGATTCAGTCCGTCAGGACGGCACATTGCAACCCGGCACGTGAGTGCCGGGACTAAATCAGATTGCAGAACTAGTCCGTTAGGACGGCACTTTGTAACCCGGCACGTGAGTGCCGGGACTAAATCAGGTTACAGAATCAGTCCCTTGGGACGGCACATTGTAACCCGGCACGTGAGTGCCGGGACATAGACAAAAAACTGATTCAGTCCGGCAGGACGGCACCCTTCATTACAATTTTATGCTGACATAAGATCAGGTTTTTTATTGACAGGTTTCTCGGACGATATCTTCTTATTCATTGTATAGAAAGGCATAGAGGAGGCACGCATGCCCGGTAGTTACACCCGGCTTTACATTCACGTAGTTTTCGCGCCCAAGGGCAGGCTTTCCATCCATAGCCAAGACAAACGGGAAAAGCTTCTGGCCTACATCACCGGCATCATTACCCATCTGGATTCACACCTGATCTCGGGCAAGGTCATGCCGGACCATGTGCACCTGCTGGTGGGGCTGCACTCCTCCCTGTCTGTGTCTGAACTGGTGCAGAAAGTCAAAGCCAACAGCAGCAAGCATATCAATGACGAGAAGTGGTTCCCCGGCAGGTTCAGTTGGAATGAGGGCTATGGCGCTTTCTCGGTCTCTCAGTCCAAACTGGAGACTGTGATGCAGTACATCGCCAACCAGGAAGAACATCACAAGAAGCATAAGCTCTATGACGAGATGATGAGCTTCCTCAAGGCGCATGGACTGAAGACAGAAGACTCTGAAGGCTTCTGGATGGATAAGCCTGAGTAGTACTGATCAAAAAGGGAGTTGCCGTCCTGACGGACTATATAGTTGAGAGAGCATGTCCCCGGCACTCACGTGCCGGGTTACAATGTGCCGTCCGAGAGGACTTGTTCATTTTTGCATGAGTAGTTTTATAGTTCCCTTATAAATTTTACCTGCATTAATGGAACTGTACTTTAACAAGTAGATTCCGGGAGCTATATCATTATCGATTGTGATGTTTAACACTCTGGACCCTCCATCTTGGGTATAACTCGATTTAATCCTCTGTCCTTTAAGATTGAATAGCTCCGCTTTGATTAGTTTACTATTGTTTTTTGTAGTAATTGTTACATTATCTCTACAGGGATTAGGATAAACTGAAACAAGATAAGTGGCAATAAGAGCGTCATCTGAAGCATGATTTACAGGTTGATAGGTAATTACAATCTGAGGAGTTCCAACTGGATCTGGAAAGTATGAGCTTCTGAAATCAATATTGTCAGACATAAAATCATAGTCACTCATTATAGGAAAGTAACACATAACTTGGCAGTATGGTCGGCTTTGATTCAAGTCCTGAAGATATGCATTAGTTATGTTAAGTTCTTTCCACCCATATGTAAGTTCTGAGCTGATTGCTCCAATTGTACCATAAATAGTGGGATTAAAGTCGCTGTATTCAAAGGTTAATCCATAATCGACATGATCAATCATACAACTTATTTGATTCCCATAAAAAAGTGGATAAACATTATCTCCACCATCACCGCAACAATAGTTCTGATAAAGCTTCAATACAACACTATCAATTGAATAGTGTTCAGGAACTGGTTGGATACTAAATGATAAATAGAAGCGTTCACAGACATTAATATTTGGAAAGTCCCAATAATAATGATCACCAACCCCTAATATATTGGCATAAAAAGGCAGGATACCTCCTGAATAGAAATTGCCTTCAATGAAATATCCAACCATTGCTTGAAGATTGTTCTCAGTAAATACAGTTTCATTTTCCACTGGCAACTCTACTGAGAAAATCCAACTTGGTACAAGTAAACAAATTGTCAGCAAGAGCAGTTTATGCTTTGAAACATTCATATAATTCATTGTATCCTCCACCTGAATAGATATTCATCTCGACTTTATAGTTTAATCCCGCTTGTAAAGAATTCTCCGTATATATTGTATCAATAATGGTTGGACGTTCAGCGTTTAGTAAACTAACGTTAAACAAAATAACTTGTAGAATCATCCACATATAAGCTATAAGAAGTTTTCTCAGCCTCATTTGAACCTCCAAATTAATCATATGCCTTGTGAGAGGTATATCGCTTTGCTTAGGGTAAAGTCATACAAATGGAATATGTGTCAAGGTAATCAAGTAGGTAGGTTTTCTTTCGGTAAAGGTTTTTTTGTGCCGTCCTGCCGGACTGGATAAGCCTTCAGACTGCTGCCCGGCACTCACGTGCCGGGTTACAATGTGTCGTCCTGACGGACTCATCAGCAGAAAGATACCTTGCCCGGCACTCACGTGCCGGGTTACATAGTGTCGTCCTGACGGACTATTCCTTTTCAACATACTTTATCGAAAACTACGTGCC
>CAZWJK010000042.1:0-13059 GCA_964634035.1 uncultured Candidatus Cloacimonadota bacterium | reverse complement strand
GTGTCGTCCTGACGGACTATTCCTTTTCAACATACTTTATCGAAAACTACGTGCCTGGTTAAGGAATGCCGTCCTGACGGACTTAATCAGAGGAACATTTATACTACCTTGAGGATACTGAATAAAAAGTGAAAAATACCTCTGAGAAAGACGATTTGGTCTGAATATTGCACATAATAATTCATTGAGGTGAACATGATCAGAAAGTTTGTCATTTTCTTGTCTGTCCTTGCCGCCTGCAGTTGTTTGACCGCCGTTAATCAGGTCTTGGGACACCTGGCAATATATTATCCGCAACAAATCGTGGTGCGGGATACGCTTGCCTTTATCGGCAACGATTATGAAGGGCTCAGGATAATTGACATATCGGATCCCGCCCAGCCGCAGCAGACTGCACTGATCCCGCAGACCTTCGGCAAAGGATTTGACGTGGCGGACACCCTGTTGTATTATTCAGTCCAGGTTGGCGTCCGGGTTTACAACATTGCAGATCCATCCAATCCGCAACTGATAATGACCAATGTCAACGCTTCCTGTGAACAGATGACAATTTATGGAGACTACTATATCTCAAATATAAATTTATCAGTTTATAACAGATGGACTACAGAAGTAAGGCTATGGTATTATGATTTCGACTTCCCCTACGGAGTAAACGACTTTATCATACAAGACAGCCTGCTGTTTGCATCCGTTGGAAACCTGGGTTTCATGATCTTTGACTTCAGCGATCCGGAACAGCCGCAGCTCTTATCCACTGTGCAGACCAACATGCCCTATTTCACCTGCATCGCCGTCCACAATGATATATTCTATTATATGCAAAACGACTCCGGAGACTTGAAGCTGTATGATGTCTCCGACCCTGCTAATCCTTATCTGATAACTACTCACAATATGGAACCTATGACAGATATGGTCATTTCCGAAGCAGATGAAAAACTGATTTGCTATGCCTATAATTACGGGATCAGGATCTATGACATCTCCGACCCTCTCAATCTGCAGCAGGTCAATCAGTTTGGCATAACCGACTGGTATTTTGATGGAGGGCGCCGGTATAAAATCAGGCCGCAAAACCGCCTGCTCTGTGTTATGGACAACCTGGGGCTGAGAACGGTGCAAATGAATCAGTCTCCCGACCCGACTCTGCTGAACACAGTCCAGACCGGCTGGAAGACTTATGGCCTGGACTGGCATCAGGACTATCTATACGCTTCTGAATACAGCCTGGAAATGTATAACCTGGCTAATCCCGCTCTGCCTGTTCTGGCAGGCTCAGAACCGTGGGTCTGGGAACCCAATTTCCAGGTCAGGGCAGGCAACGGTTTTGGCATTCTGAGAACACGCTCATACGGCAAAGAAGACATTGGCTGGATGCGTTACGTAAATGCGACTGATCCCTCCGCTCCTTATCAGATGGGCACTTTCTGGCAAAACTACTCAGACATTCTGGATATGGATGTGGAAAACAATTATCTGTACATTGAAAGCGACCATCATCTGCTGACAGTGGATTTTTCCAATACTTCCTCTCTGTACCTGGTCGGTGATTTTAACAATGGCAGCGTGGAGAGATTCGACGTTCACGGCAACCTAGCCTACCTCTGTCTGGGCACGGGCGGAGTTAAGATCGTGAATGTCTCCAATCCCGCCCAGCCAAGTGACCTGAGCCATTTTTACCTGCCCCAGCCGGCTGTGGCGTGCCAGACCAACGGATCTGTCCTGGCAGTCATGGCTTCACCGCAAACCACCTCTTATCTGGAGCACTACAGCCCCACCCAGATCTATCTTATTGATGTCACCAATCCGGCTCAACCTGTATTGGGAGCACTTATCCAGACCGGGATCAACAACCATTTCAGCAACAAAATGAGGATTTACGGCAATGTCCTGATCCTTTGCGACATGGTTTGGAACAGGATATACCTGTATGACATCAGTGATTACACCAATCCCGTGCTGCTGCAGGAGATCGTTTCCAATACCAACTCTGCGGAAGCGGTGCTGAGAGGTGATTATCTCTATTCCGCAGACGGATACTATGGCATCGCCGTCCGTGATGTGGGAGCGGTACTGAATGATGAAAACATTACGCCGATCCCGTCAGCGCTGACTGTAAACTGCAGTCCGAACCCCTTTAGAGATATAATCAAAATCAGGCTCAACACTCATGATAAAGCTCCAGCCCATGTGTGCATCTACAATCTCAAAGGCCAATTGATCCATAAAGCGTTGCTTACGGAACGGATGGAATATGAGTGGAACGGCAAAGACTCGGAAGGGCTGGAATCGGCATCAGGAGTCTATATAATCAAAGTTGATCAGGATCAAAAACAAGCTGCGGGTAAAATCATAAAGCTTAGATAATCAAGAGGCTTGGTTTTCTGCTTGACACGAAAGCAGGAGTTCTGATTTTGGCACAATATCCTATAAAAAAAGGTGGTGATTAAGTGCCGACAGTAGTAGCTAAAGAGACTGAACCTTTTGATATTTTACTGAAGCGATTCAAGAAAAAGTGCGAAAGGGCATCTATACTGTCTGAGATCAAAAAGCATCAGGCATACGAGAAGCCCAGCGTCAAAAGGAAACGCGAGGCCAACGTATCCCGTCGCAAAATGGTCAAAGCTCAGCGCAAGATGATGCGCTTTATGAAATAGGACGTAGCGGTATGGATCAGGTGTCGTCCTGCAGCGCAAGGAGCGGATATTAGCCAGACTCCTGCTGCCTGAAACTGACATCTGCAATCAGTCATATCGTTGGACTTTGTTTGTGATGGGGAGGTTTTTTCTTCCTCATCACATTGTTTTTTTATCGAACAAATCTTTCTGCTGTCTGAAGGCTTTTGACAAGCCATCACCGCAGAACTGCAAAACCGCAAGAGCAGGTGAACATGGGTATTTTGGATTGGCTCATTCTTCTTTTCCTCGCCTTTGTGCTGTGGAGGGGCTGGCGTAAAGGCATCATCGGCATGCTGCTCCACCTGGTGGGCGTGATTCTGGTCTTTTTCCTGGTCGCACACTATTTCACCATGGTCAAATATGGCCTGATGACCAAACTGCATTTGGGCAGTGCGCTTTCCACCATTCTGGCAGTGGTGCTGATCGTGGCCCTGATCGCGCTGATCGTGCAGATCATCAGGCTGCTGCTGGAAAAAACCGTCAAACTGATGCATGTCTCTTTTTTCAATTCGGCTCTGGGCGCGCTTTTAGGCTTTCTGACTGGACTGCTGCTCGTAGTGGTTCTTTCCATCCTGATCGAGCTCGTGCCCTCCTTCAGGCAGAAGCTGGAAAATGCAGACAGACACAGGGTTTATGCTGCAGTTAAAGTTGTCCGGACAGAGCTTTATTCGACCTTCAAAATTGACCGGAAGATCTCTGCCGCCGCCAAAGCCGCACTGGAAAAACTACCTCTCAAAGAACAGCAGAATTAATGCTCCATAAGCTTTTTCAGGACCTCGAATACGATAAGGTCATAGACCACATCGCCAAAGGCTGCCACAGCCAGGCAGGCAAAGACAAGGCTCTGAGCCTGCAGCCTCTGAATGATATCCCTCTCATCAAAAACAGACTGGAACTGCTGTCTGAAATCCAGGAAGCGCTCAAACACGGACATGATTTCAACTTTGAAGACCTGCTCCCGCTGGATACTCTCTTTAATGATAACAAGCAAATCGTCTATGATTATGAGGAATTCCGGCTGGCCTATCTCAATGCTGCCTTGGCAACTAAAATCTGCAGCCGCAGAGCCGATCTGGACGGCTACAAAAAACTGCATAAGCTGCTGCTGAAGTTGTTTCCCCTGCCCCAGATCGTTCAGCAGTTTGAGCGTATTTTCGATCTTGAGGGCGAGGTCAAAGACACCGCTTC
This sequence comes from uncultured Candidatus Cloacimonadota bacterium, assembly GCA_964634035.1. Classification (GTDB taxonomy): domain Bacteria; phylum Cloacimonadota; class Cloacimonadia; order Cloacimonadales; family Cloacimonadaceae; genus UBA5614. Next base: position 9,190 of record CAZWJK010000042.1, on the reverse strand, counting down.
AGAAGAGCTGAAACGCATCAGACGCAGGAAAATCCTGCTGCGCGAACAGATCATCCGCTCCCTGCAGAAGAAGTTCACAGAGAGCATTTTTGAGCATGCCCTGCAGGAAAAATTCGTCACTCAACGCGAAGGGCGCTATGTCATCCCCATCAAAGAAACTCACGTTTCACAGGTGAAAGGCATTGTGCAAGGGCACTCCGGCAGTAAGGCAACCGTCTTCATGGAACCGGAGGACGTGGTCGGTGTCAATAATGATCTGCAGATGCTGCAGCAGGAAGAAAAGAAAGAGATCTTCCGCATCTTTAAAGAATTCACAGATGATATCAGGGCTCTCCAAAGCCAATTGACCGATAATTACGCTCGTCTGGCAGAACTGGACTGCAGCTTTTCCTGCGGCAGATTAGGCAAAGCCTTACAGTCAAGGGTTCCGGAAATAGTGGAAGAGCCATATCTCAAGATCAGAAAGGGCCGCCATCCGCTGTTGATCATCAAGAACGGCGAAGTCAGCAAAGTCATACCCTTTGATCTGGATCTTGGTTCTGAATATGATTTCTTGATCCTGAGCGGACCCAACACCGGAGGTAAAACCGTTCTGCTAAAAGCTGTCGGGCTTCTGACCCTGATGGCGCTGACCGGATTGCCCATACCAGTGGCGGACGGAACTGAGATCGGCAGGTTTGAAAGCGTGGTTGCCGATATCGGAGACGAGCAGTCCATAGAGCAGGCGCTCAGCACCTTTTCCTCGCACATTTCCAAGATCAAGGCCATGCTGGATATCTGCAATGACAGGACCTTGGTTCTGCTCGACGAGATCGGTGCAGCGACGGATCCTCAACAGGGCAGCGCCCTGGCGCAAGCGATTCTGGAAAACCTTTTGGAGAAGCAGGCAAGGGGCCTGGTCACCACGCACTACACGGCTCTTAAGGTCTTTGCCGAAAACAGGGAACGCAGCACCAACGCTTCCATGCAGTTCGATCTCAAGTCACTGATCCCGACCTACCAGTTCCAGCTTGGCTCCCCGGGAGACAGTTTTGCCATTGAAGTGGCGTCCTCTTTAGGCTTGGACAAGCAGCTTATTGAGCGTGCCAAACACCTGACCGGAAGCCAGAATCTGGAGTTTACAGAACTCATCAAAAAACTGCAGGAAGAGAAAAAACAGCTCTCCACGGAAAGCTGGCAAGTCAAACTGAAAAGCCGCAACCTGGATGCTACCATTGCTGAATATGAGCAGCGCATCAGGAAGTTTGACGATGATCTGAAAGCCAGGCGCAGAGAGCTTTTGAAAGAATACCAGCAAGAACTGATCGATAACCAGAAACTGCTCCTGCAGGAAATAGAAAGCCTCAAACAAACCGAACGTGAGGAACGCCGCAAAAGGGGTTCGCAACTGGTTGACAAGTTGCAGGAGATGCAGTCTGAGAATCGTGAAAAGATCAACGGTCTGGATAAAAGCAAAAAACAGCTTGCCTTTGATCCGCAACCCGGCGATACGGTTTGGTTGAGTGATTTTGAGACCACTGCCGTCATTGTTGAGATAAAGGATAAAGACGTCCTGGTGGACATGAACGGCATCACGTTCAAGACCAAACGTTCGCATATTTATGCTGCAGACAAGCAGCCTGAAAAAGAAACCGTTCACCTGACCAAAGTCAAGGCCACACCCTCTGCGCACTTTGAACTGAAGCTGCTGGGCTGCACTTTTGACGAGGCTCAGCCCCTGATCGATGAATTTATTGACAACGCTTTGGTCTCAGGATTGCATAGTCTGAGAATTGTGCATGGCAAAGGAACAGGTGCGCTCAGAACCAAAGTAAGGGAATATCTGAAAAAGAAAAAACAGGTCAAGACCATCGGCACCCCGCCTCAGGAAGCAGGCGGCAGCGGTGTCACAGTTTTGACCATATAGGATAAAGAAGTTGGATAACAACCTGATTGACGAAATTCGCAGAAGCAATGACATCGTGGATGTCATCGGCAGCTACATTGCCCTGAAAAAAGCAGGCAACAGCTACCGCGGGCTCTGCCCTTTCCACAATGACAGCCATCCTTCGCTCAACGTCAGTCAGCCCAAGCAGATCTTCAAGTGCTTCGCCTGCGGCAAAGCAGGCAATGTCTTTAACTTTGTCCAGGAATATGAGAAACTCACTTTCATGGAAGCGTTGAAAAAGCTGGCGGAACGCGCCGGCATCACGCTACCGGACAGGGATAAAACAACCGTTGTTTCAACGAAAAGAGCACTCCTGCTGCAGGTTTACAGACTGGCAAAGGATTTCTTTGCCAACAACCTGTTTGAGCACGGACAGCAGGTCCTGGAATATCTCAGTGAGCGCCAGATCTCTGCCGAGACAGCTAAAACCCTTGAACTCGGTTATGCCCTGAACAGCAACAGCAGCCTGAAAAATCACCTGCTCAAGGCAGGCATCAATCCCAGTCTGCTGAAGGAAAGCGGCCTCTTCGGCATCTACCAGGGCAATCTGATCGACCAGTTCCGCGACCGCCTGATGTTTCCCATTCACAGTAATACTGGGGAAGTCATTGCCTTTGGCGGACGCATCCTGTCCTCAACTGCCGAGGGCGGAAAATACATCAATTCCCCTGGAACTGAGCTTTACACAAAAGGCAAGGAACTTTATGGCTTGTTCAAGACCAAGTATGACATCGGCAAGGCGGATGCAGCCTTGGTTTGTGAGGGCTACATGGATTTTCTGCGTCTGTATGAAAGCGGAATTTCAAACTGTGTCGCTTCTTTGGGAACAGCTCTGACAGAAGACCAGATCTACCTGCTGGGTAGATACACCCAAAATATCTTTATGCTTTACGACGGCGACCAGGCAGGCCAGAAAGCTGCTCTGCGAGCCGGATTGCTCATCCTGAGCAAAGGCTTCAATCCGCGCATAGTTGTGCTTCCCGATCAGGAAGACCCTGATTCCTTCCTGCTTAACTATGGCAAGGACGCTCTGCTGGACTTTGTAACTCATGCCCATAACCTGATCTCGTTCATGGCGGAAAATGAACAGCTCGACATTCCCGTTAAGGAGAAACTGGAGCAACTGACAGACGCCATCAGACAAGTGCGTGACCCCATACAAAGAGATCTGCTGATCAAGGAAACATCCGAAACCTTCCATATCAGCGAAGGCTCTCTGCGCCAGAAAATATCTCTTTCCGGTGCTTCCAGTGCCCAGGGAAGCCTGCAGCAGGAAGAATCTGACGCCAATCCTGAAGAGCGTTTTCTGCTGGCTTTGGCGCTTAAGGATAAAAATCACTACATCACACTTGCGCAGAAGCTGTCTTCCGATTATTTTTTCAATAAAGATTATAAACAGATATACAGATATCTGACTGAACAAGACAGGACAGGCGAACTGGATGAGCCTGCCCGGCTTCTTGACCAGATTGAAAACAATGCTCTGAGAGAGCAACTGGCTGACCTTCTGTTTGAAGACTTGACAGAGATGAGTTTCGAAGATGCCTTACAGCAGGTGATTGTCCGCAAACTCCAATTTGATTTGGAACAGATGGACAAAAGAATCATGGCGGAACCAAAAAATCTGGAACTCTTCAAGCAGAAGGCAGTTTTACTTCAGCAATTAAGACAGATCACCAAGAACAAGGTTATTCACCGTATTATTGTGTAAGGGAGTTTTAATGATAACTTACAATGATTGTTTAAAGAAGTTGATTGAATTGGGGCGCGAATCCGGTTACATCACTTTCAAGCAGATCAATGACATTCTGCCCAACAATCCCGTTTTCCTGGATAAGATAGACGACGTCATCTATGACATCGGTCAGGAAGGCATCGAGATCATCGACGAAACGGAAAAGCGCCTCACCAAAGGCAGCCTGGCTGTGCGCAAACCCGCCGTCACCAAGAAATTCAAACCCCGCCGCTATTATGACGACCCGGTGCGCATGTACCTGAGGGAAATGGGTCGCGTCCCGCTGCTGGACAGAGAAGGCGAAGTCCGCGTTGCCAAGAAGATCGAAACCTATCAGAAGATGATCTGCCAGAATGTCTTCAAGTCAGGCAGCACCCTGCGTGAGATGTATAACTTCCTGCACCGCTACCGTGAGCGCCGCGTCCGCCTGGACCAGATATTCAAAGTCGATATCGGCACCTGGATCGACAAAAACCAGGATGTCAAGATCATCGATAAATTCCGCCAGCTTCTCAAGGAAAACGAAGTCTCCTTTGTCAAAGTCGGCGAGATCCTGGACAATTGTGATTTTGACGAGACCGGCACTGCCAACCGCCAGGAAGAGATCGATGAGATAAGAGATAAAATAGTCGGCACCTTCAGTGAACTTAACTATAATGACAAACTCATCAAGCGCATGGTCTACCGTGTCCGCTCCCTGGTCGAGCGCATTGAGGAAAGCCGTCTCAGCATCACTGAACTGACCCGCATAAAGCGCTATACAATCGATGAGATCTGCACCTACGGCAGACGCGCCAAAAAGAGCGATGAGGACTTTGTGGAAGTTCAGGAAGAAACCACCATGGACCCCAATATCTTCATCGAAACCCTGCGCAAGATCAAAAACGCCCGCCGCAAGATCAGACGCGTGGAATTGGAAACCAAGATGACCGGCAGCGAACTTGTCTTTCTGCTGCGTGAGATCGAGCGCGCTGAACGCATGAAGGAAAAAGCCCAGAACGAGATGATCGAAGCCAACGTCCGCCTTGTCATATCCATCGCCAAACGCTACAACAACCGCGGCCTGGAATTCCTTGACCTCATCCAGGAAGGCAACACCGGCCTCATGCGCGCCGTGGAAAAATACGATTACCGCAAAGGCTATAAATTCAGCACCTACGCCACCTGGTGGATCCGTCAGGCCATCACCAGAGCCATCGCTGACCAGGCGCGCACCATCAGAATTCCCGTGCACATGATCGAATCCATCAATAAAATTAACAGGACCAGCCGCCGCCTGATGCAGAAACTGGGTCGCGAGCCATATCCTGAAGAGATCGCCGAGCTGCTCGATATCCCTGTGGAGAAGATCAAAAACATCATGTCCATCTCCAAGGAACCTGTCTCTCTTGACAAGCCCATCGGGCATGACAGCGAAGACAGTCTGCTGGGCGACTTCATTGAAGACCGCACCATCATTTCTCCGGAACGCCTGGCTGAGCGCAGTCTGCTCAAGCGTCAGGTGGACGAGGTTTTACATACTCTGACCACGCGTGAGGAACGCGTTATCCGTCTGCGCTTCGGCATTGATGATGGCTATCACCGCACTCTGGAAGAGGTCGGCAACATCTTTAACGTCACGCGTGAACGCATCAGACAAATAGAGGACAAAGCCCTTAAGAAACTGCGCCATCCCTCCAGGGCAGCAGTCCTGCAGCAGTTCCTTGATAACTTCCACGTAAAGTAATGGCGTAGATTTTCTAAACTATGTCATTCCTGCGAAAGCAGGAATCTTATTCATGGTGTCACTCTGAGCTTAGTCGAAGAGTACACCTTGTTAAACATGTCATTCCTGCGCAGGCAGGAATCCAGATATAAAAAAAGGCAGGACTCAAATCCTGCCTTTTCTTTAAAGTTCAAGTCGCCTTATTTCAAATGTGATATATCAAATCCCGGAATGAACAGCTTTTTCTCCAGCATGTCAGTCAGTTTGGAGACGATCCAGATCAGGGCCAGATAGACCGCGCCGATCAGCAGATAGATCTCCAGATGCTTGAAGGTGTCTGAGGCAAAGAACTTGGCCTGCGCCAGCAGTTCCGGCACCTGAATGATGTAAGCCACGGAAGTGTATTTCACCAGGTAAATGACTTCGTTGGACAGCGCCGGAATGGCAAAGCGGAAGGCCTGCGGAAAGATGATCTCGCGCACCGCCTGCCATTTGGTGAGCCCGATGGCATAGGCGGCTTCCATTTGTTCCGTGGTGATGGCCAGGAATCCGCCTTTCAGATATTCAGCCTGGTAAGCGGCGGAATTCAGAATAAATCCTATCAGCGCTGCATTGAAAGGCGCAATTCTCCAACCCAGAGCCGGCAGGCCGTAATAGATGAAGAAAAGCTGCACCAGCAGCGGAGTGCCCCGCACGGCTGTGATAAAGGCTTTGGACAGAAACTTCCATAACTTGTTGCCATAGAGGATGCCAAGCACAAGTGGTATGGAAGCCAGAAATCCCAAAATTGCCGCAATGATGGTGAGCAGTATGGTCAGCCACAAGCCGTGTCCCAGGTCAGGCAGATACTTCTGCAGAGCGGTGAAAAAGCTCATAGCGTTTCTCCGTAAAGTTCAGCTATCTTGTGCAGGAAACTGCGCGTCCTCTCATTTTTGGGATTGGAAAACATCTCCTGCGGCGGGCTTGCTTCCAGGATGTGCCCTTTTTCCATGAAGATGATCTCGTTGGCGACAGATTTGGCAAAACCCATCTCGTGCGTGACGCAGACCATGGTCATGCCTTCTTTGGCGAGGTTTTGCATGACCTGCAGGACTTCACCGATCAGTTCCGGATCGAGGGCTGAAGTGGGCTCGTCAAACAGCATCAAAAGCGGATCCATCGCCAGAGCGCGGGCGATTCCGACCCTTTGCTGCTGACCGCCGGAAAGCTGCGCCGGATATTTATCCGCATGCTCATCCAGACCGACTTTTCTCAATCCCTCCATCGCTTTGGCATAGGCAGCTTCACGGTTCATCTTTTTGACCTTGATCAGCCCCAAAGCCACATTATCGATCGCCTTGAGGTGTTTGAACAGGGCAAAGTGCTGAAAAACCATGCCTATTTTCTGGCGGATCTGGTGCAGATTGGTGTGGGGATTGGTCACTTCTATATCTTCCAGCCAGATCTTTCCCGAATCAGGAGGAGCCAGCATGTTTATGCATCTAAGCAAAGTCGATTTCCCCGTTCCGGAAGGACCGATGATGACCTTGACCTCTCCCTTCTCAATGGTAAAGGAGACACCGTCCAATACCGTGTTCTTGCCAAAACTCTTTTTCACATTTTCCACTCTGACCAGTGACATATCAGTCTCATTTTCTATTGTTCCGTGATCAGAAATCCCGGCACTTCAAACTTGCCGGCGATGTATTTAAACAAAAAGAAGAACGCCTGGAACAGCACAAAATAGATAATGGCGCAGGCCAGGTAGATCTCGAAGGGACGGAAGGAAGTCACGATCAGGTCCCTTCCGTATTTCAGAATCTCGGCAATTCCCACAGCATAAGCCAAAGGCGAATCTTTCAGCACGATGGTGAATTCATTAGTAAACCCTGGCAGGGAAAGGCGCACCGCCTGCGGCAGGATCACATAGAACAAAGTCTTGAATTTGCTCATCCCGAGCGAGAGGCCCGCTTCCATCTGCTCACTGCCGATGGAGAGGATCGCGCCTCTGTAGATCTGTGCCTGGTAAGCAGAAGAGCACAGCCCCAGGCCGATGACCACAGACATGAACGGACCCAGGTTGATCCCGATCTCCGGCAACCCGAAATAAACGATAAACAGCAGCACCAGTTGCGGAATCCCTCTAAACACCCATTCATAGACCCCGACGACCTTCTTCATCGGTTTGGAGCCATAGATCTTGAGGAAAGCAACCAAAATCCCCAGCACCATGCCCAGCAGAATGGATGCCACCGTGATCTCGATGGCGATCACAACGCCTTTCAGCAGCAGCGGAAAATTGGTCAGTATATACAGCATGGAGTCTAACATAGCGCTCCTTTATGAGTTACGGGTTATCAGTTTTTTATCAGAACACGATATACACGAAAAGTACTAAACACACGAACATCCTGTTTGAAGTCCAAAGCCCTTGACCTGTATGTCACCTTGCCGGCTGGCTTGGCTTTGAACTCCAAACCCATCTATTTACAAAGACCCGGTCATATAGATCCGTATATCTCTCAATGTGTCATTCCCGCGCAAGCGTGAATCCAGAATCAACGACGGCAGGCGCGTCCAAACCTGACGGGTCAAAGGGCGGAGCCCTTTACAATCAGGGTGGCGGGTGGGATTCGATAACTTTTTAAAGAACTGATTTTTCTCTCAATGTGCCATTCCCGCGAAAGCGGGAATCTTTCATATTTTAAGATTCCTGCCTGCGCAGGAATGACATAGTATTAAGCTTTTGTGAATTTCGTGTATTTCGTGGTAATAAAAGACTTACTCTGCGAAGTTCTTGGCGATGAGGTCGATGAGTTCGCCGGACTGGATCATTTCCTGCAGGGCGTTGTTGATCAGGTCTTTATAGGGAGAGCCTTTCTGCATGGCGATGCCGTATTCCTCATTGGTCTCGATCTTGAAGAGGATGGAGATGGGTTTGAGTTTGGCATAGCCCTGGGCGGCGCTATCATCGATGATGACAAGATCTATGTTTCCGTTCAGCATATCGGTGATGGCTTCGATGTTGGTGGAGTATTTTTTGAAATTGTTTTTATTCATCAGGTTCTTGTCCACCAGGTTTTCCTGCACGTAGATCTGGCCTGTGGTGCCGTTCTGCGCGCCGACTTTATACTTCACGATGTCTTCGATTTTTTCCACTTTCAGGGGTGAATCCAGTTTGGCGATGATGACCTGGTTGGCGATGTAATAGGGATGTGAAAAATCAACCTGCTGCATGCGGTCTTCAGTGATCGTGATGGCGGAAAGCGCCAGGTCGATCTTGTTGGAGGTGAGGGACGGGATCAGCGCATCAAAATCCATGTCGATGATGCTGTACTCCATTCCCAGCTTGGCTGCCAAAGCACGCGCCAGATCCATATCCACGCCCATGAACTGATCATTGTCCTTGTATTCAAAAGGCGGATACTCGGCATTGGTGCCGATCCTGAGCACGGCTGCCTCTTTTTTCTTGCAGCTCACACCGGCAAAAAGCACCAGCAGAACGGCCATAACGATCAATGTGACAGTAAGTGTTTTCTTCATTTTTACCTCCTTTTGCGGTTGAAGAAGTCATTGGTTTTATTTAAACTTCAATCCACTTTCCTTGTCAAGATTTTATTCAGACAGCCGTTTCTTAGTGAGCTGTAATTCTGCCTTCAGGCAGGTGTTCAAGAATGACAGATATCTGCAAACTGCTAATCCACCTACGTAAACGCAGAATTACAACCGTTCTGACCTTTAAGCCAAGTTTAGCACTCCGGGATGCATCTTGTCCGGGATTGCCAATCCCGCCCTCCAACAGATTACCAATCTGCAAAACGACACGCTTTTCCACTTTTCCTGG
>CAZWJK010000041.1:0-15748 GCA_964634035.1 uncultured Candidatus Cloacimonadota bacterium | reverse complement strand
TACTTTCTAAGCAGTTATTATCAGATGAACCTTAACGTGGCCAAGGCCAAGCTTCATAAAATAAAAGATCTGTTGTTATCATATTCCTGGCCTGGTAATGTGAGAGAACTGAAAAACTTCTGCAAAGCGATTGTATTATCAGAAAAGGAAATATCCGCTGATACTGTTAAAAGGCATCTGGAACAAAAATTGAAAAAACAACATGAGACAACTGTTTCAAATGTGCATAAGTATATCAGAATGGACAATCTGAAATCAGGTGTCAGCAATTTTGAACGGGACTTTATCTACTATCATCTGGAAAAGAACAACTGGCACATCAGCAAGACCGCCAAACTGATTGGTCTGGAACGAACCACCCTCTACAAAAAAATCAAACAATACAAGATCATCCAGAGTTCCAAAAAATGATAATTAACAGCAAATACTGGCTAATGATTACTGCAATCACCATCTCTCTGCTGATCTGGTTTCACTATACTGCGTCTCAGAAACAAACTGCGATAATAACTTTACCGATAGAGTACATCAACCTTTCGGATGATCTTTCTTCAGCTCAATTACCGGAAAAAAGCAGGTTCAGAATAGTTGCAAATGGATATGATATCCTAAAACTCATATTGTCAGGATCCCAAATCCAGTATGATGGCACTCAACTTAGTAGTAAAAACCAAAAACTGGACAGCCGGTATTATTTGTTGAGCGATGTTTTCGACAACCACATTGATCTGATTGAACCAATATTGGATGAAATACCGATAGAAACCATGTCCACAATATCTGCAAATGTCATTGTTGAGCTGAATTTCGCCAATAACGAAAGCAGACAGCTCTTTGGTGACAGGATGTATAAACTGCTTCAGAATGATGTTACCATACGCGGTCCGGAAAGTCTGGTGCGTTCCATAAGCAGTGTGAAGACTCAACCCATTACAGCTACAATGCTGAACAAGGCCAAGATCAACTTGGCCCTGACTCCTCCTAATAAGCAAATCGAACTCTTGACTCCATCTATCGACTTGGTCAGAATGGATGAACAGACAATCACAAAAGTGATTACCAGAATCAAGATAAACCCGGAAACCGGTTATGACTTTTTCCCTAAAGAACTGACAGTTAGAATCAGTGGAGTGGCCAGCATGGTTAATTCTGTTACCAGCAAGGATATTAGAACAGAGCTTGTTGTTGCAGAACAAAGAGATAACCAAATCCCTGTTAATGTAAAAGCTCCTTCAGAAATTGAGATCCTGGATTTCTCTCCTCAAAAAGTGACATTAAAGAAATAATGAAATCAAAAATAATTCTGGCCATAGAATCGTCATGTGATGATACATCGGTCGCCCTGGTCAATACCAAATACCAGATCATACATCAGATCACATCTTCCCAGGCGGAGCACTTGGAATTTGGCGGTGTCTTGCCAGAACTTGCCTCAAGGCTTCACATGAAAAACATCCTGTACTTGATAGAGACTGTTCTGCATCAAGCAAATATGCCCAGATCCGAATTGGCAGCCATTGCGGTTTCCATCAATCCTGGCCTGATCGGTTCTCTGATTGTGGGATTATCCCTATCAAAAAGTCTAGCCTGGAGTCTTGGCATACCCCTGATCACAGTCAATCACATGCTTGGTCATCTTTTTGCCAATAATATTGAACATGGGTACATACAACCTCCTTACCTGGCCCTGATCGTTTCTGGAGGGCATACAGAACTGGTATATTTCGAGACTGATATCGAGTTCCATCATGTTGGCAAGACACTGGATGATGCTGCCGGAGAGTCTTTTGATAAACTGGCCAAGCTTCTGGGGTTGGGCTTTCCGGGAGGTCCGATAATCGACAAGCTGGCTAATGATGGAAACCCTGATTTCATCGAGTTTCCCACAGCATTAAAGCAAAAAGACAATTACAATTTCAGCTACAGCGGTCTTAAGACTTCTGTGATCCAATTCTTTGACAAACAACAAGATGATTGGATAAAGCAGCATACTTCCGATCTTGCAGCATCCATCCAGAAAGCAATTGTTACCCCTCTGGTGAAAAAGACGATTCGTTATGCTCAACAGCATAAAATCAAAACCATCCTCATTGGTGGCGGTGTTGCGGCAAATTCATTGCTAAGAAGTCAAATGCAGCAAGAGGCAAGCAGGATAGGAGCACAATTATTCTATCCCTCGATAAAATTGTGTATGGACAACGCTGCCATGATTGCTGCCGCTGCCATACCGAAGTACGAAAATAGGCTCTTTTCTTCCCTGGATATTAATGCCTTTTCTGACAAGGGAACCAGATATCTATAAACATGTTTTGTATGATGCAGCTTGACAGGAAATACTGCTGGTTAAATTGGTAACTGCCAGGTCCAACGCAATGGCTGCCCGTGAACCATGTCAGATCAGGAATGAAGCAGCATTAAGCGGAACCGGCTATGTGCCGTTGGTAACCTGGCTTTTTTTTGTATAATCGGCATTAAAATTGCACAGTAAAGAAATAATTCTAAATGAATAAGGTAGATAGATGAAGAGGATACTAACAGCAATTTATTTTATCCTGATGAGTATTGCTCTGCAGGGATTTCCGGTTAAAATAACCAGTTGGCAGATCAGAGAAGACATTAAAAAGCTTAATGCTCTGAATGTCAGTATTGATTACGTCAATCAGGAAACGCAGACTATCATTGTTTACGTGCCAGATGAAACGGCCTTAGATAAAATCATTTCCCATGGATTTGTAGCAGAGAGAATTCCTAATGCTGCAAAAGCTTATGCAGATTCATTATGGGAAGCAACCAAAGACTCCGATGACCCTATGCGCGCTTATTACATCTGGACTGAGTTTATTGCTTTCATGCAGAATACCGCAAATCAGAACCCCAATATCTGCGAACTTATACAGTTTGGCACTTCTGTGCAGAACAGACCTCTTTACTTTATGAAAATCAGCGACAATGTCACGCAACAGGAAAACGAACCTGAATTCAGATATATCTCATCCATTCATGGAGATGAAGTAGTCGGCTATGATCTGCTGATAAGACTGATCCAGCTTCTTACCACACAATATGGAACTAATCCCAGGATTACAAATATTGTTGATAATACCGAATTGTGGATTTGTCCCATGCTTAATCCTGACGGTTACATAGCCCATAGTAGATATAACAGCAATATGGTTGATTTGAATCGTAATTTCCCCATGCCGGTTGGTTCTCTGCATCCGGATGGCCTGGCTTGGCAGCCTGAAACACAAGCTGTGATGAATCATGGCGCCGACAACAACGTTATTCTTTCCGCCAATCTGCATGGCGGCGCTTTGGTTGTAAACTATCCGTGGGACTATACCTATGACCTGGCTCCCGATAATGACCTGATCATCCAGGCCGCTCTTGCATATGCCAGCAATAACTCAAGCATGTATAATAGCACGGAGTTCCCTCAGGGCATTACTAATGGAGCGCAGTGGTATGTTGTCTCAGGAAGCCTTCAGGATTGGTCCTATGGATTAACCAGAGCCATAGATCTGACCATTGAAGTCGGCAACAATAAATGGCCGCCTTCAACACAATTAGATGCGTATTGGAACCTTAATCAGGAATCTCTGTTGTCTCTGATCGAGTTTTCCCAAAAAGGCCTGCACGGCACAGTAACGAGTTCTGAAGGTACGCCTTTGGAAGCCTGGATTTCCATCAATGGCAACGGAATAGACATTAAGACAGATCCTCAGGTTGGCGATTATCACCGTTTGTTACTGCCGGGAACATATACTGTTACAGCTTATGCAAGCGGATATCAGTCTTCGTCAGTTGAGATATCTATTCCTCCCAATATTGCCGTTACATATGATTTTACCCTATCATTAGCACCGACAACTGATTTAATAGGTACAGTCATAGATTTATACGGTACTCCAGTTGCAGGAGCAACCGTGCAGCTGATTCTATATCATGATGTTTATGCTGCAATGACAGATGTGTCCGGTAGTTTTGCTTTCACCTCGATTCCGCAGGACACTTATGAGATCTTTATTAACAGCAGCGGTCACGGGATATATAAAAACACTTTTCAGCTTCAAAGTGAGAGACAGATTTTTGTCATGCCTGAACCTGTGTTTTTTGATAACTTTGATGCGGGGATTGGTAACTGGAATGTTCAGTCCCCCTGGGCTATTGTAAATCACAACGGCGAATTTGTCCTGACTGATTCTCCTACTGGAAACTATGACAATAATCTTAATATCAGTTCCACCTTATCCAATCCTGTTAGTCTGGAGAATGTGACTAATGCATTTCTTTCCTTTGACCTGAAGTATTCGCTCGAAAACAATTATGACTTCCTCTTTGTCTATGCTTCAGCAAATGGTACTGACTGGTCTGAACTTGCCTACTTCACCGGAGTGAATCAAAATTGGCACAATTATACCTACTCCCTGCAGAATTACGAAGGCGGCAACCTCTATATCAAATTCAATCTGAATACTGACGCCAGTGTAACTGCTGACGGTGTCTATATTGACAATGTCATGGTCTCCGGCTTGTCTTCAGTTCAGACTGTCTATGGCGACACTGATGCCAACTGGATTTTAAATATGAACGACATACAGAACATATTGGAATACAGCGTTGGCAACGACCCCATCCCCCTGATAGATAACTATCCCTGGTCTGATTTTCGTCTGGAAGCTGCCGACGTGGACAACGACAACCGTATTACTGCCACCGATGCTTATTATGTCTATGATAGACTTTCAAGTTACACATGCTCTTTCCCGGCTCAGGGCGGACTTGATATCTCCTTTACTGACCCCTTCATAAGTATTTGTATATATAATGAATACATCAGTCTTGACTTTGCACACATCTGGAATCTGAAATCAATGACCATGAATTTTTCCAATTCCAACGGTCTTGATTTTTCTTCCGTCACCTTGTATCCTGATTTCCAGAACTTTTTATATGCCATAAATCTGGACAATAACACTTTAAGCATTCTGTGCCCGGTTGATCCTGATGTCAATTACACCATAGCCACGATTCATTGTAATAACGTAAGCCAATACACTCACTGCACAGGAATCGTTAATGACATCGACTACGATATGGACATTCACATTATCTCTAATCCGGATGACTTTATCAATCCCATCACAACAGAACTTCTGGGTAACTACCCCAATCCCTTCAATCCTGAGACTACTATCCGCTTTTCCATAGCCAGGGACAACACGCCGGTGAAGCTTCAGATCTACAATACCAAAGGCCAATTGATTAAAACCCTGATTAACTTAAATTATAATAAGGGCTATCAAAGTTTCATTTTTGACGGAACTGATAAGCAAGGTAAGTCGCTTGGAAACGGTATTTATTTCTATCGTCTGGAGACGCCGGATAAAGTATTCACAAATAAAATGGTGATCTTGAAATGAGTAAAAAACAAATCAAAAAAGACCTCCCCGAACCCAGAAATCCAATGCTTCGGCTCTATTTTGGCATCGGTTTTATCATACTCGCCGTAGCAGCTCTTGTTCTGATCATGCTGCTGCCTGACAACAAAACCAATACAACTGATGCAAGTTTGCAGTATATATTTGAAAAGCATGGCGCTGCCAGTTTTTATGATGATAAAGGCAAAGAGCTCTGCAGCTTCGACATCGAGATTGCCGAAAGCCTGGAAAAGCAGACTCTTGGACTTATGTATCGCGATTCACTCGCTGCTTATCAGGCTATGCTTTTCCCCTATCCCGATGAAGACATCCGCATCTTCTGGATGAAAAACACCTATCTGCCGCTGGACATCATATTCATTGCCGGGGACAGCACAATAGTCTCGATCCAAAAGAACACCAAGCCTTTCGATGAGACCGGCTTGCAGTCCAAAGGCCCTGCCCGATATGTTCTGGAAGTCAATGCCGGCATCTCGGACCAATTCAATCTCCAGCCCGGGAATAAATTTTCCTACACGCGCTTAGAAAAACCGGATGGTGAATAAAATGCTCAAAGCAATGATTAAATTTCTACTTGCCATCACTTTGATCTCTATGCTGTTTTTTTCTGCTGTTTCCTGCAACAGGGAAAAAACACCCAAAACCAAGGATAAAACCCCTCTGGAACAGCCTCAGCAAGAGTATCAGGTAGAGGAAGAAACACCTGAAACACCTCAGCAGCCAACAGCTTTGAAGTACACTTACCGCTTTCTTGATTCCAAAGATCTCCCACCCGTAGCCATTGTCATAGATGATTTTGGTTACATCGGAGGTGATCTGCTGCAAGGCTTTGCCGAACTGGATGAAAACATCACTTTTGCTGTTCTGCCTGATCTGCCGAATACTGAGAAATCTGCCAAACTTGCCAATGTTTATGGCCACGAAGTAATTCTGCATATCCCCATGGAAGAGCAATCCAAAACTCAGAAACCCGGTGCCAAATATATCAAATCCGGTATGGAAGAGTCTGAGATAAAAGACATTTTGAAAGACTTTATTTCCCAGGTCCCCCAGGCCGTGGGAGCCAACAACCACATGGGCAGCGGAGTCACTGCGCATTATGAAACCATTTATGCTGTTTTGGATTATCTTGATTCAAAAGGGATGTTCTTTTTGGACAGCAAAACCTCCACCCAATCCAAAGCAGTAAATGCAGCCAAAGATTTAAAGTCCGATTATGCCAGCCGGGATATCTTTCTGGACGTTCCCGATGTCTCCAATGCCACGCTCAACAACAAGCTCAGGGAAATGGAGAAATTCCGTGGCAGGGTCGAACCCATTATCATCATCAGCCATTGCCACAACCACGCAAAACTCACTGCCATGCAAACCTTTGTCAGCCATCTGCAGGGCATGGGCGTCAGACTTATCCCCCTTTCCGACGCTGTGAAGAAGTTCAAAATCCCTACCTGAGTAAATCTTGTATCCCGCTTTTATCGTGGCCCATAGATTCCCCATGGACTTCCAACAGATACAGGCATTTGTGCCTTCATCTATCGGCAATGTATTGAGAATTAATTGATTATGATATATGGGCATAGTCAGGAGTATAGAATATCATTTTTTTATTGACAAACTGCTGAATGAGAAAAAAGTCTGTCAATTAGAGATATTTATTGTTTAAAGCAGTTTACGATTTATCCTAAAACTGCAAAGTTTACAATAATCAATAAAATAATAACCTAGGAGGCTCAATGAAAAAAGTTCATTGTATCTTGCTCATAATTCTGATTATGACGTCTATGTTAATCGCCGTTCCCCGCAACAAAGTTGTGGTCGAGATCGGTACGGGAACCTGGTGTCAATTTTGTCCAGGCGCTGCCATGGGGGCAGATGATTTAATCCTAAACGGCCACCCTGTTGCCATTATAGAAAACCACAATGGCGACGCTTATGCCAACACCTATTCCAATGCACGCAACACTTATTATAATATAACAGGTTTTCCCACAGCCAATTTCGATGGCGGTAATCCTACTGTCGGGGGAAATGCCACAAATTCCATGTATGCCAACTACCTGCCCAAAGTGAATGCCCGTCTGGCCATACCATCACATTTCACGATCAATGCCGGCGGAGCTGCTGACGGTAATACGGTAAATCTGACCGTCACCGTCGAAAAAACTGAACCCGATACCAACACCAACCTAAAACTTCATTGTGTCCTAACTGAATCCCATATTCCGCAGGTCTGGTTTAATCAAACCCATGTCAATTTTGTGACCAGACTTATGGCTCCTGATCAGAACGGCACAACCATTGATTTCGGCACGAATAGCGTTGTAACGGTTCCACTGACTTTTACCCTTAATCCGTCCTGGGTGGTTGGCAATTGTGAGATAGTGCTGTTCCTGCAAAACAACTCCACCAAAGAGATTTTGCAAGGTACTAAATACACCCTTGCGGAACTGGGTGGAGCCAGTCCCGTTCCTTTTACCAACATCGATTTCCCTGATATGTACCTGACCGGAACCGCCACTGTACCAATGACTCTTTCCAATTACTGGAACATCACTGCCACCGGAACCATTACTTCCGATAATCCAGCCTTTACAATCACACCCGTTGGCAGGATTGATTTCACGATCCCCCCCTACCAGACCAGAACTTTCAACGTCAATTTCGTACCCACTGCCGTTGGAGAGCAGACAGGAAACATCACAATTATCAGTAACTTCCCTGATTATGAGAACATAGTCATTCCTGTTACAGGAACAGGTTTCTACAATACAGCACCCGTGGTTTCAGACGTTGCCTGGACTGGCTATCCAGTTCTCACCTGTCTTTTGACCGCAACCTATACGTATACTGATGCTGACAGTGATGATGAAGGTTCTTCAATCTATCAGTGGTACAGGATCACTAATAATGTCCCTGCACCGATCGCGGATGCCAACGCTCTGACCTATCGCATTACCCAGGCCGACCTTGGCAGCCAGATCGCCTTCCAGATCACACCTCTGGACATTCATTCCATGCCCGGCACACCCATGATGAGTGACTACACTCCTGTGATTGATGTTTTGCCTGTTCCGCAGAACCTTACTGCTGCCATCCTTAATGACAACATCGACATCCAGCTCAACTGGCAACCGCCGTTGCCCTTCAACAGAGACTTCCTCGGTTACAGAGTATTCCGAAACGGTTTGAACATCAATACCATCAACAACCCCGCCGTCACTACTTTCACTGACACCTGGCTCTTCCCCGGAACATATGAGTACTGGGTTACTGCGATCTATACCAATCCCATTTCTCAGTCCGAACCTTCCAACATCGTGATCATCAATACCACTTCATCCGATGACCAGGTTCTGCCTGCCATAGAGTCAGTCAGTGTCTATCCCAATCCTTTCAGAAGCAGTGCCAGCGTTGTCGTCAGCGGCAAAGCCAACACACAGGTTGAAGTCGGCGTCTATAACATCAAAGGCCAACTTGTTCAGAAACTTAACAACGTGACAGAAGCCAACGGAATCGCAAATCTGACCTTGTCAGCAAGCGATGACATGATCCCCGGCATCTACTTTGTCAGGATCAATTCTGCTGACCGTCAACTCACCCAAAAAGTGGTCCTGTTAAAATAACAAAGTTCAATGACAAATGACAGATAGGGCACGCCTGAAAACGTGCCCTTCATTTTAATTATAACAAGACTGAAGGTAGATATTGTTGCGCAGTAAATCACAAAAGTTCAGACTTCTGTTTCAGATAGTATTTTTTCTGATCGCGGCCTATTTATTCTATGAACTGATCAGAGACGTGCTTCAATCTGCACATGCCTACTGTCCCTATGCCGTGGTCTGTTTCGGAGTCCTAAAAGCCAGCCTGGCAGGTAATATGGTCTTCCTTTACCCTATAGCTATTGTGCTTGGTTTGGTTATTGGAATCGCGACAATGTTCATCGGCAGAAAGTTCTGCGGTTACGTCTGCCCCATCGGCACACTCCAGGAATGGCTTTTCAAGCTCAGAAACAAAAAGTACAGACTCAGTAAGCGTATACCTTTTTTCTATGAAAGGAAGTTCCGCTCCATCAAGTATTTTGTTTTATTACTGACAGTTTTCTTGGTCCTGCTTAGAAAAAGTCCGCTCTATATGAATTTCTGCCCCGTTCTGGTGCTCAGCCGTCTCCCCTACATCATTCTTCCCGGATTAATAATCTGGCTGTTTATAATTATTGGCGGCCTGTTCACTGAACGGATCTTCTGCCGTTTCCTCTGTCCCTATGGCGCTCTGCTCAACCTCTTTCAATATATGAGCAAGTTGTTTGGCTTCAAGCGCCTGCTGATCAGAAGGAATCTGGAAAAATGCACCGACTGCTGTCTTTGTAATAAGAATTGCCCGATGAACATCAATCTGGCGGAAGATGAATATATCAAGGACCACAACTGCATCCACTGCCTGAAATGTGCTGAGGTCTGTCCCAAAGACCATACCCTCACTGAAGAAAACACCTCCCGGAACTGCTATGAATAATATATATAAAGTATTACTGCTCATCCTCTTGACCGCTTTGTGCGTCATTCTGCTTGTAACTTCCTACAAAGCCAACTCAGATAAACTAAAGGTCTGCCCAGTAGACGCCATCTCCATGCGAAACGGCCTTGCCATGATCGATACCCTGCGCTGCTTCGGATGCGGCAGATGCGCACTCGGCATCCCCAGTCCCTATGACCAGAATCTCTTCCCTGCTATCAAATCTGCTGCCCAGGATTCTGCCATAGTATTGCATACTCCTGTTGAAATTGATAAATCTGAGGTTGTGACTGATAAAGTAAAACCTGCAATCGATAAAGTTTATTCTAATCCAAAAAATGACCCCATTATCAAAACTGAAGACAAACCGAAACCTGACACTTCCTTGATTTATTCAGTAATTCCGGAACAATGCATCGGCTGCCGGCTCTGCACTTTCGTGTGTCCAACCGGTGCCATTTCCGTAAATCGAAGAGTAGCTACTATTGACCAGTCTAAATGCATCAACTGCGGAGTCTGTAAAAATGGCAACGGAGTCAACTATACGGGTTGCCCCGTGGATGCCATAGCTTCTTCCAAACCAAAAGAATAACACCTAGCAGTTCTTTTCACACAAGACTTTCATTTCGTTATTAGCAATCTGATATATTGACTGCTAATATTTCTGTTGACAATTTCCCTGTCTCTTTTTCCTTAACCCCAATGATACAAAAACTAATACTGATTGGAGGTTAACAATGCCAGCCAAGGAAAAAGAAAAAGGCGCTCTGTCCATCCATACCGAAAATATCTTTCCCATCATAAAGAAATGGCTCTACTCGCAGCACGACATCTTTCTGCGCGAGCTCATATCCAATGCCACCGACGCATCCAAAAAGCTGCTCTACGCCAAACCCGATACCGACGCTTCAACTCTTAAGATAGAAGTGAAACTGGATAAAAAGAAAAAGATCCTGCAGGTCATCGATTACGGCATTGGTATGACCGCTGATGAGATCCGCAAGTACATCAACCAGATAGCATTCTCAGGAGCAGAGGACTTCATCGAAAAGTTCAAGGATGTCCAGAACAGCATCATCGGTCACTTTGGCCTCGGATTTTATTCCTCTTTCATGGTCGCCGACAAGGTCACGATCGACTCCCTGTCCTATCAGGAGGGTGCAGAACCCGCTTTCTGGGAATGCGACGGAACCACCGAGTATGTCATGTCCAAAGGCAAGCGCAAGGATGTCGGAACCACTGTCACCATCCATTTCAACGACGAATCCAATGACTACCTGGAGACCTCCAAGATCTCCGAAATCCTGGAAAAGTATTGCAACTTCATGCCCTTCCCCATCGAATTTGACGGCAAGACGGTCAACCAGAAGGAAGCGCTCTGGAACAAGAAGCCCAAGGATGTCACCGAAGAGGAATACAAGGAATTCTACAAGAAGATGTTCCACGATTGGCAGGATCCCATCTTCTGGATCCATCTCAATGTGGACTACCCCTTCAACCTGAAGGGCATCCTCTATTTCCCCAAGCTGCGCAACGAGCCGGATTTCTTCAAAGGCGAGGTCAAACTCTTCTGCAACAATGTCTTTGTCGCCGACAACCTGGAAGACCTCATCCCCGAGTTTCTGCTCCTGCTCAAAGGCGGAATCGACATTCCGGACATCCCGCTCAATGTCTCCAGAAGCTTTCTGCAGAACGACAAACAGGTCCAGAAGATCACCAAATATATCGTCAAAAAGGTGGCTGACCACTTCACCGAGACCTTCAAAGAAGACCGCAAGAAGTATGAAAAGTACTGGGAAGACATTCAGACCTTCATCAAATACGGCCTGCTCAAGGACGAAGACTTCTTTGACAGTCTGAAGGATCTGATCGTTTTCAAATCCTCTTCCGGAGACTACGTAACCCTGGAAGAATACAAAGCCAAGAATCCCCCCGCTGACGATAAAACCAAGATCTACTACGCCGGCAGCGAGGACACCCAGGTCAGCTATCTGAACCTGATGAAGGAGCAGGGCATCGAAGTCATTTTCCAGACCTCGCCCCTCGACACCCACCTCTTTCAGAAACTGGAAGGTAAACTGGAAAAGATAGAGTTTCTGCGCATCGATTCCGAACTCAACGACCTGCTTATTAATAAGGATAAGGCCGAACTGGTTGATCTTGACAACAAGACCGACGCCGACAAGCTTAAAGAGATATTTGACAGAGCTTTGAATGATAAGATTGAAGCCAATTTCTACAAGGAATCCTATGCTGACTTCATTAAGAAGCACCCTCAGGCAGTGGAATTGCTGTCTCCATATATCACTCAGAAAGAGGAGCAGTCTATTATCAGGCCTTATGAGATCCCCACTGACATCAGGGAAAAACTTGGCCCCGAAGTCTGGAGAGCACTCTTTGAACACGTTTACACCGATGTCAAAGTGGAGGTTAAGAGTCTCAAATCGGCTGACATCTCCGGCATGATCGTCTTCAACGAATTCATGCGCCGCTTCCACGACATGGACATGCTCCAGAACCGCGAAAGCGCTTCCATGCTGAAAAACCACACACTCATCGTGAACCGGGAAAATCCCACCATCAAAAAGATCATGGAACTTGCGGCCGCCGGCAAGACCGAAGAAGTCAAAAACCTCTGCGCCTACATCCACGACCTCTCTTTACTGGAGCAAAAGGCCTTCAGCGGAGAAGAACTCAAAGACTTCCTGAAGCGTGCCAATCAGATCCTGAACTATATAAACTAACATTAAATATTAAATACAAAATATATCTGACCCGTAGGGGCTGGTCTTGTGCCAGCCTTTTTTTTGATTGATCCCTTTTTATTTTCCCGGCACTTCCGGAGTTTTGCCCGGGAAGTGCCCGGGAAGTACCCGCGAACCATGTATGCATTTTGCTTGACGGTAAATTGGGTTTTTGTAGTCTGGCATCAACCATCTATAGAAAATAAGAAGCAAAAAATCGCTTGGAGGACATAATGAAAGTTCATATGAAACGCAACCTGGCAGGTTACTCAGGCACGGCGGACGGAGCCATTTACTATTACAATCCCAAGACCGGGCAGACCCTGATGCGGCCTTATGTGTATCCCAAACTCAACCATAACAATGAACGGATGGCAGCGATCATGGCAAACCTGAAGCTGATTGAGCCCTCGAATGGCTACAGGCAGAACCTGAAAGATTACATCCTGCGCTACAATGACAGCAAGGACTATGGCCACAAACCGGTTTCCTCCTGGAACAACATCTGGCTCAAAATGATGTATGCCCTGCAGAAAGCCATGCCGGAGCAGGTGGACCTCAGAACCCTCACCCGGGAACAGATTTACGCTGATGACCTGCCCTGCAAGACAGTCAAAGCCGCCATTGAAGCAGGCCTGCTGCCTTCCATGCCGGGTTACAAAATATGGGATAAAGAAATCTGACTGATCCTAGTTTAGCTGCATAATCATTGTTTCTTGCCGAAGGGCATTACATATAGAGGTTCTTCAGCTTTGGGCAAAGGAACCAAAAGGCGGAGTTTCAGATCATCGAAAGCACCAACGGCACAGGTTCCCAGATTCAGAGTTTCCGCCTGCAGATAAACGTTTTCGGCAGAATGGCCCAAATCCATGGGAACATAGCGTTCCCTTCCCCTGTCGCCGTATTTTTGAGTTGTCCTTTCGTAAATGGCTGAGTAAATAAGTGAAGCCGGCGCTTCAAAGATAAATTCCTGTCCATAGCAGACAGTTGTCAATTCCCGGCTGAAATTTCCTCTTTTCACAAGCTGCAGGAAATGACCGTTCGGCTGATAATAATAGAATCCAGGTTCCAGCCCAGAAACATTCCAGGCTCCCAGATAGACCTCCAACGGGTATAAAGCACCGGCTGAAGGAGCAGTCTTGAGTCCACCTCTCAAATACTGAGGCGCTATAACCTTTGTAATTCCGTAGGCAGACCACAAAATCTGCGAAACTTCCTGCAGAGTCAAAGCTTCTTCACTATAATCCCGAACGGATCGGCGCTGCCACAGAGCTTGCTCGACTGACACATTACTCGTTTTTGCGGGTTCAGGCAGAGAGATGACTAGTAAAGAATCACGCTTGTCAGGGAGTGCTGCAAGCTTTGCTTGCTCATTTGCCGTCATCCTGTCAATGAGCTGTTTCCAGGTTTTATGATCATGCAGATTTACCAAGTCGGTATCTTTTTGTATCCAGGCCAGATCACTGAATCCCAAATCGATGGAAGCCGCCAGATATTTAAACGCCAAGTCAGTCTCTTCAGCTAAGGCATAGTAACAGGCGATGCCATAATTCAGCTCCATTTGATAATCTGCGTTATCATTGTTTTTAAGGTAATCAATGAATACTTGTGCAGCTTCAGTGTATTTTCCCTGCTTCGCTAAAGAATCAGCTTCCACCCATGCAGTTTGCAGATCATTTGACCAGAGCGAAATGGAAATCAGTAAAACCAGACAGAAAAGTAACTGTTTCATGTTAACCTCATTTTTCTTTATAATAAAAGTCAAAGTCTGCATAAACTATAATTGTCAATATAAAAAGGTTCGTCACTTCGTGTTTAATGCTGAGTTGGTCATTGCTGCCAAGAAAGGACTTGGGCAAAATACAAGTTTTTGAATCGCTTTATGATTGCTGGGAATGGAAATCCTCCGTAAATGCAGTCCGATAGGACTAAACATTGTAAACCGGCACGTGAGTGCCGGGGATGGAAATCATACATAATTGCAGTCCGATAGGACGACACATTATAACCCGGCACGTGAGTGCCGGGATAGAAATCCTCCACAGATATAGTCCGATAGGACGACACATACAACAATATAGTCATTCTGTGGTGCCGTCCTGAAGGACTGGATTCTTCTAATGACTTATGCACGGCACTCACGTGCCGTGTTACATAGTGCCGTCCTCACGGACTGGATCCCTCTTATGGCAATTTCACGGCACTCACGTGCCGTGTTATAAAGTGCCGTCCTGACGGACTGGATCCTGCATAGAATCATCATATACAATTAATAAACTATCAAAATCACAAAAACACAAAAACACATGGGGGGACCGACATAAAAAAGGGGGTCCCCCGGTGTGAATTTGTGAATTTGTAATGATGTCCTGCAGAATATATCAATATGATAAATCCTAATTAGCAAATTAGCAAATTAACATAAGAGAGACCGACATAAAAAAGGGGGTCCCCCTGTGTGAATTTGTGAATTTGTGAATTTGAGCTTTGACTCATACGGGATAAGCACTTCAGATTTCTCCCTTGACAGAAATGCGGAAAAATATGGATTATCATAAACAGAAATATATTCAAAAAAAGGAGAAAGGTTATGCCCAAAATGACCGTTGATCCAAATTACTGCAAAGGGTGCGGATTATGCGTTGCGACCTGTCCCAAGAAAATAATCCGCTTTTCTGAAAACATCAATGCCAAAGGATATCACTATGCGGAGTGCTTCAAACAGGATGAATGCATCGCCTGCAAGATGTGCTACGTAGTCTGTCCCGATTGCGCAATAACGGTGGAGAAATAGGAGGAAGCTATGGCAAAGATACTTATGAAAGGCAATGAAGCAGTGGCAGAAGCCGCCATCCGCGCCGGCTGCCGCCTCTATTTCGCCTATCCCATCACACCCCAGAGCGAACTGATCGAATACATGGCAAAGATGATGCCTAAGGTGAACGGAACCTTCATCCAGGCGGAAAGCGAAGTCGCCGCCATCAACATGGTTTACGGAGCTGCCGGAGCAGGTAAAAGAGTGATGACCTCATCTTCCTCACCCGGCATTTC
>CAZWJK010000040.1:0-15953 GCA_964634035.1 uncultured Candidatus Cloacimonadota bacterium | reverse complement strand
GCCGCCCCGGACATAGAGTCCGCTGGAAAAATCCGACACAGGCGTTACCCCCGGCAGGGTCAGAATGCTGCGGAAGACATCCGCTTCCGCCACAGAAACGGTATTGAGGATATCCTCCGTGGTCTGGGTAATGGTACTGACTTTGATGTGGGGTGTGTTGACCTCGTTCTTGCCATTCTGGCTGGCTGTAACAACCACTTTTTCGATTTCCACTGAAGCTTTGTCCATCTGGATATCGAAAAAGACTTCCTCATCAGCGGCAGTAATCCTGAAAGTATGCGTCACTCTGGTGAATGAGACGAGAGATGCAATCAGGGTATAGGTTCCTGGTTTAAGGATGTTTATTACGTAGTAACCTTTTTTGTTGCTTTGGGTTCCGGCTTTGGTCTCCGAGATCCTGACGTTGACATATTGCAGAGGTTCGGCACTGTCAGAGCGTGTTATGAATCCACTGATGGTGGCAGCGTCAAGGGAAAGCGATCCGGCAGCAAAGAAGAACAGGCTGACGATAAAAGTTCCGAGTTTCATACAGAGTCCCTTATTAGAAGGTAATAATCAATTCTTGCAGTAAATGCATTCATTCATCAGATACAAAGTAACCCAAAACTCAGAGAGCAATATTTTGTCAATGCCTAATTAAGTTGAAAATAAAAAGCCCTGTTCGAAACAGGGCTTTTAGTTTATGCTATATTACTCATCATTGCGGATTTAACTGGATCTGCTGCATGCCGCCCCTGTTAGCGCTGGCCAGGTCAAAATAGTCTTTGCGGTTGTCTTCAATAGTCAATTTCTGCCTTTGATTGTAATACCAACTGTTGATGTGCTTGGTCTTGACATCATCGTTGGCAGCAGCCAACAGTTTGGCTTTTTGTTTATCCCAATCTTTCGGGTCAGGCTTGGTTCTTTTGTAAACATAGCCGATATAGGCATTGGTCTCGTTTTCAATGATGCCAGTGTATTGGCCTTGTTCAGTGGCCAGCAGAGAATCGGTCAGGGCCTTGATGTTGCCGATCTCTGGTATGCTGGAACCTTCTTTCAGGTCAACAGCATCGACTATCTTCATCGAATCGCGTTCTGCAATGGCAATGTAATCCTGGTCGGCGTTGTTTTCATAGAATTCTTTGGCACGATGCTTGTTGGCACGGATCTTTTTCTCACGCTGAACGGCTTGAATGATGCCGGGTTTTTCCTTTTCATAGTAGGCATAGTGCGCACCCAGGCTATCAGAAAGCTCAGCAATATGGATCTCACCGTTTCTGCCTGTGATGGATGAAGGAATGTATCCCAAAGGCCTGGTAAAGGCTTCAGAGATCAGCTCAGCACTGCCGCCAAACTCGCGGATCGATCTGTCCTTCTGGTAGAATTCCTGGGTTTCCTGAACCGGCAGATCATGTTCCCTGGCTACCGCCAGCAGACCCTTAACCTTAACATCTTTCAGGATGAAGCCTGCATCTGCCTGCACTTTCTGTTTGATCTCATCACTGGCATCAGACTTGATCAGAATGTGTCTGGCATTGAGCTCTTCCTCACCGCTGTCATTGGTTCTTCTCCCCAAAGTCTGAATGATGTGAAATCCAAACTGACTTTTAATGGGAGGTGAAATTTCATTGTCTTTTAGGGCGAAAGCTGTGTCCTCAAAGGGCTTGACCATCCTGCCGCGACCAAACCAGCCCAGATCACCACCCTGCTGTCCCGAGCCCGGATCCTGTGAAAACTGCCTTGCCAGTTCAGCAAAATCAGCACCCTTGAGCAATTCCTGATACAGAGAATCAGCTATCACCTGAATATATTTATCAGTAGTCAAAGTTACGTAACGGTACTTTCTGGCAGGCTCCTTCAGGTAATTTGCCTTGTTGACGTCATAATGGTTGCGGGCTTCGATCTCGGCGACATTCTGTTCGGGAACAGTGTTGAAATCAAAATAAATGATCTTTGCGCTGACCAGATTGTTATTCTTGAGCCAGACATTTTTAACGCTGTCGGGTTTGGCACTGACCTGGGCCTTGATCACACGGAACAGCTTATCATAGATCATGGTTTCCTTGACCAGTCCCAGCACGCTTTCCTTGAACTTGGCATCCACGTCCAAGGCCTGACGGAACTTTGCCCCGTCAAACTTCCCGTCTGTCATCAGGGCTTCGATCTGACGCACCTGCATGGGCGGATCTTTCAGAACGGCATCCAGGGCTTCCTGATCGGTGATCACCAAACCGCGTCTTTTGATCTCGGCATCATAGACCTGTCTGCCGATGAGTTCTTCCCAGCAGCGGTCATTAAGTTCCTTTTTCCGATCGTTTGACAGCCTGCCCTCGCGGGATTGCCAGTAATTATAATAGTTGTTCAGGATCTCATTGTATTCCGCCAAGTTGTAGGATTTATTGCCTATCTTTCCTACGATCCCGCTCGGATTGGTCTTCTTCTGCGCCATCAGACTGACGGTCAGCAGCATTATTATCATTATGCATAGAGTTGTTCTAACAGTTTTTGACATCATTCACTCCTGCTGTAATTAAGTTAATCTGTTTGTGATCAATCTGAGAAAAAGCGCAATTTCGTCAACTGTCTTTTCAAAGAAAAAGCCCGGCATGAAAACCGGGCTTCTTTATTAATGAGGTTTTATTGAGTTATTTGCTCAGCAGCATTTTCTTGATCAGACGCTGGTTGCCATTTTCCAGTCTGAGGAAATAAATGCCGTTGGCGACAGGGTTGCCGCTGTCGTCTTTGCCGTTCCAGGTAGCTGTAAAGTTGCCGGCTTTGACATTGGCATTGGCAAGGGTTCTGACCACCTGGCCCTTGGTGTTGTAAACGGTCAGGGTAGCCAGTCCGTCTTTCGGCACGCTGTAACTGATAGTGGTTTCAGCGCTGAACGGATTGGGATAACTGCTGGCTGTCATGACAACAGGAACCACGGTCTGGTCATTAGCTTCGCTGGCACCGTTTTCTACAATTATATGCAGCATGATCTCGCCATTGGTGATGGGTTCCCAGCCGGCAGTGGTTTTCTTCCAGCTGCGCCCGTTTGAACTGGTGTCCAGTCCAACTGTGGAAGCATTGGAATATTCATAGATGGCAATGTAGAATACGCCGTCATCAATGGTAATGTCTGAGCCGGTCGGAATGGGAATGTAGTTCCAGCCCTGGACAATAGAAGTGGCAGCATAGGTGAACTGAGTCAGGTGCTGGGCACCGGGCAGGCCATCAGGTCCGTTGTCGTCAAACACTCTGATGATCATTGGTGAGTTTCCAACACTGGCAATATAGAGCTTAACATACTTCAGGGTCGGAACAAAGTTGTGCTGGAACTTGACAGCCATCATATTGGCGGAACCGACAGTGTATCCCATTTCGGAAGTGCCGTCGTCATAACCGATCTCGGCATATCCGGCAGGAACCACAAATACGGTCACGACATTGGAGGGCAGAGATTCGTTCGTGCCATACATGGCAGTGACTTTGTAAGTGTGCAGTCCGCCGGCAACATCAACGTCAGTGTATTCATGAACTGTGGGCAGAACTGAAGCGATGTAAGCATCGTCTCTGTAAACCTTGAATTCAGTGATGTCACGGTTGGGATTATTAGCAGGCTGGATCAGAACGGGGTTGCCGTTTCTGTCGGTCACATAAGCCTGGATGTTCCAGTTTCCGTCCAAAGAACCGCTGGAAGCATCATACAGTGAAGACCATCCGCCGCTGGTTTTGATCATGTCGCCGAAACCGGCAACGGCAGGACCGGCATCTATACCGGCAGGATACTGTCCTGCAGTGTGGGGGCAGGAATATCCAACCCAGACGTACTGTCCGGAAGGAATGGTATAAGCGGTGGTCAGGGTCACTGTGTTCATGGCACCGATTGTTGGATTGGTCACGGCCTGGGAATAGACTTCAGTTCCTGTCGGGCCGTTATAGATCTTGATGGTATATGTTACGCCGGCTACATTGGGGAAGAATTTCACCTGGGTAATGTCCATTCCAACATAAGGCAGAATGCTGTTGGTGCCGGAAGGAGCCCATTTAGCAGCCACTTCCATGGCTCCACCATTGGTAAGACCTACGGCATCATCATTGGTGCCCGAATCATAGTGCAGCCAGCCGGGTTGACCGCCGCCGCCAGGATCGGACCAGGACAGTTCCACATTGTTTCCGACTACTGTGGCTGCCAGGTTGGCAGGCTCAGCCAGGAAGATATCATTGTAGATCTTGAAATCATCGATCATGATGCCTTCACCCTGCGGTGTGTCAGCATCGGATCTGAAATACCAGCGGAATTGAACATTCATTCCTGCGAAGTCAGAGATATATCCGTCGATGGTATAAGTCGAAGTGAAAGACGACCATTCCGCCGGAGCATCAGAATACACATAATTGACACCGTTGGGATCAGCATAGGGGTTGCTCATGTAATTCCAGGTAATTCCGCCGTTGGTAGTGATTTCCCATCCCATGTAGTCAACATTGGGGAAGGTATTGGGATCTGTGAAATTACCTCTGTACATGAAGTCAGCCCTGATATCGCCTGAGCTCGGCAACTGGATCACAGGCGAAACCAGATAGTTCATCAAATTGGGGACATAAGTCAGCTGAGCATTCTGGCAGGCATAGACATGTGTCGGTGACGGTGCATTGGCAACCGTGGCTAAATGCCATAAATCACCTGCAGTCGGGACCAGACTTGCCCATGTCATCTGACCGTCATTTACGCCGTTGTTGGTATAAGAGCCGAGAGCAATGTCATCAACCATCATGCCAAACATGGCAGGATTATCACCTGTTGAATAAGCAGGATCGGAAGCAAAGGCAAAACGGATCTTGACATTCTGTCCGGCATAGGTAGTAAGAGGGAAGTTGGCATCTACCCAACCGGCGGAAACTCCGCCCCAGGCAGGAATGTTGGGGCCTTCGCCGTGTTCAAAACCAAAGGCGTATGACGAGGTGAAAGTATAGGCGGGAGTTCCGCTGATCGGAGTCCAGGTGACTCCATTGTCGGTGGAGATTCTCACATTGCCGGAATCCCAGCCGTTGTAGGGAGCTGTTGCTCCGGCAGGATCTTCCAGGTTGTACTTAAGTTTGAAGGTCAGGTTGGGATTGGCTGTAGGCACCAGGATCTGGGGTGTGTCCAAAACAAGATACTGATGATCATAATAACCGCCGATATTGGCTCCCACTGCCAGGGCAGGATCACCCATCCACCAGACGTTGCCTTGCGCTCCGCCTTCATTATAGATATGCCAGTTGTTTGGTGAGACATTGCCGTCAAAACTTGTCCAGCCGGTTGCGCCGCTTTCAAAGTCCTCGGAATATGCCACGATTTCATATCTGCTCTGATTGCTCATGGTTTTATGGCCACTTGCCACAACCATGTTTGCGCTCAGGACAGATACGACTAAAAGAGACAGGACAACGATCCAAATTCTTTTCATTGTTCCTCCTTAATTATTTCTCCTGAATTTATCGTTTATATCAATGATTTCATCTATATGGACAGCTTTATTTTGTCAAAGACTTTTTTACATAACGCGCTATATCTGACTGTACAGGGTGGTGTTAGCGATCATTTTATAACTGAATACATATCCATTTTTGCGCTGATTTACATATCTCCATCTTTATGCTTGACGATTACGATTGTGCAGTTCATATTGCATTGAGTGTTAAAAGAGGTCGTTATGAATTTGTTCAACAATATCTTCTCAGGACCAAAACCAATTGTAGGAATGGTGCATGTCCATGCCCTGCCCGGAACCCCTTTGCACAAGTATGCTGTTGCTGAGATAGTTGCCATGGCTGTCAAAGAAGCACGGATGTATGAAGACCTTGGCCTTGACGCCATCATCCTGGAGAACATGCATGATGTCCCCTATCTGAATAAAATTGTTGGTCCTGAAATTGTTTCAGTTATGACTGCGGTTGCCTGTGCAGTCAGAATGGCAGTTCAAGTCCCCATCGGAATTCAGATTTTGGCGGCCGCCAATCAGGAAGCCTTGGCTGTAGCTCTCGCAGCGGACCTGCAGTTTATCAGAGCGGAAGGTTTTGTTTACGGACATATTGCTGACGAAGGATATATGGAAAGCTGTGCCGGAAAGCTTTTGCGCTACCGAAAACAGATAGGCGCAGAGCACATTGCCATTTTTACCGACATCAAGAAGAAACACTCCGCGCACAGCATCACGGCTGATGTTACAATAGGAGAAACTGCCTCTGCAGCAGAGTTTTTCCTGAGTGACGGTCTCATTGTAACAGGATCTTCCACGGGAAAAGAAATACTCATTAATGACCTGATAGAAACCAAGAAACACTCTTCCCTGCCCGTATTGACAGGTTCGGGAATCACAATTGACAACATCGCAAAATACTGGCCTCTGGCAGATGGATTCATCGTCGGGTCCCACTTCAAGGCAGACGGGATCTGGTCCAATGCCCTGTCTGAAGAACGCATCAGAGCATTCATGCAGAAGATCAAGAGCTTAGAAGAGGAACAATAAAAAAAGGCAGGACAAAGCTCCTGCCTCTTCTAATACTACAACTGGTTTAGTAACCTAATTCTATGCCGATGGTGGCATAGTTAAACAGCGCGAAGTTATAGACCTCGTCATTGTCAACGCCGCCTTCCAACAGACGATAGCCTGCTTTCAGCTTTGCCCAGTCATTCAGTTTATACTTAACTCCGGCATTGATGTCTTCCGCTCTGCCTTGCGGCGCTGCCAAAGCATCGCCCTCGATCAGCAGAAACCAGTTTTTTCCCAAATATCTGTCATAGCGGAAATTTATGATCGGCACGAAGCCGACATTTGTTTTCTTGGCTGATTTAGTGTCGCTTTCCAGCCTGATGCCTGCTTCCCTGATCTTGGCTGTGAAACCGATCCCGAATTCAGTCTTGAAATTGTTGATGATGTCATAGCGGTAGGTCAGCCGGTAGGAATTGAACCAGTAGGTTCCTTCCAATTCCGTTCCCGCTGCAAAGATCTCACCTGCAAAATTCACATCTCTGTCGATCGTGCCTTTGGATACCACATGCAGAGGTGCCGCCAGCAACGATATATTATGCCTTTCTCCGATCGGCTGGGTGATTCTGAACCGGAAAGCCGGCGTCACTTCAGCCTTCAGATCTTCTGACAGCGAAAACAAATCTCCCGTGTCGCCCGGAATGCGGACATCGCTATAGCCGGTAAAGGCAAGCCCTGTTTCAATTTCGATCTTTCTTCTGTTCTGCCTGGTAGGTATTGTCGCATCCAGAAATGAGCTGAAAATCGCTTCGTTGGCAGCAGTTTCTTTTTCACGCAATGCCTGGTCTGAGCTGTTGACTTCTCCTTCGCCTGTCTGTGCCTGCAGAAGTGCAGCCGTAAACATCAGGGCCAGCATTATGACTGTAACAGCGGTCAATTTATATTTCATTTTGATTCTCCCGATTTATTTGCCGGCATCCTGTTTATTCAATGTCTTATCGTTTACTTCAACATGCCGGTCTTCCACATAATAATCTTACTTTCGAAAAAAACAAATCCTCACGGATTCAGGTCGATGCCGACGGTCAGCAGATGAAACATGGCGCTATTGTAGATCTCGGATTTGTTGGTTTCGCGTTCAATGAGTCTGTAGCCCACATTGAGTCTGGAATCCTTGAGAATCTTGTAGGACACGCCCAGGAAGATATCTTCCGCCCTGTTCTTGGAATCGATCAGAACGTCGCCTTCCGCTTGCAGAGAGACTTTCTCATTAATCGCGCGCAGAACTTTCAGATTGGCAGAAAAGACTACGTTGTTGTCTGCCCTTTTTCCGTAACGTTCTCCGCCTTTTAGGATAATAGCCTCGTCCCTGATTTGGACTGATGCTCCGGCGCTGAGCACTGTATTTTTCCGGCTCAGAAGGTCAAACATATAGCTCTGTTTATAGGTATCCAGTCTGTATTCTCCATCCAATTCAGTGCCTTGTGGAAAATAAGGCTCATTGGCAAAGGCAATATCCTGGTTGATACTGCCAGAGTACTTCACTTTTAAAGGGGCATACATAAAGATCAGGCGGTGCTTTTCTGCCAGCGGCTGGATCAGTCTGAACCTGAAATGATAGGCCGGATCAGGTTTGAGGTCATCTTTCATGGAGAACAGGTTACCGCCTTCGCCGGGAACGCAGATATCGTTGTAGCCGGTGTTGATGATACCTGTCTCAAGTTCATAGCGTTGATTTTTGATAAACTCCACCGAAAACGCGCTCAGCATGGTCAGGATACCGGTCAGCACATTGGAACTTTCCTCTTCCTGCGGTGCCGCAGCGCTTAGGTTTACTGAGCCCAGAAGCATGAAAACGGTAATTAATGCTATCAAATAAAATCTGCTTTTCATTTTATCTCCTCTTTTCTCTTTTTCAGATTTCTCAATCTGGACTTAATGTCCCGCTCGAATTCTTCATCCGAAGCATCCGGATTGCGAGTGTCATACCAGATCCGGCAGGGTGCCGATCCGCAGTCGCCGCAGGATACCAGATCCTTTTCCATGGCGCAATCATAGATGGGACATCTTTCCCTTCCGTAAAACACTGCCCAGGGGATTTTCCCCTCCAGTTCATTACAGCCCTCGCATTCCGTTTGATAAGCCCTGCAGTCGGTAGGGCAGTTTACTCCGCACACAGCTAACATATCTGAATCCTTTCTGCTTTTTCAAACACCATCTTTATCAGTGTTTTAGCTTATTCCCGAAACTTCCTGTTAACTCAGATTTAGTCAAGCAGATTTTTCTCACACGCATAAGAAAAGGGATGGAAACCCTCTGCCCGTTGGCATCCAGCTCTCCATCCCTGCTGATTGGAAGAGGCATTTTGTCTAATTTTTCCATAAATAGTTCCCTGGCAGTTCCCGGGCTTTACCCGGGAAGTGCCCGGGAAGTGCCCGGGATAGTTTTAAGGAAGATCAATTTTTTGATCAAAAAATATCAGATTAAGGGAAAGATGAGTGTGTTGCAAAAAGTGATTGACAAGAAAGCGGCGGTTGGATATTTTGCACATATGTTCATAAAAGCGAGATCGATATGGGAAGAAACTGCATTAGCAGACACGTACAGTCAGCCCCGCCGGTAAAGGGATTCAGGCCTTTCGGCAGACTGGGCGGGCAACGAAAGACCGTGGTTCTGTCTCTGGATGAATTTGAGGTTATCCGGCTGCTGGATTACCAGCATCTTACACAAGAGGAAGCTGCAATTCAGATGCAGATTTCCAGACCGACCCTGACCCGCATCTATGAGAAGGCCAGAGTCAAATATGCCACCGCCCTGGTGGAAGGCTGCATTCTGATGATCGAAGGCGGCGATATTGAGCTGCAGAAACATATTTTCCTTTGTCAGGATTGCGGCTTCATTCTGGAAACTGACAAAAGAGACGTTTTCCACTGCGCAGAGTGCAATTCCCCCAATCTCGTATCACTGGACGAATGCTATCAACAATCCTGCAGACAATGCAGAAAATGTTACCGAGGAGGTAGAAATGCCAGGTTTTAATGGAAAAGGCCCACGCGGTTCAGGCCGCTCCGGACGCGGGATGAGGCAAGGTATGGGGGTTGCGGGCAATGCTTCCCGCCAGAGACGAGGTCAGCGCAATTTAGACGATTTTGTCGATCCAGATTTCGTTGAAAACGCCATGCGGACTCATCCTTACATTTATCAGTATTCACTTGAGGAACTCAAAGAAAGAAAACAGGAACTGGAAAAAGAGATCCAGTGGCTGAACGACAGAATCAAAGAACTGGAAACAGCCAAATAGAAGGAGCAGAATTATATGAAAAATTACGATGTCATCATCATCGGGGGCGGTCCTTCTGCCATAATAACAGGCGTGACCGGCAAAAAGCAGAACCCCGGAAAAAGTTTCCTGATGATCAAGGAAGAGGAAAAAGGACTGGTGCCTTGCGGCATTCCTTATGTCTTTCATGACCTGGGCAGCGTCGAGAAGAACATGATGGGTCCTGCTCCATTTGTGGCAGCGGGCGGGGAAGTTCTGGTCGATACAGTCACGGATGTGAACTTTGAACAAAAAAAGCTGACGACCCAGGACGGGCTTGAATTCTCTTATGACAAACTGGTGTTTGCCACCGGCTCCGTTCCCATCGTACCGAAATTCATCAAAGGGTATGACCTGAATGAAGTGAAATACATCAAAAAGTCATACAACTACATCAATATTCTCAAGGAAAAAACAGACGAAGCCAAACACATAGTCATCATCGGCGGCGGATTCATCGGCGTGGAAGTTGCTGAACAACTGGCAAAATTCAAAGACAAGAAAATATCCCTGGTGGAAATGAGAGAACATTGCCTTTGCGCCGCCTTTTCAGAGAAACTTACTCACCTTGCAGATGAAGCAATCAGGAAAGCGGGTGTTCATCTGCACACTTCTGCCAAAGTCACAGAAATCATTGGCACGGAAGGAAACGTCACTGCAGTCAAACTTTCTGACGGAACAGAAATTCCGGCGGAACTGGTGATCCAGGCAATCGGCTACACGCCAAACACTCAACTGGCTCAAAAAGCAGGTCTGAAAGTCAACTGCAACAATGCCATCATCCGCGACAACTACATGCGCACGCCCGTCAAAGATGTTTTTGCAGTGGGCGACTGCTCCGGTGCCATCGGTTTCATCACAGGCAGGGAAGACAACATCATGCTGGCCTCCACAGCCACTGCCGAAGCACGCATCCTGGGCTACAATCTGTTTGAGATCAATCTGGTCCGCACTTTTTCAGGCACTCTTTCTGTATTTTCCACCGAGATCGGAGGCAAGGTCTTTGCTTCTGCCGGAGCAATCAAACAGGCAGCCGAAGCGGCAGGAATTTCATACATATGTGGTGAATTTGAAGACGTGGACAGGCATCCGGAAGGCTTTGCCGACACCTCCAAACTTTGGGTCTCATTGGTGGTCTCTCCTTCCACAGGAATTATCATCGGAGGTGAAATCTGCGGCGGCAAATCTGCCGGCGAACTGATAAATGTAATCGGCCTGGCCATTCAGAAAGGCGTAACTGTCTATGAACTCGTCTCTTATCAGATCGGCACCCATCCCCTGCTGACCACCGCACCCACCAAATACGTTCTGATCAAAGCGGCTGAAGCTGCCATCAGTAAAATCAAACCCTGTTAAGTCTATAAATACTGAAAGAGGAAATCAAATGAAAATAGCCATTCCATTGGAAAGAGGACAGTTAAGCTCGCACTTCGGACACTGCGAAGCTTTCGCGATTTACACCATTGAAAACACTCAGATCGTCAAAGAAGAAATGATCGATCCACCTATCCACGAACCCGGCTCGCATCCCCGCTTTTTAAGCGGATTGGGCTGCAGTGTCGTCATCGCAGGCGGCATGGGCATGAAAGCGCAGGAACTTTTCTGCCAGAATAACATCAAAGTTATAGTCGGAGTTCCTGCCCTGCCTCTGAAAGAACTGGTCAATACCTACCTCCAGGGCAAGCTGGAAGACGGCGACAACCGCTGCGACCACTGATGAGAATAGCCATCGCCAGCGGGAAGGGCGGCACCGGAAAAACCACTCTGGCAGTCAATCTCGCTCTGCGCGCAGCCGAAATCCGCAATGTGGTTCTGGCTGACCTGGATGTGGAAGAGCCCAACAGCGCCATCTTTGTCAAAGGCAAGCTTGAGTCGGAACAGCAGATGTTCAGGTCTGTTCCGCAATGGGATAAGCAGAAATGCACCCTGTGCGGAAAATGCAAAGAGGTCTGCCATTACCATGCAGTCCTGAAACTCGGCAGCGAAATCCTTGTGCTGCCGGAGCTTTGCCATTCCTGCTATGCCTGCAGTGAACTCTGTCCTGTCAGCGCTTTGCCTATGCAGGACATGCCCCTGGGTTATTTGCGTCACTATCAGTCCGGCAGTTTGAATTTCGTTGAAAGCAAGCTCGACATTGGTGTGGAGATGGCCTCGCCCCTGATACACCAGACCCTGGATTATCTGGATAAGAATTACTCAGGCGCTGATTTCCAGTTTATGGACTGCCCTCCCGGCACTTCCTGCTCCGTAATCAACGCAACCAAAGATGCCGATTTCATCATTCTGGTCACGGAACCAACGCCTTTCGGGCTCTATGACCTGTCTTTGGCAGTCGAAACCATGCAGCATCTGGGCAAACCTGTGGCAGTGGTCGTCAACCGTTACGGGATCGGCAATGAAGATGTCTTCCAATATTGCGATTCACAGAACATACCGGTCTGGGCCAAGCTGCCGAATCAGAGAGCCATTGCAGAGCTATATTCCAATGGAGAAGTGATTTATCACAAAATCCCGGAGTTCAGAAATGGCATGGACGACATTTTGTCAGAACTGGACAAACTGGCAGGGTCGGAATGAAAGAAATAGTCATTATCTCAGGCAAGGGCGGAACAGGCAAGACCTCTGTGGCTGCGGCTCTGGCTTTTGTTGCCCAAAATATTGTCATGGCAGACTGTGATGTGGACGCTGCCGATCTGCATCTGATCCTGAAACCCTCAGTCCTCAGTCAGGAAGACTTCTACAGCGGTGTCAAAGCACACATAGACACTTCAATATGCATATCCTGCGGGCAGTGTGAACAGGTTTGCCGGTTCAGCGCAATTGACCATGCAGAAGGATTTTATAAAGTGAATGAGCTTGACTGCGAAGGCTGCGGATACTGCTATCACATCTGCCCCGTGCAGGCAATCAGTCTGCCGCAGCAGAAAGTGGGACAATGCTTCATTTCACAGACCAGGATAGACTGCAAGCTTGTTCATGCCAAACTTGGCATCGGAGCAGATAATTCAGGCAAGCTGGTAGCCCTGGTTAAAAAAGAAGCCAGGAAAACAGCAGAGCAGGAAAAGCGGGATTTCATTCTGGTGGACGGCTCGCCCGGCATTGGGTGTCCCGTGATTTCTTCACTTTCCGGAGCTGATTTTGCCCTGCTGGTTACAGAGCCGACTCTGTCAGGTTTGTCTGATCTGCAAAGGGTCTGGCAGCTTGCCAAAAAGTTCAGTCTCCCCTGCGGCTGCATTATCAATAAAGCAGACATCAATCCGGCAATTGCATCAAAGACAGAAAGCTTCCTCCATTCCGAAAACATTACACACATCGATAACCTGCCTTATGACGAAGACTTTCATCAGGCAATCACACTGGGACAAAGTCTTGTGGAATACAACCATGACAAATGGAATAGCCGCTTTACAAAAATCTGGCAACAAATCACCAAGGAGATACAATGAAAATAGCTTTTACCAGTAAAGGCGAAACCTGGGACGCAGAGATAGATCCGCGTTTCGGCAGAACCGATTTTATCCTCATTTACAATGAAGAAAGTCAGCAGCTCAGCGTGCATGACAACAGAAACATCATCAATGTCGCTCACGGCGCCGGTCCGATGACTTCACAGAAGATCTATGACCTGGCTCCCGATGTCCTGATCACAGGCAACGGGCCCGGCGGCAATGCTCTCAACATATTAACCCGCATGCAGTTAAAGATTTATACAGGAGCGGGCGGCCTGACCATTAAACAGGCTTATGACAAGTTTAAAAACAATCAATTAACACAAGGAGGTAATAATGCCGTATCATGATGGAACAGGACCCTTCGGCGACGGCCGTCCCGGCAGAGGGATGGGACCCTGCGGAAGGTTTGGAACCCCGGTCGGAAGGGGATTTGGATTGGGTAATGGACGCGGACGCGGAATGGGATTCCGTCAACGCAGATGCTGGTGGGATTTTGCCGGTTTTTTCAGACCCAAAGCCAGCCAGGACATGTATCCTTACACCAAGGACGATTTGCAGGCACAGAAGAATGATCTGGAAAAGCAGATCCAATGGTTGAACGAACAGATTGATAATTACAAGGAAAGTTAATGTCGGAAGAAAAAACAGAAACCAAAGTTGATCTGAGCAATATCAGGCACAGGATCATGGTGTTCAGCGGCAAAGGCGGAGTGGGCAAATCCACCATCGCCGTGAACCTGGCTTATGGCCTTGCCATGATGGGAAAAAAGGTCGGCCTGCTCGATGCAGACCTGCATGGTCCTTCTTTGGCACGCATGACTGGAACGGATGGCGTCAGGGCCGGCGTCACTGCTGAAAAGAAGATCCAACCGGTCAGACTGCATGATAATTTCCACGCTCTCTCCATTGCCTATATGCTGGAAAACCCTGACGCAGCACTGATCTGGCGCGGTCCGCTCAAGATGGGCGCGCTCAAGGACATGATCCAGAAAACGGAATGGGGCGAGCTCGATTACCTGATCGTGGATTGCCCTCCCGGCACAGGTGATGAGCCCTTGTCCGTATTTCAGCTTCTGGAAAGGGTGGACGGCGCTATCGTTGTCAGTTCGGCTCAGGACGTGGCTGTCATGGATGTGCGGAAAAGCCTTGATTTTGCGCAGAAACTGGGGCTTCCGGTGCTTGGCATCATAGAAAACATGTCATACATAGATTGCCCCCATTGCGGAAAAAGGATCTACCTGTTTGAAGGCGAAGGCGTTGCCAAGATGCTGCTGGACTACAATCTGGACCTGCTGGCCAGGTTGCCGTTCGACAAAAACATCGCCTCCAGTTGTGACAAAGGCAGGCCTTTTATCTATGACTTCGGAAAAACGGAATCCGCCCAAACGCTCCAGAAGTTTGTTGACAGCATCGTGAAAAAACTGGAACCATAAATTGAAAGAAACTGTTTGCTTATGTTTTCTTTAAGGTTATGATATGTTCAGAAACTAATCATATGTAAAGAGGAGAAAATCATGGATAACATCAATGAAAAAAAAGGCATTCCCTTATTGGGAGACAAGTTCCCCCAGATGAAAGTCGTCACCACCAGGGGTGAAAAAGTCCTGCCTGACGACATGAAAGGCAAGTGGTTCGTGCTGTTCAGCCATCCGGGAGACTTCACGCCCGTCTGCACCACAGAGTTCGTCGCCTTCCAGAAAATGCAGGACCAGTTCAAAGCATTGAACTGCGAACTGATCGGGCTCAGCGTTGACCAGGTCTATGCTCACATCAAGTGGGAAGAATGGATCAAGGAAAAGATGGGCGTGGAAATCCAGTTCCCGATCATTGCCGACACCGGCGCCGTCGCCGAAAAATTAGGGCTGATCCATCCCGGCAAAGGCACCAATACCGTGCGCGCCGTCTTCATTATAGACGCTGAAGGCACGATCAGAATCATGCTTTATTACCCTCAGGAACTGGGACGCAACATGGAAGAGATCCTGCGCTGCGTAAGAGCTATGCAGTATGCCGACAAGAACAAGGTCGCCATGCCTGCCAACTGGCCCAACAACGACATCCTGAAAGACAACGTGATCATTCCACCCGCCAAAGATGTTGACACTGCCAAACAGAGACTGGAATCCGCCAAAAAAGGTGAATTCGAATGCTATGACTGGTGGTTCTGCCACAAGAAAGCCTAACAGCTTCAATCTCACAAGCAAAATAAAACTCCCTGCCTCATAAAAAGCAGGGAGTTTTTTTATGATTAAGACTAAGCTATGTTATAATATCTCGATGACCAGGAGCTTGTTTTTGCTGAACTGATCCTTGTCCGTGACCTTCAGGACATGGGAATCCTCCCCTTTTTCGACCGCATAGGATGAAGCATTCTGTGCTGTCAGGACGTCATAACCCTTTTTGGTAATGGGAAAAGTGATGTTGTCAGTCTCCAGCAGGTTAAAGCTGTCAAACTCGTTCAGATCGGCATTCACCTGCACCACGGAAACTCTGCCGATGCCCAGGAATCCGCCTTCCCGCTCGATTATCTTTTTCTCTATCAGTTCCTTGCGCGTGCCGACTATGTAGTAGATGGTGTTCGCTTCTTGGTTGACGATCTCGATGATCTTCTGCTGTTCGGCGATCTCGACCTCTTTCTGCGCAATGGCTTCTTTGGCTTTGACCCGTTCCGTCGCCAGCGTGTCACGCAAAGCGAACATGGTGGTCTCAAACTCCTTGAGCAGCGTTTCCTTCTCTTCCAGA
>CAZWJK010000039.1:8116-16004 GCA_964634035.1 uncultured Candidatus Cloacimonadota bacterium | reverse complement strand
TGTTCAGACAAGGCGAAGATCACGGTTTCACCGCCGAAGACAGGCTGGCCGTCCTTAATTTTGACAAAGATGCCGGCAGGAACATTGATAGTAATGATAGCGCTGGAAGGGATCACGCCGATGACATCGCCGGTGATGTTCTTATTGTCAAAGAAAGTGATATGCTTGGATTCAATCGTGATCTCCACCTTTCCGGAAGCGGTTTCAAAGCTCCAGTTGCGGTTGCTTTCCAGCCTCAGGTCAGGATAAGGAAGACGCAGTTCCACCACGTCCAGCCAGGACTTGCGCAAGGTGACCAGGGTGGCGTCCTCGCCTCTCTGCAGTGACTTAACCCGTCCGCAGACCGGCGAGACAAAGGTTCCCGGCTCAGGGGCAGAGATCTTGTTTTTGGTCCTGAACAGTATCCGTGCCAGCAGAAACCAGCCGAACGCCAACAAAGCGGGATAGAAATAGATCCTTTGCGGATAGACGATATTGGCGATCAGCAGCAGCACCACTATAACAATGGGCAGCATCTGCTTGCGCAACTGCATGGACTTGATCTTGTGCAGGGTTTTGGTATCGGTAATTAGAACCTTGGTCGGCTCAGTGTGTTCCGTCATT
This sequence comes from uncultured Candidatus Cloacimonadota bacterium, assembly GCA_964634035.1. Lineage (GTDB taxonomy): Bacteria > Cloacimonadota > Cloacimonadia > Cloacimonadales > Cloacimonadaceae > UBA5614. The sequence continues at coordinate 15,401 of CAZWJK010000039.1, read as the reverse complement.
TCATCTCTCCTCAGACCTTTGTTGCAACAGCCTCATTTCTGTTTATGTATATTTTATGAGCAATTATCAGACCTGATTTTCCTCTTTTTTTAGCCTTTACAAAGCAGACAAAATCAGCCGTCAACTTTCTGCAGAGTCAAACTCAGGCACAGAAAGCGCGCTCCGGCTCTGCGTAAAGAGCTTGCCAAAGAACGGGTATAACGCTTTAATTATTCAGGCCGGGTCCACTCACTGGTTCTGCCCACCAGGCTGACGCCAATGTAGCCGCGAAGCTTGAGCAGATTGGGATTCGCCAGTTCCGCCTGGGCAGAATAGGTCTTGCCGGATTTGGGATCATAGATCTTGCCTTTTTCATACTTGGCGCCGGCTTTGTGGGCAAGATTGGTGAGGACAACCAAACCGAGACGGGGACGGTTCTTCAGCTTGGGATCGGGATTCTCGATATCGGTCTTGGGCTTGCCTTTGTCGTCATTGGGGAATTTCAGCCAGATGACCTTGCCGAAATACTTGCCGTCTTCTTTGTAGACTTCGATCTTGGCATCCTTTTCTTCGTTGAACCAGACGCCGAGAATGGCATCGCCTTTGTCGGCCTTCTGCGCAACTGCCAGAACGGGCAGCAGCACCAGGGTGACCAGTCCGAGGGCAATAATCAGTTTTTTCATTGTTAACTCCTTTGAGTTATTGAATTCGCTATGGAACACGAAATACACTAAATATACTAAATACACTAATAAAAACAATATGTCATTCCTGCGCAAGCAGGAATCTTATGAGCCGTAGAGACATGCGTCCCCGCATGTCCTGATACAGGCGAGGCGCCTGTAATTACGGCGTTCTGGTACAGGCGAGGACGCCTGTACCTACTGTATCTTTCCTGCGCTTGACAACACGGGCAGGATTGCCCATGACACAGTTTTCATCACCCTTCGACTATGCTCAGGGTGACACTCTATGGTAACAATAAGATTCCTGCTTTCACAGGAATGACTTACCTCAGATTATATTGCAGCGTTTCAGGATAAAATCCACCTGGCGCAGATAGCGGTCATAACTGAAGATGTCCCTGATCTGCTGTTCTGAGAGGACTTTTCTGATGTCCTCATCCTGCAGAACCAGTTCCAGGAAGGGCTGTCCGGTTTTCCAGCAGGTCATGGAATTGCGCTGCACCAGGGCATAGGCGTCTTCCCTGCTGAGGCCAAACTGGGTCAGATGCAGCAGCAGGGCTTGGGAAAAGACCAGGCCGTTGGTCTTTTCAATGTTTTTCAGCATGTGGTCGGGATAGACGAGCAGGTTCTGCATCAGGTCGCAGGCCTTGCCCAGCATGTAATGGATCAGGATGCAGGAATCGGGCAGAATGATGCGCTCCACTGAAGAATGGGAGATGTCGCGTTCATGCCAGAGGGCGTTGTTTTCCACTGCGGCAAGGGCATTGGTCCTGAGCAGACGCGCCAGTCCACAAAGCTGCTCACTGACAATGGGATTGCGTTTATGGGGCATGGCGGATGAGCCTTTCTGTCCGGAGGCAAAGTTTTCCTCCGCTTCCAGAACTTCGGTGCGCTGCAGATGCCTTATCTCCAGAGCGATCTTTTCGATTGTGGAGGCGATGATCGCCAGCACGTTTAGAAAGAAGGCATGGCGGTCACGCTGGATGACCTGGGTGGAAATATTGACGGGCTTGAGCTCCATGTATTTGCAGGCTATGGCTTCCACCTGGGGATCGATGTGGGCATAGTTGCCCACCGCTCCTGAAAGCTGGCCCACGCTGACGGTGTCGATCGCTTCCTGCAGACGCTTGATGTTGCGCTGGGTTTCGTCATACCAGAGGGCAAATTTGAGCCCGAAGGAGGTCGGTTCAGCATGAATGCCATGCGAACGCCCCATGCAGATGGTATTTCTATAGGCCTTCGCCTGCAGTTTCAGGACTTCGCTGAGGCGGTTCAGTTCAGACAGGATCAGCAGGCCAGACTGCCTTAACTGCAAAGCTGTGGCGGTATCCAGCACATCAGAAGAGGTGAGCCCATAATGGATCCAGCGCGAAGCAGGGCCCACATACTCGGCAACGTTGGTCAGAAAAGCGATCACGTCATGCCGGGTAACTGCTTCGATCTCATCTATGCGGTCAGCGTCGAAGTCAGCTTTGTCCAATATCTGTTCCAGATCTTCAGCGGGAATGATGCCAAGTTCGTGCATGGCGCGGCAGGCGGCAAGTTCCACTTCCAGCCAGCATTCATACCGGTTCTCAGCCGTCCAGATGCGTTCCATCTCGGCTCTTGCATAGCGTTTTATCATGACACCATCCTGCTATTGAGACTGGGATTTACTGTTCAGGTATTTTTCCAGATTCAACTCTTTCAGGTCAAGCCCCTGCAGCAGTTCTTCCAACTTCATGTCCTCGAGTTTGAGTTCTTTCATCAGGTCCTCAAGCGTTTTTTCATCAAGCTTATTATCTTTAAGAAGCTCCTGCAGATCAAGCTCTTCGAGCTCTTTGAGGTCAAGTTTCAGACTGTCAAGATTCAGTTCTTCCAGCTTGAGATCACTCAGATCAAGCTTGTCCAGCAGCTCTTTTAAATCATATTGTTCAAGGCTTTTCAGATCGAGCTTCAGGCTGTCCAGCCAGGCGGGAAGTTCATTGTGATCAAACTCTTTCAGATAAACCTTGAGACTGTCCACATTAAAGTCCTTCAGCTTCTTGTCACTAAGCTTGAGGCTGTCCAGCAGCGATTTCAGATCCATCTGTTCCAGGTCATCGAGGTCCAGGACAAAGAGTTTGCCCTGCACGGGGATGAGATCTTCAGGCGGCTCGATTTCAGCAATTGCTTCGGGTTCGGAGACAAGCGGCTTGATATCAATTTTACCGTATTTCTGTTCATTGATCTGCAGTTCAGCGAGCCTTTCATCCCTGCGTTTGATAATGACTTTGGTCGGCTGATTGCGTCTGTTGTAGGTGATCGCCAATTCCAGGCTTGTCATCTCGCTTTTGATGTTGCTGAGGCGGTAGTTCTTGTCAAAGGTAAAGAGGGCTGCATCCAGCTCCAGCTTGCGTTTGGAGATGATCTCAGAGGATCTGTTTCTGAGCGAGTCAGTGAAATTGATCATACCTTTGAGCGCACCCGGGGGCAGGAACCAGTTGGGGTCGATGCCGGCAAGCTGTTTGATGGTGGGCGCTTCCAGTTCGATCCTGTCTTTTATGTAGATGGTGACCAGCGGCTTTGCCTGCAGACCGAGCACACCGCTGTCCAGGACATCCATCCGCAAAGCTTCCTCGTTTTTAGCCAGAACGAAATTCTTGCGCAGGGAAAAAGCTGATGATTCGACCTGAACTATGCCCTGCCAGCGGAATTGTTCCCATTGCTTCAGATTGTTTTCCAGCTTTGCGACTTTGCTTGTTTTTGCCTGCAAACCAAAGCTAATGACTGCCAGCATAACAGTCAGAAGGATGATCGTTTTCTTCATAGTTTACTCCGATTTCGTGACTTTTTTATGCCTGTGCAGATAATACAATCCAACGGCTGCCGATACTGCCATCAAGAAACTGAGCAGCATTCCCACAGTGATGAAACCCAGGTATGGAACGTCGTTTTGATAAGCTGTGATGCCTTTATCGGGTTCACGGAAGAATTCAATGAAGATGCGGAAAATGCCGTAGCAGCCTATGAAGGCAAAGAATCCCGTGCCTTCTGTTTTGGTTTTGCGATAAACGGTCTGGCAAATGATGGCGAGTACGATGCCTTCCAGAAAGAGCTCATAAAGTTGTGTCGGGTGACGCGGCAGGCCGTCTGAATCAGGAAAGATCATGGCCCAGGGCACATGGGTCACTCTGCCCCAAAGCTCACCGTTGATGAAATTGCCCAGGCGTCCCAATCCCAGTCCAATGGCGACCAGAGGCATCATCGGGTCTGCCAGTTTCCAGAAATTGAGCTTATTTTTTTTCAGATACAAAGCGCCCAGGATAATGACTCCCAAAGCACCGCCGTGAAAGGACATTCCGCCTGTCCAGACAGCAAAAACCTCCAGCGGATGCTGCAGATAATAGAGAAAATTGTAGAAAAGCACATAGCCGAGTCTGCCGCCCAGAACCACACCCAGCATCATGGAAAAAAAGAGCCCTTCATAGTGGTCTTTGGAAAGCTCTATCTTCTTCGCCTTCAGGTTATGGCGGTATAAGACAAAGCCCAGGATGAAACTTATGACATAGAGCACGCCATACCAGCGGATCTGCAGCGGAAAGCCGAACAGCTCAAACTTCACCAGGTCGGGATTCATCTGCGGATAAGCTATCATGCTTGCTGCCTGCTTCTATTTCGTAAGTTCGTTGAGGGTGGTGATGATCTTCTCGACCGCTTCATCAGGATCGCCTTCAAACTTCTCGGTGCGTTTGTCATGCTTGGGCGTGAAGATGTGCATCACCTGGGTGGGAGAGCCGTTCAGTCCGACCAGTTTTTCATCCAGGCCGAGGTCATCACAGTTCCAGACCTTAAGTTCGACTGATTTGGCTTTCATCTTGCCGCGCAGGGAAGGCAGGCGCGGAGTGTTGATCTCTTTGACCACACTGATGAGGGCGGGAAGGTTCATTTCCACCTGATCGCTGCCATCTTCCATCAGGCGCTGCACCGTCATCACCTTGCCCTCCACCTTGTCAACCTTGCGCACAAAGCAGGTCTGGGGCAGTTTCAGATGAGCGGCAATGCCGGGCCCGACCTGTGCGGTATCACCATCGATGGCTTGCTGGCCCGTGATGATCAAATCAAAATTGCCATGTTTGGTGACGGCTGCAGCAAGTGTGGAACTGGTTGCCCAGGTATCAGCACCGGCAAACTTGCGGTCGGAGAGCAGGATGATCTCATCCACACCCAGCGAAACCGCTTCCCTGAGCGTTGCTTCCACCTGCGGAGGCCCCATGCTGATGGCAGTCACCGTGCCGCCGAACTGTTCCTTCAGGCGGACCGCTTCTTCGATGGCATAGGCGTCAAAGGGATTGAGGATGCTTTCCACTCCTTCCCGGATCAGGGTGTTGGTCACGGGATCGATCCTGATCTCAGTCGTGTTGGGAACCTGTTTGATACAGACTATTATGTTCATTAATCCTGCCGTGTTATTTATAAAAGCTTTTAATGGTTTCAATTACAAAGTCAAGCTGTTCAGTGCTCAATTCAGCATAGATGGGTATGGAGAGCACCTTGCCCGCCAGTTCTTCCGCCACGGGGAAATCACCTTTCTTATATCCCAGTTCGGCAAAACACTCCTGCAGATGCAGAGGCAGCGGATAGTAGATGGCGCAGCCGATCTCATGCTCCTGCAGATGCTTCATGAGGTTGTCACGGTCTTCCGCGATAATGGTGAACTGATTATAAATAGTCAGGGCCTGGGGATGAATATATGGCAGTTTGATCTGAGCAACATTGCTGAGGTTTTTGTAATAATGCTCAGCATTGCGTCTGCGGCCTTCCGACCAGGCTTTCAGATGGTCCAGCTTAACGGAGAGGATAGCTGCCTGCATGGTGTCCAGACGGCTGTTCAGGCCCACCCATTTGTGGTAATACTTGGGATTTTCGCCATGCACCCTGAGTTGTCTGAGCTTATCAGCGAGGTCGTCATCATTGGTCAGGCACATGCCTGCATCACCCATGGCGCCAAGGTTTTTGCTGGGAAAGAAGGACAGGGTTCCAATCTCGCCGAAGGAGCAGGTCATTCTGCCGTTCCAGGTGGAGCCGATGCCTTGGGCATTGTCTTCGATCACTACCAGATCGTATTTTTTAGCCAGAGCCATGATGGCATCCATGTCACAGGGCTGCCCGAACAAATGGACTGGCATGATGGCTTTGGTGCGTGGTGTAATGGCTTTCTCGATCAAAGCGGGATCCAGATTAAAGGTCGCGGCGTCGATATCGACAAAGACAGGTTTGGCATTGTTGCGCCAGATGGAACTGGCAGTGGCAAAGAAGGTGAAGGGAGTGGTGATGACCTCGTCTCCCATCCCGATGCCGAGAGCTTTGATGGCAAGCACCAAAGCGTCGGTTCCGGAAGCGCAGCCGATGGCATGCCTGATGCCGAGGTAATCCGCCATCTTGGTTTCCAGGGCCTTGACCTGGGGTCCCATGATGTATTGGTGGTTGAGCAAGACCTCATCGATGGCCTGTCTGAGCTGAGGCATTATGGGTTGATATTGTGCGAGCAGGTCCAATAACGGAACTTTCATTTATTCTCCAGATATGTTGATCAGAAGGTTCGGATGGCGATCAGGACAGTCAGCACTTGCGATGCGATCAGGATCGCCTCTTTGATGTAATCCCAGGTATAGCGTTCTTCCTTGTCCGGAACAAAGATCACGTCGCCGGGGTTGATCTCTATCTTATTTGTGGGTTTGACCCAGTTCCCGGAGCGGGTTCTTATGATTCGGGTGCCTTGTGATTTGCGGTTGTTGGCATAGCCGCCCGCCAGTTCCAGATATTTCTTCCATGTCGTTCCTTTCTGCCAGGTTACCAGACCCGGATGTCGGACCTGACCCGCCACCCAGACACCGTTCAAAACTTCCGGCACATAGAGTTCATCGCCTTCCCGCAGAACCAGATTGGCTTCCTTACCCTGAGACATCCAACATCTTTCGATGTCTATGGAATACTTGCCCTTGAGCTGTCTGGTCTTGGTTCTGAGGTAGCTGTATTCCAGCCAGGTCATCTGACCGTAGGAATACTTGAGCAGCCTTTCAAAATCGGGATCATAGTTTTCACTGACCAGTTTATTGTAGATGAAGGCACTGCCAAGATCAGCTTCTGAAGTCGGTCCGCCGCTCATGACCAGCAGGTCATAGAGAGTTGTGGTGCCGTCCGCATAATACATTCCCGGCATTCTCAGCTTGCCTGTGACCTGGACTTTATAGGCTTTGCGGAACTCAGAATTGGCGGGCACCAGTATGCGGTCGCCTGGCTGGAGGATCATATTCAGAGTGGCATTAACGGTTTGCGGATAGCCGGCTGCATTAAGTTCTGTCAGTTCATAATCTATGAAATTCTCTTTATAGCGGTAGAGTTTGACGTGTCTCAGATCCGCCTCTTCCATCACGCCCAAAGCCAGTTCCAGCAAGTCTTTTAACGTATCACCCTGCCGGTGCTCATAATCTCCGGGGCGGCGCACGCTGCCCTGGAGAGAAACAACCGACTGTACGGGATTAACGATGATCACATCCCCGTCTTTCAGGTAAGGATTCTGGTCCAGTTCACCCAAACGCATGAACCTGAGCAGGTCAAGCGTCTGTTTTTGTCCCTGCCTGAGCAGAGTAATGTTCCTG
>CAZWJK010000039.1:6651-8016 GCA_964634035.1 uncultured Candidatus Cloacimonadota bacterium | reverse complement strand
GGGCAGTCTGTATCCTGTGATGTTCTGCTGCATGGCTCCCGGAACCAATTGCTGGGAAGCCGGCAGCACGGCAGACTCTATCTCTGCCCTGGCCAGCACTTCAGATACGCGATTGGTTGTGGTCAGGGTGTATACTCCCGGTCTGGCAACATCACCCGTTACGCTGACAGAAGCGGGAATCCCCGTCTGGATTGGCAGTTCTATCGCTGCCAAAGCTGTCAGCAAAACTGACAGCAGCAGGATGAGGACAGTGTTTCTAATTCTCATAATACTCTATCATCCGCTGAATTATTTCTTCCAGTTTCATCTTGGGCTCATAGTTTATGTAATCCTTGATCTTTGTGAGGTCAGGCATGCGGTGCATCATATCCTCAAAACCTTCTTCATAGGCATCTTCATATGCCATGTATTCGATCTTGGATTTGCTTTGGCACATCTGCTTGACCTTTTCCGCCAGAGCTTCGATGGAGATGGATTCCGTCGTGCCCACATTGAAGATCTCGCCTTCGCATTTCTTCTCTTTCATCAGGGCGAGGAAAGCGTCCACCACGTCCGAGACATCGGCAAAACAGCGGGTCTGCTTGCCGCTGCCGTAGATAATGATGGGCTGGTCCAGCAGAGCGGCTTTGATGAACTTGGGCAGCACCATTCCGTATTGTCCTGTCTGGCGCGGCCCCACTGTGTTGAAGCATCTGGCGATCACGACCGGCAGCTTCTTTTCGCGGAAAAAGGCCTGTGCATAAAACTCATCGATGGACTTGGAACAGGCATAACCCCATCTGCTGATCTGGGTCGGCCCCATCAGGCGGTCCGCCGTCTCGTTGAAGGGCAGTTGATCACTCTTGCCGTAAACCTCTGAAGTCGAGGTAATAAGCACCTTGCATTTGTATTTATTGGCAACTTCCAGAACGTTGTCTGTGCCGACAATATTGGTCTTGAGAGACATCAGCGGATTTTCGATGATGTATTTAACACCCACCGCCGCCGCCAGATGATAGATCTGGTCGCATTTGGAAGCAAGCTGTTCCAGCAGTTCGCGGTTCAGGATCGAGCCGATGGTATAGCTGAACTTGGGATGCTCCTTAAAGGTCTCGATGTTTTCCAGTTTGCCGGTGGACAGGTTGTCTATCACCTGCACCTGATGCCCGTCCTTGAGCAGCCGTTCTGCCAGATGGGAACCTATGAATCCGGCTCCCCCCGTGATTAAGATACGCATAAAACCTCTGTAATCTTGTTAAATACCACACTGTAAAATAAAGCCATTCAAACACATAACACTATTCTACAAGTAACAGGTATTTAATTTATGCGCCTCTATTCTGTCAATAAAAATCCCCCACCTTTCTGCCGGACAGATATTTATCT
>CAZWJK010000039.1:0-6551 GCA_964634035.1 uncultured Candidatus Cloacimonadota bacterium | reverse complement strand
TAGTGTGTCGTAACACAGATTGTCAATCTGTTGGGGGGCGGGGATTGGTAATCCCCGCTCCGGTATTACAGTTAATTTTGGATGATCAGACTGGGCCGGACCACACCTGCCCGGATCTGGGTATGGGGGATCAGGACACCGTGTCTGCCCGTCGCATCTTTCAAGGCGGCAATCAGTTCCGGCTTGAATCTCAGCTTTCCGAAACCTTCCGTCAGGATAATGCTGAAGGGAATTGCCTCGCCACCTGTGATCCCGACCCCGAGTTCGTATCCCAAAAGGTGCACGATGTCTTCTTCCTGCAGGGATGGAACGATGATCCCCGCCAGTTTGTTGCGTGCAATGATATCAAGCTGCTCCCGGTTGGGCGTAAACGGAAAGACTGCTATGAAATCTTTCTTTAGCTCACTTTCGACAAAGGTGTCATACCAAACCACAGGTCCGTTGGCTGTTTTGCCAAAACCAATGCTGCCATTGATTGCAGTCCCCTGATATTCAAGTTCGATAAAGCGGTTTTTGGCAATGTGCAATACCCGTCCCTGCAGACAGGACTGCAATTTGAGGTCTCTACGCATATATTGGATGGTGACGGTTCCCTTTTTGGTGTCGATCTCAGTCAGGGTTCCTGTCACCGGCGAATGCAGTATCTGGTCGTGCTTTTTCCAGCTTTTGACAGCTATCAGTTCTCCCCCCGTGATAAAATCACCCAATCGCTTGCGCAGCGCGCCTTTGATAAAGGCGGGACGGAGCCCCAACTTTTCCGAAACATTGATGATGTACGGTTCAAAGGAATAGTCCTGTATCTCTCTCAGCATCAGGGTGCAGTTTTCCCAGTCGATCTTCTCCACCTTGCCCCGCACCGGTGAGTGGAAGTTAAATCCTGTAGTGCTGATAATGCTTTCCAGGAAGGACTGGTCTTCTTTGTAGATAAGTTGTCCGCTCTTGACTTCCGCTCCGGTCTGCACCAACAGGTATTTCCTGAATTTTTCCTGTGACAGACTGCTTTCCCTTCCTCTGAATACCTGCAGGATATAAATGCGGGGAGGGTCATAGAGATTTTCACCCAAAAGCGTGTCAGGATCTACTTTATCACCTTCGCTGACATACACTTTTCCGGCATAAGGCAAGGAAAAAATCCGGTTTTGTGTGCCTGTAAATACAGCATCAGCTTTGTGCTCAGTCCTGATTTCTGTGCTGCCGCTCTCAATGACATCAATGTTGTCATACATGTGCAGAGCCTGATTTAAGTCATTAAAAGAGAATTGACCCGAAATTCTGGTATCTATCAGAATCGGCAGTTCAGTCTCTTCTTCCAGTTCTTTTTGCTCATAAGCTATCTGCACAGAGCCATATGTTCTGACTTTCACTTTCAGAGCTTCGGAATTATCGATCCAGATGAGTTTATTGCCTTCGGCTTCTATGAAGCGGCTGCCTTGGCCAGAAACCAGTTCGATTCTCAAAGCGGGTTTTCCTGCTTTCAGCTTATTGGGCAAAGGCCTGACGCACAAACACAAAGGATCCAGACATTCTGTTTTGATCAATTGCAAGGCTGCTGTTTTATCCAACTGGCTTAGTTTTCCCAGGTGCGGAGTGATGAAATGCCTGTCTCTCCACAGTTCTGTAATCCCCCTGGGCTGCAGGCCATCTATTAACATGATAGCAGCCTGTTTAGGTGAAGGCGCGTGCGAAATAACGCCTCCGGCGCCGATCAGAGTATGAAAATCCTGCAGTTTGAACTCCGCCTTGGAATTCAGCTTTTCACGGAAAAACTGCTCATGGAAAGGATCAAGATCATCATTCTTGATTCGCACAAAGTGACCGATTTGGGAAATGGAAAAGTTCATGTTCAGATGCTGCTGCAGGGAGAGTTGTAAGCCTATGCGTGCCAGAGCTTGTTCTATATGCAGGGTAACATCATTTTGAGGAATATGGGTGGGATTCAGCATCTTATTGCCCATGTAGTCTCTCAGGTCTGTTTCTGACAGATTTTTATGCAGCCACTGATTGAGCTGGGGCATATCCGCTTTGGCAAAGATGTTGCATATATTATAACTCATTCCGTAATTTGCGCTTACCGTCCTGTAAAACTTGCCGAAAATATTGGAATAGACATCTGTCGTGGCGCCGCCGATATCCACAGCCAGGATATTTTTATCTTCCGATTCTGCTATTAGTTTAAGGGCTTCCATCACACCCAGAGGTGTTGGTATCACAGGGTCGGAAACCTGACTGCTCACCGCTTTGTAACCTGGTGCCTGCTGCATGACCTTGTTCAGAAAGAGCTCATGCACCAGTTCAGTGACATGTTCAGTTTTTTCTTCAAATTCTGCAGACCGGATATTCTGCAGGATATGAACTTCAAAACCTTCCTGCAGAATGCTTTGGATCGCCTGCGCAGCATCGGAGTTACCGGCAAAAATTAAAGGTATTTTGGATTTCAGACTGTACTTGGGCTTGATCTCGCAATAGGAAAGCACTTCCGCCTGGCGCAGCACGGAAGCGTAGGCGCCGCCTTCATAGCCCCCGCTCATCAGAATGATGTCCGGCTGCTTTTCCTCGATGTCATGCATCTGCTGGATCACGCTTCTGCCGTCATCTATGGCGATCACGTCAAGCAGAACGCCGCCCACTCCAAAAGCTGCCCTGCCGGCGCTGGCGGCAGACATTTCCTTGACCAGGCCGATCACCAGGATCTGCAGGCCTCCACCCGCGCTGGAGGTGGAAAGCCATTTCAGCTCAGGATTGACCCGCTGCTGCTGGGTCTGCGGCTCGATGGCCATTAGCTTGATCTCAGTTTGTGACTGCAAAGTCTTCACTGCATTGAGGACGCCGATCATCACGTCCTCATCCGGTTTTTCCACCGTGGTGGGCGCGTTGGCCAGGCCTTTCAGTTCCCATTTTCCATCTGCATTGGTCAGCAGGATCGCTTTCGTGGTCGTACTGCCGATGTCCGTGATCAGAATACTGTTGTTCATCATATCCTCCGGCTCTGCTGCGAGCCGTTTATTTCCCTGCCCTTTGTGACATCCCTGTGTTTACGTTTTGCGGCTTTGGTTATCTGTCAATTAATTACTTCACTCCCAGTAGCCGCATCAGCAGAAACACGATCAAGCCGAAAGTGGCGCCCAGATATATCATCCTGATGTATTTGCGTTCCTTATCAGGTTTTGCCTGGTGCAGTTTCAGCAGAGAAAAGATAATAAAGAAGTCCATGACTGCCATCGGAATCAGGTAGATCAGAGTAAACCATTTCAGGATAAAAGGAATGGCGGTTAAGAGCACAACCAGAGTGAAAATTCCTGTGCTGACCATACGGGCAAAGCTTTTGCCATGTTTGATCGCCAGGGAATTGGAGTTGATCAGTTTATCGCCTTCCATATCCATCGCATCGGCGGCTATCTCTTCGCCCAGATCGACCAATGCGGCTATCAGGGCAAAGAACAGCACCGTTTTATCAAAGGGTTTGCCGACTGATGCACCGCCATACACAAAGGTCATCCCCACCGAAAAACTCACCATCAGATTGCCAAGCAAGCCGTGTTTCTTGAACCAGCGGTTGTAAAGAAAGCCGATTGCCGCCAGGCCCATTGCCAGGAACAGGATGCCTGGGCTGACGGCATAGCTCATCACGAAACCGCATAACATCAGCACCAGCGCAAAGCTGAGAGCTTCTGCGGGTGTAACTTGCCCGGAAGGCAAAGGGCGGTCCGGCGCGTTGATCTTATCTGTTTCCAGGTCAATGATGTCATTCAGGATCAGGATGGAGGCAGAGACGAAAAGTATGGAAAAGAATCCCAGGGCTGTGGTTGAAAGCGGTGCAAACCCTGAACCCGCCAGCACCTGGCCCAGGACAACGCATACTCCTGCCGAAAGCGGAAGTTCGAGCCGCATTAGCTTGATCAGGCCGGCAGACTTTTTTGTAAAATGAATAATAACCTCTTATCAGATATTAGTTTGCTAGATATTATTTGAATGTATCTTTTTCGTGTATTTCGTGTGTTTCGTGGTTAAACATCTTTTTCCATTTCCTGCACGATTTTCATGGTTTCGACAGAGACTGTGGTCACGCGCCTCAGCAGGTCTATCACTTTGTCTTTGTAATCGGCGATGCGGCTGGTGTTAAAGAGCTTGGTGATGGTTAGGTCTATCGTTATCTTGTTCATGCTGTTGTCTTTTAAACTACTTCTATGTCTACGGCTATTAGTCCTTTTTCATTACTTTGTATTTCAAATTCAAAGATTGTATCTCTATCAGGTAATATACTGGTATTAAAATCCGGCGGCAGTTCATTTTCGTGGAAGAATATGCTTATATAAGGAGATTCGGGATCTCTCACATCCCGGTTCCAGATATTACCGGCTCTGTCACATAAAACCATTAGGAAACCATATCCTCCCGGATAATTGAAACAGCATCCTCTTGCTATTGAACCAATGCTGCCCCATTCTATCTGGTTGTCATATCCTTTATGTTTTACTGCTCCCAGCAAATCCGGCACCAGGTAACCGTTTATATAACTATCAGCCTCTTTCTTCAAATCCATTGAGACATTCTTGAAACCAAGGCATTCCACTCTGCATCCTTTGTTTTGAACTGCTCTGACTACATTTATAAAATCACCGTCTCCCGTAACCAACAGGACATAATCAAGATTGTCTGACTGCAGAAGCACATCAACTGCCAAATCCATGTCGGCATTGGCTTTACTGATAGTAGCGCCTGTTTCTCTGTCTGTATAATGCTTAACTTGTTTTATATTGACTTTATAACCAATGTCCCTCAAGGCATTCATGAAGCTCTTATAACCGTTTCGATAACTTACATCATTGTCAGCTCTGGTCTGGTCATATGAGCAATATGCATTTAACCTGGTTGCAACTCCACCCTGGCGGCAGGCAAATTGCCGTAAAACATCATAACGCATCCCAAAACCACCGTTCATGTTTATATTGGAAACATCAACATAAATGCCTACTTTTTGAGTTTTATCAGGCATAACTTATCCTCCTTGCTGCTCTGACAATTTTGTAGCAGTACATAATAGTAACTCTTTAACTGACCCCATTTCCATCAGGGCTTGCATTGCTGACATTCAGTCCTGTACCAGCTCAGTCTGGCTCCGCAAACCGGACAGGTCCACAGCTTTTTCTGCTGTTGCATCCAGGCTGCTTTTCCCTGTTCCCGGATTTCTTCCAGGTTGCTGATAATACTGGTAGTGTGGGGTTTTGTCTGCTTGATCTTTTCGATTATCGCCTTCATTTCATTTATTATCCGGCAAGGGTACTGATCACAATCAGCGCATGAATCAACCTGTTTATCCCTGGCGCAGGGACGGATCGGGCATTGCAGGCAGCCTTCGAATACTGTGCCGCTTTTACAGCCCAGGCATCTGATTTCCTTTTCCGGCATTGTGCTGGTCAGCTCGGTTGGCAGCTCGCTCCACTCTGCTTTTCGATTTTCTGATTCAGCCTTGAGATACGCCACCAAGATCTCACAAGCTCCGCAGTAAAGTCCGCAATAGGAATCTTCGGTTACTTCTGAGCTATTGTTCCTGACTGCATCCATTACCTTCCTCCCCGCTAATGGCAAGAATGGCGTCAAAACTCATTTACCGCCTCATTCTATGAATAATACAATGTTTTTTCAAATCAAGTTTTTTAGTCAAGATAATAAGCACATACCATTTTGACCTTTCCTTTTTCACTTTCTCCACCCCCTTTTTCCAAAGTAGATCAAATGTGAGTCAAAAGTATGTTTAAAGTATATCAAATGTACTTTGGAATACATTTACTATACATTTGATATACATTTGATATGCTTTTGATATACTTTTGGTATTAGGGAGAATGCGTCCTAGAATTGATGATGTTTCCTGATTTTAGTTGACAGCGAGATAGGGAAACAATATGCAAAAAGAAGCAAAGAAAGCAGTTGAGCATTGCCAGAGGACGGATAACTGGTTTATGAGATGTGGTTTTTCTGAGTTTACATAAAAAAGAGCCCCGTCAGATCGGAATCCGGCAGGGCATTTGTTGGTAAAAACCTTATTAACAGCTTGACACCAATCAATACAAAGTTAATTAAGGTTACAAAGACAAATTATCGAAAACCTTTATGGAGGTCAAGCAAAAAATGAAGCCTTCCGAAAAAAAACACTACCGCCTCGGCATCGACATGGGCTCAACCTCGATCGGTTGGTGCATGCTGGAACTCGACAAACAGAACAATCCCTGCGGCATAATCAACATGGGAGTCCGCATTTTCCCTGACGGCAGGGATGACAAAAGCAAAGAGCCATTGAGCGTTTCCAGGCGCACCTACCGCGGGATGAGGCGCAATCTGGACCGCTATCTTGACCGCAGGAACAGGATACTGGAGTTTTTTGACCGCAACGGATTTCTGCCACAGCAAAATCCGGAGCGCAGGCAAGTGTTTCTAAAGGACCCGGTAGAACTTAGGAAAGACGCTCTGGATAGACAACTTACGCTGTCAGACTTAGCCCGTGCCATTATCCATCTCGCCAAGCGAAGGGGATTTAAAAGCAACCGCAAGAC
>CAZWJK010000038.1:14146-16080 GCA_964634035.1 uncultured Candidatus Cloacimonadota bacterium | reverse complement strand
CATTATACACTGGTGCTTCAATACTTCTTCCCGGCACGCCGACAAAGAAGTCATCGACCATGAAGACAAAGGCGTCGTTGGATACGCACCTGATCCCGATCCTGATATTCTGTCCGGCATAAGAATTGAGTTGATAGGTGTATTCAGTCCAGGTCACGGGTGCCTGGACATAGGCGGCACCTGAAATGGTTGTAAAGTCGGCGGGCGCGGTTCCGGAAATGGATACGCCGACATGGAAACGTTCCAGACCGTATTCTGCAGTCTGTGAACGGGCCCAGAATTTGACCACGCCGTTGTCAGGAACTGCAATCTGCGGACTGATCAGCCAGTCGTCATTGGAAGTGGAGCTTGCGTCCCAGCAGGTTGCCATTTTGTTGCCGGAATGGGCTGTTCCCATCAGAGCGGTGGATGGAGGCGTTGTAGTCAGCGGATTGAAGACCATGAATGCCATCGTTCCGTATTCGCCGGGAAAGCTGAACTGCTGGCTGCCGTAAGTGGCAGATTGGTCAAGGTCAAGGCAGGTCCAGGGCGGGAAATCTATCGCGAAGTCAGGATAAGTTTCAAAACTGTCTTCGAAGTTCTGGATGTTGGGATTCGGTGCAGTCCAGGTCAGATTGACGTTGGGAGCGGCTTCCACGGCCTGCACGTTGGTGGCGGGATAGGGGAATTCAGTCAGGATGACGGTTCCCATGTCATAATTAACAGCACCGACATTGATGGTTCCGGTGACAGTTGTATAACCTGATCTGGTGATGGTGTAGGAATAGGTTTCGTTACCGTTCACTCCTGAAATGGTGAATGTGCCCTGAGCATTGGTGGTGGCAGTATGAGTCGTGATTCCTGTTAAAGTGATTTCGGCATCCGCCAGGCCAACGGTCGGAGCATCACTGCCTGTAACGGTCCCGGTCACGTTTACAATGGGTGAAGCGGCCAGGTTGAAGTTCAGGGTGGCGATCTGGTTTGCGGTGATGGTCACGGGCAGGGTCTGTGTCACATATCCGAGCTTGCTGCAGGTCACAGTGTAGTTGCCTTGAGGGATATACTGGATATTGTATGCCCCCGTTACAGACGTGGTGGCATTAAATCCTGTTGTGTTAACATTTATTGTGGCTCCTTCCAGAGGAGTTGTGCCGGCTGTGACTATGCCTGATAGATGTCCCATTTCTGCAATGGCCAGTAAGATTCCAATATCGGGTCTGTTGGTGTTGAGTGTTCCGACCCCGGTGGGGGCGGAACCATCCTGAAACCAATACTCATGGTGAGCGGCCGGTGCAGTGTGATAACGGAATGTAGCAGAGTTGGACTGCCAGTTGCCGACGTTGGTCTCGACCAAGACCAACAGGTTACCGCTGGTGTAAACAAGGGGGGTGGGGAAGTCAAATGTTACCCAGCCCGCCTGATTGAAGGAATAGGTTGCATCCAGCATCAGGGTGGCGCCGGAGATCATGGTTGACCAGGGAATGGAACCCAGAGCTGTGTCAGTCGTAGTTTTCAGGTAGATTCTGTACGGAACGGCATAGGGATGGGCTACGCTGACATACCATTTCAAAGCCGTGACTTCGCCATAGACTCCTATTTCGGCTGCTGTATAGAGTGCAGCGTCGCGCTCATAATCATAATAGATGCCAAAGGGCTGGCGCTGAGTGGAAATGCCGTTGCCGATCCCCACCAGCATGGTTCCGGGAGCCTGAACCACTACGTCAAGCGGAGTGGTGTCATTATTGGCCAGGTTCTGATCCGTGGCAAAGTTGATTCTGCCAAAAATAGTGATGGGACCCTGCGTGGTGAAGGTATGGCTGACCACGACCGGGATCACCTGCCCGGGTTGAATGGCAGGGCCGGGAACAGAGACCAGCAAAGTGGTTCCGCTCATCAATCTGAGGGTGTAATTGGACTGGGCAGAGGTTCCGCGGTTCCTGATAGTAAAGGTATAA
>CAZWJK010000038.1:0-14046 GCA_964634035.1 uncultured Candidatus Cloacimonadota bacterium | reverse complement strand
GATGTGGTGGGACCGTGTATGATATTGCCATAGTGGAAAGCAACCTTGTTGGTGGTCTCATGCAGGCGGATCTGATAACGGATTGAATCGCCAACCCCGGTGATGTCATATCGCTTGTAGTTCTTCCACTGGATGACGCAAACGCGGTTGGGGGCGGATCCTATGGTCTGCATGCGCAAGGTGGCGGCGGGCTGGGCCTGCAGGTCTCGCGCAAAGCCGGTGACCCGGTTGCCCAACTGAGACGGCGAGATCGCAACATTACTGTTGATGGGTGAGTATTGGCTGGTTGCATTCAGGTTAACGGCAGCATTGCCCAAACTTGATTGCCCGAAAGAGATCCAGCCGTTGGCGGAAATCCCTATCACGTCAAAGCTGACGTCATTGAAAGAAAAGCTGAACCCGATGGGGAATCCGGGGCCGGTATTATCGTATCCGCCCAATGGAACTGCCGGGTTGACAAATCTTTGGTCATCGGATGATTCATCGCCCAATGAGACGCCGCCGGTTATTTCCGCGTAGGTCCCCGTAGCCTGGGTGAAGGTGTAATCATAGACCGCTGCCGTTAGCGGCAGAGCCAGCATCACTATCACACTGAAAACAATAACGGTTAAGACGCGTTTGTTCATAACCTGATCCCCCTTTCCATAACATCTCAGCTAAATGCAATTTGCTTATGTAGATGTATGATTCCAGATTGATTAGTTGTTTACAAACAAAGCACTTTTCTGTCAAGAATCAATTTCAACGGCTCTTGATCAATACTGAATCATAGGTTGCTAATTAATTGGAAAGCACCACCCTGCCGTCTTTCTCTGTTATTTTCAAAGGCAGTCCGGAATCAACTTCACCGGACAGCAGAGCCAGCGCGATCTGATTCTCCAGTTCCTTCTGGATCAGTCTTTTCAGGGGTCGGGCACCGAACTGGGCATCGTAACCGCTGACGGTCAGCCAATCGACCAGTTCATCGGTGAAGGTGACATTGATGTTTTTCTCTGCCAGCCTGGCTTGAAGGATATCAAGCTGCAGCTTCACGATCTGATGCATGTGTCTCTGATTCAAACGATGGAAGATGATGATGTCGTCCAGGCGGTTAAGAAACTCAGGCCGGAAGTGCTGCTGCAGGATCTGCATCAACTGTGGGCGCAGGGTTTCGGGATCGGCGTCTTCCGCTTCAAAGATGAGCTGAGAGCCGATGTTGCTGGTCAGAATGATAACTGCATTACGGAAATCCACGGTTCTGCCCTTGCCGTCTGTGAGTCTGCCGTCGTCCAGGATCTGCAGCAGCACGTTAAAGACATCCTGATGCGCCTTTTCCACCTCGTCAAACAGGATCACGCAATAGGGCCGGCGCCGCACCGCTTCTGTAAGATAACCGCCTTCCTCATAACCCACGTAGCCGGGAGGAGCGCCGATCAGGCGCGCCACAGAGTGCTTTTCCATGAATTCCGACATGTCGATCCGGACCAGTGCCTTCTCCGTGTCAAACAAGAAGGCCGCCAGAGTCTTGGCTAATTCTGTCTTGCCAACTCCTGTCGGTCCCAAGAACATGAACGAGCCGATGGGACGGTTGGTATCGCTCAGCCCGCTTCTGGAGCGGCGTATGGCATTGGACACCGCGGCGATGCCTTCTTCCTGGCCGATAACTCTCTGCCCTAAAATCTCTTCCAACTTGATCAGCTTCTGCAGTTCACTCTGGATCAGCTTGCTGACAGGGATCTTGGTCCATTTGGAGACCACTTCCGCCACCATTTCCTCATCCACTTGTTCCTTAAGCAATTGCTCCGTGTTGGGGACCTCTTTAAGCCGAGCCTTGAGCGCTTCGAGCTGCTTTTCTTTCTCGACTAGAGTGCCATAGCGCAGTTTTGCCACCTTCTCATAATCACCTGCGCGCTCCGATTTTTCCGCTTCCGCTTTGAGGTTATCGATCTCTTCTTTCAAAGTGCGGATCTCGTGCAGCAGCGACTTTTCGTGTTCCCAACGCGCCCTGAGCGCGGTTCCGGTTTCCGTGAGCTCGGAGATTTCCTGCTTGATCTTGTCCAGACGCTGTTTGGAGAGCTCGTCCTTTTCCTTTTCCAGAGAGAGTTTCTCGATCTCAAGCTGGCGCAGTTTGCGCTCCACTTCGTCCAGTTCGACCGGCAAAGAATCTATTTCCATCCTGAGCTGAGCGCAGGCCTCGTCGATCAGGTCAATGGCCTTGTCGGGCAAAAAACGGTCCGCAATGTAGCGATTGGACATCACGGCGGCGGTAACCAGCGCTCCGTCTGTGATCTGCACTCCGTGATGGACTTCATATTTGTCACGGATGCCGCGCAGGATGGAGATGGTTTCCTCAACTGACGGCTCAGTCACCACGATGGGCTGGAAACGCCGTTCCAGAGCGGGATCCTTCTCTATGTGTTTGCGGTATTCATCCAGAGTGGTGGCTCCGATGCAATGCAGCGAACCTCTTGCCAGGGCAGGCTTGAGCATGTTGGAAGCGTCCACCGCGCCTTCCGCGGCACCGGCTCCCACAACCGTGTGCAACTCGTCTATGAACAGGATTATCTGCCCGTCTGATTTCTCCACTTCCTGCAGAACAGCTTTCAGCCGTTCCTCAAACTCGCCGCGAAACTTGGCGCCCGCCAGCAGAGCCGCCATGTCCAGTTCCACGATCTCTTTGGTCTTCAGGTTTTCCGGCACGTCCTGAGAAATGACGCGATGCGCCAAACCCTCCACTATAGCGGTTTTGCCTACTCCCGGATCGCCGATCAGAACGGGATTGTTCTTCCGGCGGCGGGACAAAATCTGAATGGTGCGCCTGATCTCTTCATCGCGGCCGATCACGGGATCGAGTTTTTCCTGGCGCGCCAGCCGGGTCAGGTTGCGCGAATACTTTTCCAGGGCCTGGAACTTGGCATCCGGATCCTGATCAGTGATGCGCTGATTGCCTCTCAGCTCCTTCAGCGCCTTTAGAATTTTGTCAGGCGTGACGCCTACGGAACTGAGCAGTTGGGCGGTTTCCCTTCCTTTCTGTACCAAAGCTAAAAGAATGTGTTCCAGGGAGATGTATTCATCCTGCAGCTTCTGCGCTTCCTTTTCCGCCTGGTTCATGATATTGAGTGCGGACTGGGACAGGTATTGCTGCCCGCCGCCCTGCACCCTGGGCAGTTTTGCCAAAGCTTGCTGCAGCTTGTCATCCATCAGGCTGACAGAGACTTCCAGCTTTTGCAGGACCGGCCGAACCAGGGAATCTTCCTGATCCAGCATGGCCTGCAGGATGTGCAGTTCACCGATCTCCTGATGACCCTGGTTAACTGCCTGCTGCTGTGCGAGTTGCAGCATCTCCTGCGCCTTTATTGTAAAGCGTTGTAAATTCATTCTTTCTCCAATGATCTTGATTCTGATCCGGGGCGGTAAGCCATGTATGCAGCCGTGATTTTCTTCATATCCCGCCCACCACCCTTATTGTATGGGGCTCCGCCCCATGCCCCGTTTTGAAAATCCCGGCTCGCAAAGATGGCTTTTTTCACCCTATTCCATATTCAACAATCTACAGACAAAATAACGTAGTCGGGAAAAGCTGTCAAGTTATTTTTAGCAGTCTCTTATATGTTCTGCTAATTTATTCCATCCTCTTCTCTTTCAATACGATTACATCCAAGTCATAATTTTGTCATAATCCAGTCGATATCCAGTCGGGATTGATTCGACTAGATCCCGACAGGATCCCGACTGGATTACGACTTGCAATTATGGATAAAGCAAAGGGGAAGAGTGGTTTAGATGTGGATCAAGCAGGTTTGATTGCAGCGGCTTACTTGTTTTCCACCCGGGTGGACTTTTCCTCAGAAACGAATGTGATCATGTTGGTCTGCATATGGGGAATGGCAAGTTCTTTGTTTTCAATGCTGTAGAAGATATCAGCGGGGGACTGGTAGGTGTTTTGCAGACGGCTGAGTTCCGAAAAGTCGGGACTGAATTTATAGACCGTGCTGTCCGCCCAGCTGGAAATGAGCCAGTTGCCTTCTAAGTCGCGGGTAATGCCGTCAGCCCGGGTGAGTTTGTGATCAGGAACTTCAGTCAGCTCCTTGGAAAAGAGATTCAGAATTAAGATAGGTGTATCTGCCTCCATGGAAACAATATAGAGCAAGTCTTTGTCAGCTTGTTTTGCATAAAAAAGTCCGTTGGGACTGACCAGTTTGGGATTACGGAAAAACTCAGTGAAACCTGTTTCAGGCACGACCCTGACAATAAAATTGCTGCGCGAATCGCTGACATAGATGGAGCGATCATCATCGGCGGTGACATCATTCAGGAAAACGGCATCGGGGATAGCTTTTTCAAAGGTCTGTTTACCTGTTTTCAAATCCAGTCCGACCACTCTGGTCACATCCGCCACGTAGAGAATGTTGTCCAGGATCGCCATGCCTTTGGGGGCTTCCAACTTGCTGCGGTTGAAGATGTTAAACAGGAATTTGTCCTGCAGGGAAAGGATGGTGCCGCTGCCGACATTGGAGATCAGGTAGGTCTGGGTGACGGGGTTCCAGATAATGCTTTCCGGCCGGTCCAACTGATAGTTCTGCTCCTTTTTGCAGGCAAGGGTGACGGCGGTCAAAATCATCAGTGCCAAAATCAGTTTACGCATATCTTACTCCTGATTTACATATTACATCAGTTTCAATGTTTTACCAGTTTCGTCATTCCTGCGCAGGTGTGAAGATCGAATTCTAACTATGGTGTCGTAACACAGGATGGCATCCTGTTGGGCTCGGGTAATGGCATTGCCGGAGCAGATCCGTGACCGGGATTACCAATCCCGGCCTCCAACAGATTAACAATCTGTGTTACGACATAACCTGACAGATAATCAACTGTCCTGCAAATTAATTATACAATTTCCAGACGGTGCCGTCCTTGGTGTCCTTGAGCTCGACGCCGAGGGCGATGAGTTCATCGCGCAGACGGTCACTGGCAGCCCAGTCTTTGTTCTGGCGGGCCTGATTTCTTTGTTCAACCAGGTATTCTATCCTTTTCTGCAATTCCGGACTGATGGTTTTAGTCAATCTGGCAGGCAGGTTCTGAAAGAAACCAAGTACGCTTCCTAATTCAACCAGGACTTTGGCATAGGGCGGTTTTTCCGCTGCGGGAACAGCATCTGAACGGATCCGGGTGGTCAGTTCAAACAGCACAGCCAGGGCGCGGGCGCTGTTGAAATCGTCATCCATGGCCTCTGTAAACTCAGCAGTGTATTTGCCGAAGGCATGCGGAACCTCTATGCTGTCCGGATCGACATTCAGCCAATCCAAATCAGATAAAGCGGAATAGAAGTTTTTCACCGCCTTGTCGCTTTCCTCGATCAGTTCGCGGTTGAAATCTATGGGGCTGCGGTAGTGCTTGGAAAGGAAGAAAAAGCGGATGGCTTCGGCGTCATAGACGTCCAGGATCTCACGCGCGGTGAAGAAATTCTGCAGGCTTTTAGACATCTTTTCACCCTCGATATTGAGGAAACCGTTGTGCATCCAGTAGTTGGCCAGCGGTTTTCCGGTCACGGCGAGGGCCTGGGCCAGTTCGTTCTCGTGGTGCGGGAACATCAGGTCGGTGCCGCCGCCATGGATGTCAAAAGGCAGGCCCAGCAGGTCTTTGGACATGACCACGCATTCTGTGTGCCAGCCGGGGCGTCCTTTGCCCCAGGGGCTGTCCCAACTCGGTTCCCCGGGTTTGGATGCTTTCCAGAGGGTAAAATCAGCCGGGTTTCTTTTCAGTTCATTTTCTTCCACTCTGGCACCGGCTTTCTGGTCTTCGGTTTTCTTGCCGCTAAGCTGTCCGTATTGAGGCAGTTTGCCCACTTCAAAATAGACATCGCCGCCGCTCTCATAGGCAAAGCCATTCTCCACTTGAGCGCCGATGAAAACGATCATTTTATCGACATATTCGGAAGCTTTGGGCTGGTGGTGAGGCTGTTTCAGGCCTAGGCGTGCGGTGTCTTCCAGAAAGGCGTTAGCGTATTTGGCAGCGACCACCGAAAAGGGTTGCTTTTCCTCGATGGACTGGGCGATTATCTTGTCCTCTATGTCAGTGATATTCTGCACATAGGTGACCTCGAAGCCCTTGTATTCAAGGTAACGGCGCACCATGTCAAAGGTCAGAAAAGCGCGCGCATTGCCGATGTGGAAATAGTTATACACGGTCGGACCGCAGGCGTAGAGCTTGACTTTGCCTGCTTCGAGCGGTGTGAATTCTTCTTTTTTGCGGGTCAGGGTGTTGTAAATTCTAAGCATTTAAACCTCTGGAATCATAATGCATTATGTTATGCCTCCATAATTTGCAGGAGTGGAATGAGGTCAATAGAAAATATGATGGTAAGCACAAAGCTCTGATTTGAGTTGATGCAGAGAATAGTCAGATTAAAAATAACATCCGTAAAGGTAAAAAGATTTTTATCTATTCCCACCCGCCGCCCCAATTGTGAAGGGCTCCGCCCTTCGACCCGTATCAGGCAACAAGATCAAGCAAGTCAGGGGATTTTTGGACTTCTCTGCCTGGAAGGTTTGTTTCCGAAGTCCGTTTTGCCTATCAGATAGAGAGCCATTCCAGCCACGTTGGCAAAAAGGACTCCTGGAAACAGTAATGCCAGCCACCCCTTATGGTGAAGGGCTCCGTCCTTCGACCCGGTTTTGGGGTAAACTTGGTGAAAAGGTTATTTCAGCAGGATGAATTTACCTGAGATGCTTTTACCTGATGGGGTAGACGCTTTATAAATAAATAATCCGGGTGCAGAAGTAGTGCCGAGGTCTGATTTGCCGTTCCAGGCAAGATTATGATTGATGTCAGCTTTGCCATTTGAGGAGAGGGTTCTGACCAACTGCCCTTTGAGATTATAGATATAGATAGTCACAGGTTCTGCCTGTTTCAGTGTGACCTTGATTGTGGTGCCATCAGTAAACGGATTGGGAAAAGCTGTGGCAGCCAGGATTTGAGGGGTCTGGACAGGGTCAGTATTAGCAGTGTATTCAACTATTTTCAGGATATAGAGATGCATGCCAGAGCTTGATTTATACACATAAAAGAGGTTTTCGTTGTCTGAGTAGAGATCTGCATAATCAATATTGGGCGCATTTGTAAAAGTGAAGACGGAATCCGTCAAAGACTGGTTCTGGTAATCAATGCAGATGAACTGCCTGGGACCCAAAGTCTGACCGGCAATGGCGACTGCATACCTGTCATTGATTTTTTGCAGGGAATAGGGATTGGAATATGCGCCAAGATATGGAAAATCGTTATCAGGTATGATATCCCCACCGTTATAAGTAAGATTCTTATAGTTGATGATAAAGTTGTTGAAATCATTATCAATGCAGGAAAATCTCCCACTGCCATAAGGGATGACATTATTGTATGCATGTCCAAAGTACATCTCCATCATGTATATGATAGAACCAGTGGAAAAAAAATTCACATTGTAATTGTTAATGGTCAGGACTCCAAAGTGATCATCTCTGAGTAAGCCGTCATAAATGACTGCAATATATGTATTGGGAGATATCTCTGAGGAATAGATATTGATTGCATAGACAAAACTGATTCCTGATATTGTACAGGGGTGGATAACCTGCAAAGAGTCAATCAGAAAGCAGCTTTCCACATTGTCAGTAAGGATGGGATTGATCAGCAAATACTTTTCATCAATAACATTAAAACCGGGAAGCATATCATTCCAGGTAAACAGAGAATCAGATGTATCAGTATTCAGATTATACCTGTGAATGCTTGTTAGTTGTGGGTAAGAAACATATTTCTGATAATAAAGGTAATCAGTAGTGAAAAGGTAAAACCCGCTATTGGTGTTATCTGCTATGATTTTATGGGTAACCTGCCCTGTTTCACTGATTCTAATCAGATGAAAATAATCCAGAACAGTAAAACTGATATAGAGATAACCATATTGCTTTCTGTATTTGCGGTAAGTGGGAAATGAAGTGCCCCAGCTTTCCACATTGGAATAGGCATACATGCCGATGGGAGCGGTTAAAGCGCCATCCGAACTGCAGGTCCAGTGCTTGATGACAAAGGTATTGGCTGTATTATCTATTTTGTAGAAATGCAGCAGGCTGTCCGACCAGGTGGTGACAAAATCAAAATAAGCTGTGAGGGGAAGGCTGTTCATCAGTTCGATTTTGGATACGGTCTGCGCATTGAGGAAAGTAAACGATACAAGACAAAAGAGAATGAATAATAGCATCAATCTTGGCATCTGAACCTCCATCACGAAAGATAGTTGAGAGCTTTTTACCTATGCCTTTTTCAAAGCAAATTCTGTACGTTTTACAATTATTTCTGGCAGACTGACTAATTTACTGCAGGACCGTAAAAGCCGTAATCCTGCTGTTCTGTTTATAATTGATGATATCCTTGTGAAACTCAGGATCGATCAGCTCCTTGGGATGGTGTTCCACGATGATGATACCGTCCGGATTCAGCAGTTCTCTTTCCCTGATCAGTCTGACAGTGTCGTTGACCAAGTTCTTGTTGTAGGGCGGATCCAGGAAAATGACGTCCCATTTATCCAAAGATGAACTCAGGAAAGCACTCACCTTGCGCCGGTGCACATGGCAGGAGTCTCCGCAGTTCAGCTTGGCGACATTCTTCAGCAGAATGCTGAGGGCGGAATTGGCAAATTCGACAAAATCCACCCATTGTGCGCCTCTGGACAGGGTCTCCAAGCCGAAGGAACCGGTTCCGGCGTAAAGGTCCAGGACTTTCAGGCCTGCCCAGTTCTGATACATGGAAAAGAGGACTTCGCGCTGGAAATCAGTGGTCGGGCGGGTGGTCTTGCCGGGAACGGTGAAGAGGGTGGTTCCCTTGAATTTTCCCGTGATGATGCGCATGTCAGGAAGCTTCGGTTTTGCGGGTCTTTTTGAAGAGCGGGATTTCCAGTTGCTGAGGTGCCGGAATGAAGCGCGGGCACTTGATCAGCTTAACATTGGATGGTTGCTTGCAGGCATTGTCACAACGCTGGCAGAGAGTGTTGAAACTGCTCAGGGACTTGGTCTTACTCATTCCGGTTTATCAGTTTTCTCCTGCAGCTTGTGCTTCATCACCACCTGCATGAATTCCTGCACGGAGATGGCGTCCAGCTTGCTTTGCTTGCCGAAGTGCTTGACCAGTTCCTCCGCCAGATCAGTGATGGTGGATTCTTCCTCTTCCGGTTCAGAAACGGGTTCGGGCTGTTCCACCGGCGCGGATTCCTCATAAGATGGCTGCTCTATTTCTTCCGTGATGGACTCGACTTCTTCCGGCAGGGTCTCAAGTTCGGCGGCAGGCGGCTCAATATAATTTGCCTGTGGTTCGGATTCAGTTTCCGCCGGCGTTTCAGGTTCGGGTTGAGGATGGAATTCCTCTTTCACGGGGGCGGGATTGATCTCTCGGGCCAGCATTTCGACCAGGGTTTCGGCAATGGATTTGGGCCGGTCGGATTCGTATTCAGGCTGGTCAGCAGGGGGCTCGATGGGTGCGGAAAGGGGTTCAAGCTCTTTCTGTTGAGCGGGGATTTCGGGTTGGGCAACCGCTTCCTGTTCCGGTTCTTCTGCTGCAGACTGTTCCGGTTCCGGTTCTTCTGCTGAGGTTTGTTCCGGTTCCGGTTCAACCTGGAGTTCGGGTTTGTTCAGCACGCTTTTGAATCCGTCCGGCAGGGGTTCGGTGTCATCAGATACGGTTCTGAAGCCGCCGGGTAACTCATCTAACTTATCGGTCAGAGGTTCGATCTCCTCTGTGGCAGTGATGAAGCGGTCGGAAAATTCCTCTTCCTGTTCTGATTTAAACTCCGGTTCCGGGACGGGTTCTGCGGCCTGTTCTGGTTGGGATTCTTCAGGTTCTGCCAAAGTGTCGATCTCCTCCACCATGCGCCTGACCTCATAAGATGATACAGTGGGGCGGATGGTAGGCTCGTCCTCTTCCAGCACTACTTCATAATCGGAAGCGCCGGCGACAAACTGCTCCTTGAGCCGATTGAGATTTTCAAAGGCGGAGTGATTCATGATCTTGAGATAGGCCAGCTCTTCAGGTGAGAATAGTTTTTCGATGCGGGAGTCATATCTCATGTTGGGGTCGTTAAGGATCCGGGCTTGCAGGTCTGCTATCTTTTCCCTGACTTGGGGTGAATCATCAGTCTGACTAATGATCTCATAGATGACCAGAGCGTCATAATACTGATTCTGCATTTCAAACAGCTTTGCCATGGTCAAAGTGGGTTTCCAGGCAGGATTGTTGAGTTCCGGATTCATAACTTCCTCCCGTGCTATATTCATATTTTAAGTCTGGACCTGATCTTGGCCAGGGTCTTGGGTCCGATGCCTTTCACCTCGAGCAATTGCTCGACTGATGAAAAGCCGCCGTTCTGCTTTCGATACGCCAGGATCGCATCAGCTTTGACAGGGCCGATCCCGGTCAGGCTGAGCAGTTCTTCTCTGTTGGCAGTATTGAGATCAACCATGCTCTCACTGTCAGCAGAAACAGATACTTTTTCACTTATTTCCTTATTTGTGAGTTTGGCAGTTCCGTCAAGTTCTTGTTTGTCAAAGTACTTTTCAGGATCGCCGGTTTGAGCGCTAATTGACTGCAGGGCAGTGAGTTTGGCCTTGTCAGTCACACCATCGCCAAAACTGCCGAAGGGCTGCAGCATGGGTTTCATCTTGAGATAGGTTTTGGCTCCAATGCCGCTGATGTTGAGCAATTCCTGAGGCGAGGAAAACTGCCTGCTTTCCCTGTAGCTGATGATATCCTGAGCCCGTTTTTCTCCGATGCCGGGCAGTAGAGTCAGTTCTTCCAGACCGGCAGTCCTGATGTCGATCAGAATGATGCTGTCCTGCTGGGTGGCCTGCTGCAGAGATGTGTATTCCTCCGGCGATTTTTCCGCATGGGCAAAGGAAACTCCGGCAGTCTGAAAGCCAAATCCCAGGATCAGCAGAGCGCTCAAAAAACCCAGGATCTTCTGTTCGTCACGGGTCAGCAGGTCACTGAAAGGATTTTTCATTGCAGATGTTTTACCACTATGTAAACTGCCGTGCCTTCCGCATAAACGGTTCCGGCCTCGTCAGTCAGGGCAGCTTTGGTATGGATGGTGCGTGATTTCTGCAGAGTGATGGTGCCGTCGGCTTTGACCTTTTGGCCCACGGGCAGAGGTTTTCTGTACTTGATGTTGAGATCGGCTGTGACAGCAACCAGGCCTTTTCTGATAATGACCTTCGCCATCGCTTCATCCAGCAGGGTGGCAATTATCCCGCCATGAATGACACCCTGATAGCCTTCATAACAGTCAGGCGAATCAAACCAGGCGGCAGCGCTGTCCTCATCGTAAACAAAGTCAAGCTGCAGCCCGACAGGATTGTCGTGACCGCAGACAAAGCAATTGGCATACTTGATTTCTTCCATGCGGACAGTCTGACAGCAGTGGTTTTTTCAGTCAATAAAATATTGTTCTTTTGTGCAGATATTACATCGGTTTGATGGCGCCGGACATTGCCCTGGTAAAGACTTTGGAGAAGTCACTGTAGATGGCATAGGTCATCAGAAGCAGGAGCAGAATCATTCCGATGTTCTGCAGGACAAGTTGCACCTTGCGCGGAACGGGTCTGCCGATGATGCCCTGAACCAGGGCAAACATGATGTGCCCTCCATCCAGAACAGGGATGGGGAGCAGGTTCATGATCATCAGCACCAGACTGATGGCAGCCACGAACAGGATCCAGCTGGACACTCCCTTTTGGGCAGACTGACTGCTCATGGAATAGATCATCACGGGTCCACCCACCGAGCTTTTCAGCGTTTCGGGACAGCTGATTATCTTATACAGGCCGACATAGTTCAGAGCGATGAAGTTCAGGGTCGAAGTAACTCCATACTGCACAGCTTTGACGGGCGGATAGGATTGTTTGTAACTGACCGGCATGTGTTGCGTGATGCCTATCAGCCTCTGTCCGTCAGCCATGGGATTTTGTTCCAAAGGCATGCTGCGTGCAAAGACCTGATCTCCTCTCTGCACGGTCAGCCGGACGGAATCGCCTGCTGCGCCTGTGATCAGCTCCCGCATGTCATACCAGTCTGCGATTTCAGAATCATTGACTGCGAGTATGACATCGCCTGTTTTCAAACCTGCTCTCCAGGCGGGAAAACCGGGACTCACCTCACCTACGATGGCGGATACGGCAGGCAGGACATCTCTGACAAAGCTGACCAGCTCGATCTGAGGAAGGTCCAGAGCAGTTTGCTTACCGTTGCGGGTCAGATCGATCCTGTTCTCATCTGTCGTGCTCAAAGCTCCGATCAACTGATACCAGCCGCGCACCGGTTTGCCGTTGACCGCATAAATGGAATCGCCGGCATTAAAAATGAGCTCATATTCACCGGTTGCCTTGCCCACCACGGGATACTGGTCTTCCGCCTTACTCGGCAGCATGAATACCAGAATGAAGAGCACCATGGCCAGCAGCAGATTGGAAAAAGGTCCTGCCAGCGCAATGACGATCTTCTTCCACCACCTGGCTTGCAGAAAGCTGTCAGGCGTCTGCTCCGTTTCCTCATCCAGGGAATCGCCTTTCATTTTGACAAATCCGCCCAGAGGGATCCACCCGATCCTGTATTCGATCCCGTTTCTGACCAGTTTGAACAGCGGTTTGCCGAAGCCGATGGAAAACTTTTCCACTCCCACTCCGCATAGGCGGGCAGCCAGAAAATGTCCCGTCTCATGCACCGTAACCAGCACTCCGAGTGCCACCAGAGCCAGTATTATATCTATCAAAATGTCTCCTGATCTTCTTTTTCAATACCAATGCAACAAACTGAAACCGCCAGTGGGGGTCAAGTATTTCTTGCCGTTGGGTTTTTTCAGCGCTGCACATAACTGATTGACATAATACAGCTTGGCGAAAAGCTGGTGTCTGGTGGCATGAAAATTGCACCAGTCATTGAATGGATTAATATGTTTTACGGAGAGATTAGTATGAAGCGCCTTACAGCCTTATTGATATTGCTGACCTGCATTGTGATCAATGCATATGCCCTGCCGTCCTGGTACCATACCTATGACGAGATCACCACTGAGTTGTTTCAGCTCGAAGCTCAGTATCCGACTCTGGCCAAGGTCTATAACATAGGCCACACCCAGAATGACAACATGCCCATCTATGCGATGAAGATCTCTGATAATGTGGAGTTGGAAGAAACCGAGCCGGCAGTTCTGTTCATCGGCCAGGTGCATGCGGAAGAGGTTTTGGGCGTGCAGGTAACGATGTCCAATATCAATGAGATTCTGGCGAACCGGCTGATGTCGCCATACAATTTCTGGATCGCTCAGCTCGAGATGTGGTTCATTCCCACTTTGAATCCTGAAGGCCATAAGGTTGTGACTGACGGGTTGGATCTGACCTATCGCAAAAATAAAAGAGACACGAATAACAACGGCATTTTTGATTACAGCCCCAATGTCGGCTATGACATCGACGGCGTTGACATCAACCGCAATTTCGCTTTCAACTGGTGCCACGGTGATACTTTATGGCAGCCCGGAACCCAGGAGCAGTATGATTATTACAGAGGCGAAGCACCCATGTCGGAAAGTGAGGTGCAGGCCCTGGCAGCTTTCGCAAAAGTGCAGAAACCTGTTTATGCCATTATCTGGCACTCCTCTAGAAATCCCAACAGCGGCCTGTTTGAAAAGCTGTTTTATCCTGTAAATTATCTTGGTGTCAGACCCGCTCCCGACCTGGCATTGAGTGCTCAGATCGGCACCGGTGTGGCAGGCCAGATCATCAAGGAAGACGGTACAGGGCCTTATGTTGCCTTGGCTGCGGAAGGACGCAAGGGCGGCACCAATGACTGGCTCTATCAGCAGTTAGGTACAATAGCTCTGGTGATAGAATGCGGCACCAATAATCTGCAGCCGGATTCCCTGCTCATGGTCAACACTGTCCAGCGCTGCACCAATGGGGTAAGGTGGCTGCTGAACAGAGCCTTGCCATATTCTTCCGCCGTGCCTTCCAGTTCAATGCTGACCGGCACCATAACTGATGCGGT
>CAZWJK010000037.1:7576-16702 GCA_964634035.1 uncultured Candidatus Cloacimonadota bacterium | reverse complement strand
TGATCTGCGCAAGGGAGTTTTGTAAATGATACTGATCGCAATACTGATCATTCTGCTATCCTATTTTTACGGCGGATTTTCGACGGCGAGGATGCTAGCCAAGAGCTTCCGCTCACTGAATATATATAAGGTGGGTACCGGCCTGGCAGATACGGAAAACATCTATTACAACGTCAGCAAGCCATTGGGGATCCTGACAGGGACTCTGGATGCGGTTAAAAGCTATGCCTTTCTGTTCTTTGCCAGCCTGCTGCTGAGCTTTATGGACAAGATGCCGTTCCCGCCTGACCTGAGCTTTTTATACAGCAATGATCTGCTGATGCTGTATGGACTGTCAATGCTGATCGGGCACTGTCTGCCGTTGAGAAGGCACTTCAGAGGCGGCAGGGGCATATTTACCTATTTCGGCATAATGCTGTTCTTTACACCCATCCCGGCTGTCATCACAGGCCTGTTGGCGCTGATCCTGGTCATGGTTTTTTCACAGGTCAGGTTCGCCCAATACACAATAGTCATTCTGCCTGTGCTGCTGACTCTGATCTGCTCGTCCTTTCCTTTCTGTTCCATACTGGCGCCGCAGTTTGAGACCGGATCGCTGTTTACCACCAAACTGCTGGGGATGGCTTTTGCGATGGGTGTTCTGAACTATTTCGTATCCAAGAAACTGGGTGAGTTTTAAAAAAAAACGGAGATAGAATTATGATAGAAGTGCGTCCGGTCCAGACCAAACAGGATTTGAAAGCTTTCATCATGCTGCCCTTCAGGTTGTATAGAAATGACCCGAACTGGGTGCCGCCCCTGATCGTTGATCAGAAGAAGTTCTTTGATCCAAAGCATAACGGCTATTATGACCATTCCGAAGTGCAGCTTTATCTGGCCTGGGATGGCGACAAAGTCACAGGCAGGATCAGCGCCCACACCAATACGCAGCATAACATCGAACATAAGGACAGGGTGGGATTTTTTGGCTTTTTTGAATGTGAAGATAATCTGGAAGCGGCGGACGCATTGTTCCAAGCTGCGGTGGAGTGGAACAAAGCCAAAGGGATGGACACTGTGCGCGGCCCGATGAACTTTTCCGTGAATGAAGAATGCGGGCTGCTGGTGGACGGGTTTGACACCCCACCATATATCATGATGACGCATCACCTGCCCTACTATGAAAAGCTGCTGCTGAACTCCGGATTCCACAAAGCCAAGGACCTTTATGCCTTTAGTTTTGAGGTGGGTCCCCTGCCGGAAAAAATCGAGCGTACAGCACAATATGTGATGAAGCGCAACAGCTGCACTATCAGAACCTTATCCAAGAATAAAAAACAACAGAAAGAAGACATCCGCACTGTGTTTGAGATCTATCGCAAAGCCTGGCAATACAATTGGGGCGCTGTTCCGCTGACGGAGGGCGAGCTCGATCATCTGGTAAAAACCTTACTGCCTTTGGTGGAGCCGGATTTGGTGCTGATCGCTGAAGTGAAAGGAGAACCGGCAGGTTTTTCCTTATCGATGCCCAACTACAATGAAGTGCTGAAAGTCATGAAGGGCAGAACCAATCCCCTAACTTTACTTAAAGCATATATCAAATCAAAACACATTACCACTGCCAGAACGCTGACCATGGGTGTTATCAAGGAATATCAGAATCGCGGGATCGACCTCGTCATGCATTATTATTCCTTCAAAGCTGGCGTACCCAAAGGCTATAAGCAGGCTGAGATCTCCTGGGTGCTGGAAGACAACGTGATGATGATAAGGGAAGCGGAACTCTTTGACGCCAGGATCCATAAGACCTACCGCATCTATGACATAGAGATCGGATGATGAAAGAGAACATCGTAGTCAAACTCAAACCCATAGATTGGATCACCCTGGCGTTCTGCCTCTGGATGCTGATCCTGATCACTTTCGGCTGGAATCGGGTCAGTCATTCCGAAATCCACTTTCTGGCCTATCTGACCATTTTTGCCGGTATTCTGATCCTGCTCTGGTTGACAGCTTATATGCAAGAAGCAGCCAAGCCGGAAAACTGCCCCAGCGAAGTCTGCAAGGTAATGCGGCCCAATGTTCTTAAAGTGCTGCAGTTTATCAGAAGCTATTATCCGGTAGTGCTTTTCCTCTACTTTTTCGAATCCACCACCGCGACTAACAAGGTGATCTTTCAAGACTGGCTGGATCCGTTTTTCCAGGGCATCGACCTTGCCATCTTTGGCTACCTGCCGTCGATGGAGTGGGGTATGCGCTTTGGCAACGCCTGGCTGAAGGAATGGATGTATTTTGCCTATTTCAGCTACTACCTGATGATCATCGGTCTGCCGGTCTGGATCTATGTCAAACGCAGGAAAGCCATGGACAAGGTGGTCTTTGTGCTGTCCTTCGTGTTTTACTTCTGCTATTTTATCTTTTCCTGGCTGCCGGTGATGGGGGGCAGATTCGTTCCAGTGGCGATGCAATGGACCCAGCAGGCGGGCAGCGGTGTGTTCAGTTCCATCATGGCCTATATCTACACCCATTCGCCCCATCTGGGAGGGGCTTTTCCCAGTTCGCACATTGCCATCGCACTGGTGCTTTCCATGCTGGCAGTGAAGTATTTCAAACGGCTGGGACTGGTGATGCTGTTCATTACATTCTTTTTATCAGTGGCCACGGTCTATTGTCATTATCACTGGTTCATAGACGCGGTGTTTGGCGTCGTGACAGGACTGCTGGGCTATTGGCTGGCCCAGAGAGTGTATCGTCCCTATTCGGAGGTTTCTAAATGAAAAAACTGGTTATATCATTGATCATTCTGCTGCTGGCAAATGCTGTTCTGCTTTTTGCGCAGGCCCTGCCAGCGTTACCGATCCAGGAATATGATTACCACATTCCCGCCAATAACGTATCTGCCATCACGATGGGCATGGGCGGCATTAATCTGACCAATGCGGCGGACTATTTCATTTCCTATGACAATCCGGCGCTGCTGGTCAATAACAACGGTACAGCGGTCGCTACGTCTTTCCGTCTGACCAACGGTTCAGAGATGAGTTATGCGGATCTGATCAAGGTCAGCAACCTGCTCCGGGATAAGCAGTTCATGTATTATACCCTGATCACCAAAAACTCCGCCTGGAGCTATCATCCCGTGGCCAGCACCAATTTCAGCGAGATCTACACTGCTGGAGACGTGACCTACAGCGAGTATTATGATTACCAGCTCGATAAAGCGCAGATGTCCATTGCCGCCAAGGATGACAAATATCCCGGCCTGGCAGGCGGACTCAATGTCAAATACCTGACCGGCAGACTGGTCTATCTCAAACAGAAGCGGGTCGGCAGCAATTGGGTCAATGTCGAATCCCTGATCGACGACAAGGTCAAAGGCGCTTCCGCAGACATAGGCCTGACCTGGACTGAAGATAGAATGGTCTGGGGCGCCTGTTTTTATGATGTACTGTCCAGACTGTGGTGGGAAAACTACTCTTCCAAAAGCCTGCAAAGACGCGCCTCGCTTGGCTTCCAGTATCAGGGAGACAACTATGCCCTGCTGCTCTCCACGCAGGGCAGGCTGTCCAGTTCGCCGGAAACGACCTACCATCTGGGCTTTGTCAAGAACTGGAGCTGGAGCAGATCAAGCAGTTCGGGTAAGTCCTCTGACCAGAATATCGTTCTGCGAGCAGGCATTTACAGCAAGGATTTCAACGGCACGGGCAATATCAATTACACTCTGGGCTCAGGCTACAACTTTAACATGTTCCGCATAGACTTTGCCATGACCAATGACGGAATTCGGCTGAGGGACAGTCAATACCTGTTTTCGGTCGGAGTCGGAATCCAGTAGAAGATGTTCCAGTTATCCTTTCTCAATACGGGCTTGCTCATCTTTGCAGCGGCGACAATACTGCCGCTGATCATCTGGCTGCTGGCCAAGAAAAAGCCGCGCCAGATCATCTTCAGTTCCATCCGCTTCATTAAAAGAACGGAAAAGGAGCAGAAAAGCCGCACCCAGATCAAGAACATCCTCCTCTTGATAATCAGGATGCTGATCATCCTGCTGGTGGTATTGGCAGCCAGCAGACCGTCGCTCCGGATCCCCAACCTCAAACCTGCCAAAACACATCCCCCCACAGCCATTGCCATCGTCCTGGACACTTCCTTCAGCATGGACTATACGGAGGACAGCAGATCTTCTCTGGAAAAAGCCAAAGCAGCCATTCTGGAGATCAATAAAAGGCTCACTCCGCAGGATCTGTCAGTGCTGATCACCTCAGACGAAAGCTGGAACCGCATGCATTCGCAACTGCAGGCAGGCAGATTGCCGGAAAGCCTGGTCAACTCGATTCAGACCACCTGGCTGCCATTGGATCATGACGCAATTCTGGAATATGCTCAGTCCAAACTGGACGAAAGCCAGTACAGCAATAAGGAGATCTATTTTCTTTCCGATAACCGCCGTTTTATCACCAATCCCAAATTAACCACTCATCTCCTTCAGATACCAGCAGATATGCCTTTATCCTGGGATAATCTCTCTGTCAGCAATGCTTTACCGCTTATGCAGCTTACTGACAGGCAACAATTGCAAACCATCAGATTTGACCTGACCAATCACGGAAGTTCCACGCGCAGAGATGTTTTGGTCAGAGTGGATCTAAACGGTGTAAAAGCGGCTGAGAAGTTTGTCACCCTACAGCCATACCAAAAACTGACGGAAACTTTGCCGGTCCAGATAACTGCATCAGGTTGGCAGAGCGGATTTGTCGAGGTTCTGGACGAAAAGCTGACCGCTGATAACAGAAGCTGGTTTGCTTTTCATTTTGAGCTTCATCCCCGGGTTGCCGTGATCACGCAAAGGACTGCCCTGCCGCTCATTATGCAAACTGTGCTGTCCGTATTTGCCACCCCGCAGGGAGAAGTTAAGCTTATCTCACCCAATCAGGTTAACTGGCAACAACTCAAGGACTACAGTGCTTTGGTGGTTTATGATGCAGGCGAACTGACTCCCCGCCTGAGAGAGTTTTTCCAAACCTGCAGCAGTTCCGGAAAGGGTGTGCTTTTCATGGCTGACACCTATCTGCAGGCAGACTGGAAAGGATATCTGGGACAGCAGTTTGGGCTCCAGATCGGAGAATACAAGCGGACGGCAGGCGCGATCACTTATGTAAATCCTTATCATGCTATTACTTCACTACTGGACAGCAGGCAACTGGGCAGAACCACCGTTACAGACTTCTGGACTTCCAAAAGCACTGCTTCCGCCAATGTTTTGCTTGCTTCCGAGGATTCACCATTGGCGCTGGTCAGCAATACGACAGCGCTTTGGCTGTTCAATCCTGCCAGTCTGCAAAACCGATTTTTCCTGGAAGCAGCCTTTCCCGTTTTTGCATTCCGGAATCTGCAGTATCTCTCCAATGCCGGGTTTGAGCATGAGCAGTTGACTGTCGGGCAGATACTTACGGCAGATGAGATCACGCTTCCGGACGGTGAAAAAGCGGGGTTGAGCGGTAACCCGTTCAAGACATTTGAACCTGGGATCCACATTCTGACTGACAGGCAGGGTGAAAACCGCCTGGTTGCCATCCAGCCTGATTATTCAGAAAGCGATTACAAACAGATGGAACTACCATCCAACAAAAATTACCGGATGCTTGGCCCAAACTGGCAGGAGCAGCTTTTTCTGGCACGGTTGGGGCATGATATCTGGAAATACCTGCTGCTGGCAGTTCTGTTCCTCTTTGTGCTGGAGCTGATCCTGGTTAAAAGCGAAGAGTGGAAAAGCGGTTCTGCCAAGTCCTGAGGACCTCTAAGGAGGATTGAATGTATCTGGAAAAAATACTGAAAGCATACGATGTCAAAACCCTTTCTTTGGATGAGCTCAAGATCCTGTCAGAAGAAGTCCGCACCCGAATCATAGATGTGGTCTCGAAAACCGGCGGTCACCTGGCTCCCAGTCTTGGCACGGTTGATCTCACCGTTGCTCTACTCAAGGTGTTCAATCCGCCCCAGGACAAATTCGTCTGGGATGTAAGCCATCAGGCTTATGCCTGGAAGATCCTGACCAGCAGGAACGACAGGTTTGACACGATCAGGACTTTCGGCGGCCTGAGCGGATTCACATCACGCGCAGAAAGCGACTGCGACCCCTTTGGCGCGGGACACAGCAGCACGTCAGTCTCAGCCGCTTTGGGCATTGCCTGCGGCCGTGACCTGAATGAGGAAAAAGGCCACTGCGTTGCCATCATCGGTGATGGTGCTTTGACAGGCGGCATGTCCTTCGAAGCGCTCAACCACGCCGGCCACCTGCAGAAGGACAAGTTCGTCGTCATTCTCAATGATAATGAAATGTCCATCTCCAAAAACGTCGGCGGACTGCAAAAATACATGGCACGCTTTCTGGTCAGCAAACCCTATAACGTGCTCAAGAAACAGGTCTGGGACCTGAGTGCCAGCCTGCCCAAGAACGTCCGCAGCAAGTTCATCTACGGCGCACAGAAACTGGAAGAAAGTCTGATCAACATTCTGGTGCCCAATATCCTGTTTGAAGACCTCGGATTTAAATACATCGGGCCGATCGACGGCCACAACATTGCCCAGATGCTGACCATTTTTCACAGAGTCAGGCACAACATGGTCGGCCCTGTTCTGGTGCATGTCGTAACCAGCAAGGGTAAGGGCTATGCACCTGCCGAAAAGGATTCCACCCTGTTTCATGGAGTGGGGCAGTTTGACTCAGCCAGCGGAGAAGTGGTCTGCAGCGGCTCTGAAAACTGGTCTGAAGTGATGGGAAGGTCGCTCTGCCGTCTGGCTGAGCATAAAGAAAACATAGTTGCCATCACAGCTGCGATGACCGTGGGAACCGGGCTGACAGAGTTTGAGCAGAAATATCCCGATCGCTTTTTTGATGTGGGAATCGCTGAACAGCACGCTGTCACCTTTGCCGCAGGGTTGGCTGTCAAAGGCATAAAACCTTTCTTTGCCGTCTATTCCACCTTCCTGCAGAGAGCCCTGGACCAGGTCATTCACGATGTCGCCCTGCAGAAATTGCCTGTCGTCTTCTGCATCGACCGGGCCGGGTTGGTGGGTGAGGATGGCGCCACGCATCACGGCGCGTTTGATATCTCATTCCTGAACTATATTCCCAATCTGACAATTCTGGCCCCTTCCAATGCCGAAGAGCTTGATGCCATGCTTGTTTGGGCTGCCCAATACAAAGAAGGGCCGATCGCCATCCGTTATCCCAGAGGCACTGCTTTCTGTCTGGGAAAAGGGATCGAACCTTTTGAACCGGGAAAAGCGGAAGTCATCAAAACCGGCAAAGAGCTTGCAGTTTTATCGGTGGGGAATGCGTTTCACATCGCGGTGGATGTAGTGGAAATGCTGAAAGGGAAAGGCCTTGAGCCCTGGCTGGTCAATGTCCGCACTGTCAAACCAATGGACACTGCTCTGCTCGATCAACTCGTTTCACAGTGCAGCAGGATATTCACGATCGAAACCAATGCCCTGACCGGCGGTTTCGGTTCCGCTGTGCGTGACTATCTCTCCGAAAGCAGCGCAAAAGTCACTTCCTTCGGATATCCGGACCGCTTTGTCCCGCACGGGAAGACAGAGCAACTCAATGAACTCATCGGTTTCACGCCTGAGCAAATCTTTGAGCAGATATGCGCTTTGCTTTAACTGACACGATCGCTGCCATTGCGACTCCGGCGGGGACTTCCGCCCTTGCTGTCATTCGAGTCAGCGGAGCAAATGCAATTCCTTTGGTCAGCACAGTTTTTTCGCAGAAAGGCAAGCTGCAGAACGCGGAAGGATATCAGGCAGTGCATGGCTATATTGTTGATGATGAAGAGGTTCTGGATGAGGTGATCTGCCTGGTCTACCGCCATCCGCATAGCTACACGGGTGAGGACATGGTGGAGATTTCCTGTCACGGCAATCCTGATCTGACCAACCGCATCCTGCAACTGCTGCTCAAGGCCTGCCGTGCTGCAGAGCCGGGAGAATTCACCTTCCGCGCCTTCATGAACAACAAACTGGATCTGGCGCAGGCGGAAGCCGTCAATGACCTGATCCATGCCCAAACCTCCAAAGCAGAGTTGGCCGCGCTTAACCAGTTGAAAGGAAACCTGTCCAAGGAGATCTCCGGCCTGATTGACGAACTCACCGACTGCCGCATCCGCTTTGAGCTTTCCATCGATTTTGCCGACCAGGATTTGCCTGAACTTGATCTCAAAGCAGTTAAATTCAAAATGCAGCAGCTCCGCCAGCGGCTGCAGGAAATCCATCACAACGGCAGCCAGGGTAAAATCCTGCGCGACGGCTTCAGCATTTGCCTGAGCGGCGCTCCCAATGTCGGAAAATCGTCTCTGTTCAACCGTTTTCTGCAGGAAAACCGCGCCATCGTGACACCCATTCCCGGCACCACGCGTGACTATCTGGAGGAATGGCTGTCTCTGGAGGGCTATCCTGTCAGACTGCTTGATACGGCAGGCTTGAGGGATTCCTCCGACCCGGTGGAAAAGATCGGCATAGGCCGCACCAGGGAACTGATGCAGGCAGCGGATCTGATCATCATGATCACCGATCCCGACACTTTGGATATAGAATGCTGCCATCCCGACCGACTGTATGCAGATAAAACCATCTGCATTCTGAACAAGATAGATTTGCTCGGTTTTGAAGCTTTACCTGATGCTTCTGATTGGCAGGAATACCTTCAGGGCTCCCGTTTTGCTGCCAAAATCCCGCATTCAATCAATCTGATCCCCTGCTCTGCAATACTGCCTGAAGGCAGCTCAGAACTTAAGAAACAGATCCTGAAAAGCATTTCCCTGCCTGATCTGCAGCCTGCTTCGATATTAGTGACCAACACCCGCCATCTTTCTGCCATTCAGCGTTCACTTGCTTCACTGGACAAGGCTTTGGATAGCATTGAATCTGCTGCGGGCTATGAATTCATCGCCTTTGACCTGATAGAATCCGTTTCAGCATTATCCGAAATCACCGGCGCTGTCACCACAGACGATATGCTGGAGCGTATCTTTTCCTCTTTCTGCATCGGCAAGTGACGCATTGCGTCATCCCTTAACCGGTACGGGATCAAATTCCTATCTATAAATCACAAAGACACGAAGACACAAAGATACAAAGACACAA
>CAZWJK010000037.1:0-7476 GCA_964634035.1 uncultured Candidatus Cloacimonadota bacterium | reverse complement strand
GTTGTTCAGAATAATCAATTAGTAACCGGATAAAGTCCCTTGGGACGGCAGAATGCAACACGAAAGATACAAAGACACAAGTTGTTCAGAATAATCAATTAGTAACCGGATAAAGTCCCTTGGGACGGCAGAATGTAACACGGCACGTGAGTGCCGTGGCATAAGCCGGATCTAATCACAGTCCGTCAGGACGGCACCAACTAATTTTTTTGTATACGCAGGAAACGTAACTCTTAATTTGATTGCTTCTAATCCTGTGACAACCTGCTTTCCGGCTGCTGACTTCCTCTGCCCGGGCGCAGGTGCTCAGGGGGAGGCAAGCCATAAGCTACCGGATTTCAGTTATGTTGGCTGCAACATCATGAAATATAGATCAATGCCGGAGGCATTTTACATTGGATAGCCAATGACTTCAGTCACTGGGCAGAAAGGCGGGTGTGATAACCCCATCGGGGTTTCCTATTGTATCCACCGATGGCCTAATCCATTGTTGAGCTTATCATTGGAAACCCCGTTGGGGGTGTCTCTTTTTTATACGCTTAATTCTATTTCTCTCAGCTGGCAGATATCCATATTTCTTGACAGATTTCATCCCTTGATTAGAGCTTAATCAGATGAGAGGTTGACATGAAAAAGCTATTATTCGTTATTCCGCTCTTTGCGGTTTTGTTACTTTTCTTTGCCTGTGACAACAACCATACAATTGCTCCGACTGACCTGGGTAAAATGCCCGTCTCCATGAATCTTGGACCTGCTTTACAGCACGGGTTTAATGTAACCAGGGTGAACGTTCGCATTACCAAAGGTGATTTCACCGAAGCCATGGATATGGTAATCGACAGCACTTCTGCCAACGGAATGTTTGAAGACTTGGAAATGGGCAGCTATGCAATCGATGTCTCAGTCTATGAAAACACGCTTCTGATTGCCACCGGACAAGGCACGGGAACCGTTTCTCCGGGACAGATAACTACCGTCTATATTACTCTGCAGTTTGTGCCTGGTGGTCTTGAGATCATTGTTCACTGGGGTTTGCCTTATGAGGAAAGCCGCCGGGTCTTGTTTGTCGGCAATAGTCACACCTATTTTAATGGGGGAGTCGATTTTCATCTGCAGAATCTGCTCAATGCAGTTCATCCCGAGTGGGGAGCTGTTATACAGGCACACACCATGGGCGGATATACCCTGGAAAACCATTTCAACGACACCTCCACCCTCAATGCCATTTCCAACGGCAATTGGGACTTGGTCATTCTGCAGGAGCAAAGCAGCCGTCCGATGCTTTATCCCGATCTCTTTTATCAGTATAGCACTGCCCTGAATTCAGTAATAGCCCAAAGCGGCGCTCTAACTGGATTTTACATGACTTGGGCCTGGAAAAACAATCCCGAAATGTATATCCCCATCCGCGATGCCTATAATTATATAGGAGCCTATCTTGACGCATTGGTCGGACCTTGCGGCATTGCCTATCACAATAGCGCAGCGGCAGATTCCACGATTAATCTCTATGCCCCGGACAATTATCATCCCAGTCTGTATGGCACCTACCTTGTGTCCTGCACATTTTTAGCCTCTGTCTGGAATATCAACCCGGTAGGAAACACCTATATCCCGACCGGTATTGACGCAACCATGGCTGCCTATCTGCAAAATCTGGCCTGGACTACTGTACAGAGCTATCATAATGGCAAGTCTGTACGCATATGGAACAAACCGTTCCTACCGTCTGAAATCCCGCCCCAACCCTATTTAGAACCTGATTTACCGCTGGCTATGTAAATATCATACAGAATTCTTTCTGCATTGATAAATAAGTGAAAGACCGCCTTTAGCAGGATAACAGTCCTGCATAACAACAGTGTTCCAATCGCAGAAATGAAAAATGACTGCTGCAGCATCTCATTTTTAATTGCTGATTCTGCCCATCGCCTGATGTCAATATACCATAGCCAGTTTTAGAAAAAAGATTTGACAGTATCAACCGCTATTTAGGTTGGTTATAAAAATCTGTAGAGGATAAGTTTTTAACTATGAAGTGGAGATCGATCAATCAGCATCATTGTAAGGATTCTGCTTTTGCCCTGGTTTTCATATTCCTGATCATTTATCTGGCCACAGGCAGAATTTTACCCATCAAGCTGGCAGCAATTGTATCCCTTGTTGCCATGGTCGTTCCAGGCGTGTTCAAACCTTTTGCCTGGTTCTGGTTCAGCCTTTCGTCAGTTTTGGGTTTGTTTGTGCCCATGCTCGTGCTGTCCCTGATCTTTTTTGTGTTTGTCTTGCCGGTGGGACTGATCAGGAAACTGCTGGGACGGGACGACATGAAGCTGAAGGCATGGAAAAGCGGCGTTGCCAGCGTCTTTGCCGTGAAGGATCATCTCTATGTTCCCGAAGACTTGCACCATCCATATTAACAAGGAGATCAGGCATGGATTTCATTAAAGACATGTTCAGATTCATTTTAAAACGCAAAAAATTCTGGCTTCTGCCTCTGATCATAGTCCTCTTTATCTTCGGACTGTTGATCATTCTGGCCGGAGGCAGCGCCATCGCTCCTTTCATCTACACGATCTTTTAGCAGTTGAGGTTCTATGCCCACCTACATTCTTGGCATTTCCGCCTATTATCATGATTCAGCCGCTGCCCTGATCTGTGACGGCGAGATCATTGCCGCTGCCCATGAGGAGCGGTTTACCCGTAAAAAACAGGATTCCGGGTTTCCGCGCAAGGCAGTTGCCTATTGTCTGAACGAAGCGGGGATCAATCTAAACGACCTGAGTTATGTAGTGTTTTATGACAAACCTCTGCTCAAGTTTGAACGCCTGCTTGTCACCTATCACAGCTTTGCGCCACGCGGCCTGGTCAGTTTCTTATCCGCCATTCCGGTCTGGATGAAAGAAAAAGTTCTGCTCAAAAGCAGGATTAGGGAAGAGCTGACGGCTTTCGGCAAAAAACTCCCGCCCATCCTGTTTCCGGAGCATCATCTATCACACGCAGCCAGCGCTTTTTACCCCTCTCCCTTTGAAGAGGCTGCGATCCTGACCCTGGACGGGGTGGGTGAATGGGCCACCATGATCATCGGCCACGGCATAGGCAACAAGATCTCCATCCTCAGGCAACTGGATTTTCCCCATTCCCTGGGTTTGCTCTATTCCGCCTTTACTTTGTACACCGGATTCAAAGTCAACAGCGGGGAATACAAGCTCATGGGCCTCGCGCCGTATGGCAATCCGGGTTCGGAAGCTGTCGAAACCATGATCTACAAGATCAAATCCCATCTGGTCGATATCCGCGAAGACGGTTCCATCTTGCTCAACCAGGAATATTTTGATTATGCCACAGGACTGAAGATGTGCCGGTCAGATAAATGGGAAGCCTTGTTCGGATTCCCGCCCCGAGCCATGGAATCGCCTCTGCAGCAATGCTATATGGACATGGCCCTGGCGATCCAGAGCATTCATGACGAGATCGTTTTGAAACTGGCAGCAACCGCTCAAAAACTCACCAACAGCAAGCATCTTGTTCTGGCTGGTGGTTCGGCTCTCAATTGCGTCACCAACGGACATGTCCTGAGAAGCGGCTTGTTTGAAGATATCTGGATCCAGCCGGCTGCAGGAGACGCAGGAGGCGCTTTGGGCGCAGCTTTGGCTGCCTGGCATGTTAATCTGGAAAAACCCAGGACTGCCGGTTTTGATGCTATGAAGGGTGCTTATCTGGGGCCTCAGTATCATGATGAGGACATTCTCAGCATGATCCGTAAGTATGGCGCTGATTATCGCTATTATGAAGATTTTGAAGAACTGACCGATACTGCTGCGGACCTGATCTCGCAAGGCAATGTGGTAGGCTGGTTTCAGGGCAGGATGGAATATGGTCCGCGGGCTTTGGGCAACAGATCCATCCTTGGCGACCCGCGCAATCCTGAAATGCAGAAAAAGCTCAATCTCAAGATCAAATACAGGGAAGGCTTTCGTCCTTTTGCCCCTTCCTGTCTGGAAGAGGATGTCAGTGAACTGTTTGAACTGGACAGGCCTTCGCCTTATATGCTTCTGGTGGCGCCGGTCAAGCATGAACGCTGCAATCCGCTGCCGGAGCATTATCACGAGAAAGACCTGATGGAGCGGCTCTATTTCCAGCGTTCGGACATGCCGTCCATCACTCACATTGACTACTCCGCCCGCATCCAGAGCGTGAATAAGGAAACTAATCCCCGCTACTGGAACCTGATCAACAGTTTCAAGCAGAAGACCGGTTATGGCGTCGTGGTGAATACATCTTTCAATGTCAGAGGAGAGCCGATCATCTGCACTCCCGTCGATGCTTACAGGTGTTTCATGCGCACGGAGATGGATTATCTGGTTTGCGGCAATTTCCTGCTGGAAAAACCAGCTCAGCCGCCTCTGTCCGAGACTTCCGACTGGCGCGAAGAATTCTCGCTGGATTGATCCATGCGCAAGCTAAGTAAATTGATCGCCAATGCACTGCTGACACTGCTTGCCGTGGTGCTCATCTTTGCCATACTGGAAGGTCTGCTCAGACTGGTTTTAGGCAACCCTTCCCAGCAGAACACCCCTTATGAATTCAATCCCGATTATCTGGTCAGTCTTAAACCCAATTATACGGATACCTTCGCGCGCAGTCCCGAAAACGGCGGCAACCGGATCACCTGGAGCACCAA
The DNA here is from genome assembly GCA_964634035.1 of uncultured Candidatus Cloacimonadota bacterium. Lineage (GTDB taxonomy): Bacteria > Cloacimonadota > Cloacimonadia > Cloacimonadales > Cloacimonadaceae > UBA5614. Next base: position 2,795 of record CAZWJK010000037.1, on the reverse strand, counting down.
TTCCTTAGGTTACAGGGGTGCTGAACTGCTGCCCGATCCAGATCAGCGAATTCTGGTCTATGGCGATTCCAACGTTCTGGCGCGCTTTTCCGAAGAGAAAGATACCTTTACTGCTCAGCTCCAAGCACAACTGAGCTCTCAAAATCCCGACACCAGCATCGAAGTGATCAATGCCGGACTGGTGGGAGCAGGAACCGATCAGTGCGTTCTGAGGATGGAACATGAACTGCCCCGGCTCAAACCTGACCTGGTCATCCTGCACATCTTTGCTTCCAATGACATGGGTGACGTGATCAGAAACCGCCTGTTCGAGCTTGATGAGGAAGGTAAGCTGGTCAAAACCGACTTTCCACTGCTGCCTGATCCTGATTTCAAGAGCGAAACAGGGATCAAGGCCAGGCTGAAAAATACCCGCCTCTTTGCTTTGGCGGGAAGGTTAAACCGCTCTCTCACAAGAAAAGGACAGCTTGATCCGGCTGCTTACATTCAGAGCATAGACAGGACAAACGATGAGGAATTCCGCGTTTACAAAGAACGCCGCCCTCTGCAGTTCTCCCATTTTGCTGACCACTATGACATCGATATTGCCATCCGTCCGCAAGCTGAGAGCTCCATAATCAAAGTGAAACTGCTATCCGGTTTATTGCAGAAAGCCTCTCAGATTTGCACGGAAAACAACTGCAGGCTGATGGTCCTGATCCAGCCTCCGGTCTTTGATCTGTGCTCCAATCATTTGTTTGGGCCGAAAGACCTTTCCTCTTATCAGGATTACAGGCCCGAAAGACTTTGTAGCGTGATCGGACAGGCCTGCCGGGACCAGAACATCCCGGCGCTTGATCTCTTTCCTGTCTTCAGTTCGTCCCAACCGGAACAACTGTATTTCCGCCTGAATGACGACCATTGGAATGACGCCGGACAAGCACTGGCAGCCCGCATTACAGGTGATTTCATCAGTCAGAACCAGCTGCTGTTTTGAAAATCAGATACTGGAATCATCCTGATGTTGATAAATCACGGTTTAACAAACGGGATCAGTCTGTGCACCCGTTTCAGGTAGTCCTCATATTCCTTGCCGAAAGCTGCCAACAGCCGCTTTTCCTCTTTCCGGATGAAGAGTATCACACTCAGGTAAAGAAAGACCGATACTGCCAGGTAAATCCAGGTTTGCGTAATACAACTGACGGCAGGCAGAACAAGCCAGATCATGCTTGCGTAAATGGGGTTGCGCGCGATACCGTAGGCAGCGGTCGTGATCAGATTACCCTGGGAAAAACCTGAAATCAATTGCAGAACTGCAATGCCCCAGAAGAACAAGCCAATAACCAGCAATATGTACCCGATGGGAATCAGAAAACCCAGGCCGGCAGGCAGAGCAGCTATTCCTGGCTGGTAAAACTGCAGATACAAAGCGAGCAGCAAGAAAGGCAAAGTAAATAGGATGATCATTCCGCCACTGCCGATGATGTTCATACCGTGTTGTTTTTTGAAGATACTCAGCATTATGCATCTCCCCACTTATTTTATCTAAACAAACTATTTAGAGTTTCCTTGTATTGCGCACCTACCTAATTGTCAAACAAATAATTGCACCTGATTCCCTCCTAAAAGCACTGTCCTGACTTCAGTCTGATATGCTCCTCAGATAAAGACAGAAACGGCTGTATCTGAAGTCTATCTGAAGCTGATCGGAAGGCATTGTTTTATGAGCGCAGCAAGAGGAAATAAATCATTGACCAAAACGCTGTATGCAAGATTATGACATTTCATAGACTTGTGACATAAAAATGAACAGATAGGATAAACCGATGCTCAAAGCCAAAATTCATGTATTTCTCAAACCCAGCGTACTGGATCCGCAAGGGCAGGCAGTTACAAATTCATTGCACTCTTTAGGCTATGACGCCATCAAGGAAACCCGCATCAGCAAATACATCGAGATCCTGTTCGACGAGACCGATGCAGACAGGGTGAGTGAACAGGTGCACACCATCTGTGACAAGCTGCTGGCCAATCCCAACACGGAAAAATATGCCTTCGAACTGGAACTGGCTGAAGACAAATGAAGGTCAGCGTCATAACTTTTCCGGGTTCAAATTGTGACCACGATGCTCTGGAAGTCTTTGCCAAGCGTGGTCACGCCACAGTCTCCATCTGGCACAAGGACACTGATCTCAGGCATCCCGACCTGGTGATACTGCCGGGCGGATTTTCCTATGGCGATTATCTGCGCTGCGGTTCCATTGCCAAGTTTTCTCCCATCATGAATGAAGTCATAGCTCATGCCAACCGTGGCGGAATGGTACTCGGCATCTGCAACGGCTTTCAGATCCTGACGGAATGCGGGCTTTTGCCCGGCGCCCTGATGATGAACAAATCCCTGCAGTTTATCTGCCAGCATCAGTTCATCCGCGTTGAGAGCGATTCCACGCTATATACATACGGACTGCCCAAAGGCAAGGTGCTGGACATCCCGATCGCACACAAGGAAGGTAATTTCTTCATCGATGAGGATGGGCTAAAAGCCTTGCAGGACGGTGACAGGATCGTGTTCCGCTATTGTGACAAAGATGGTAAGGTTACGCCTTTTTCCAATCCCAACGGCGCTTTGGACAACATCGCCGGCATCTGCAATGAGCAGCGCAACGTTATGGGCATGATGCCTCATCCGGAAAGGGCTGCGTCCGAACACACAGTGTCGCGGGATGGGCTTTTCATCATCGAGGCGATTGAGAAATATTTTAGTAAATAGAGTGTATGTCTGGGCAGGCAACAGACTTGCCCCAAAGTATTGCATA
>CAZWJK010000036.1:12570-16909 GCA_964634035.1 uncultured Candidatus Cloacimonadota bacterium | reverse complement strand
CTGTCAAGGAGCGAATAATGAATTACAGCGAGATTCGTCAGGAAGCCAGAGGTCTTTTACAGAACCTGTGGACACCTCTCATTCCCATCTGGTTTGTCTTTTTTCTGATCTCATTTGGAGTCCAGTCCATCTTTGGTGAAAAAGGAGCTTTTCTGGCCTTTGCCACCAATCTCATCATCGGCGGACCGCTGCTGATGGGCATAGTCCGCATCTTTCTGCGCATCTGGAACAAGGAAGCTTTTGAAATCGGCAATCTGTTTGACGGATTCAAGGAATTCAGCCGAACCCTGTCTGCCTATCTGCTGATCGCATTGTATGTTTTTCTGTGGTCGCTGCTGTTGATCATTCCCGGCATCATTGCTGCCCTGGGCTACAGCATGACCTTTTTCATCATGGCGGAAGACCCCAGTATCACTGCTTCCGATGCCATGCAGAAAAGCAAACAAATGATGTTCGGCCACAAGACTGAGCTCTTCATGCTGGGCCTGTCCTTCCTGGGCTGGATGATCCTGGCTGCCATACCCATGGGCATCGGCTTCCTCTGGCTCAACAGCTATATGTATATGTCCTTCACCATCTTCTATCAAAGGATCAAAGGCCAGCCGGATACAGTTATCAGTTAACGGTGATCGGTTATCGGTTACGGGCGAACAATCATAACGATTACGATAAAGCCCGTTCTTTAGGTAGCTGTTCCATAATCCCAACCGGGTAATATGTGACTTTCCGCTCCCTGAACTCCTATGCCCGGGCGCAGGTGGTCAGCAGGAGGCCAGCCAGTGGAAACCGGGCTTGAAGTATGGAATTTACCGGATTGGAGTTCAAAGCCAAAGAAATCTGTTAATGGTATGGAGTTTGAGGGCTTTGGACTTCAATCGCCGCTACCTTTTTTTGAAGTCCAAACGCCTCAAGTAAACTCAACTATGATAGTTGGCGCTGCGTTTGAACTCCAAAACACAGGCTAGTAGTTCTATTTTCCTGTCAGCAGATTTTCCGCGAGGCGAATGATGTCTTCAGACAGACCAAGTGTCCTGGCAATGGGGATGGCGTTTTGGGGCGGATTCTCTTTGGTGGAAAGGCGGACGGGATTGTAATCCATCAAGTTGTTAAGCAGGTCAAGCTGCTCGTCCAGAGTGGCTTTATCGGTTTTGGCGAGTTTTTTCATAGCTTTGAGATCCAGTCCTTTGATGGCAAACTGAGCAGTGTTTCTAAGCTGAGCCGGGCCATCAAAATGAGTGGCGGCAATGGTCAGGCACGGCTGCTCGGAAAGGTACTGCAGAACCGCTGTCAGCAAAGCTTCCCCCTCTCTTGGATTGGTGCCTTTGGCCAGTTCGTCAAACAGAAAAAGGTTCCTGCCTTTCCTGCTTAAAGCCGCTGCCAGAGAGACGATCTCCCGTCCGAAACTGCTGAGGTTTTCCGTTTCCCGTGCCTCGTGATTGAACCAGATGTGGTCAAACAGGCAGAGTTCAGCACTTTGGGCCGGCAGGGGAATGGCATGGCGGGTCAGCAGACAGAGTTGGCCGATGGTCTTGAGAGCGGTGGTCTTGCCGCCCATGTTGGGGCCGGTCAGGACATTGAGGGCAGAGCTGAAACGCAGGTCCAGAGGCTGATACTTCCGTTTTTGCGAAGTCAGGTTTAGTTTGACGGGAAGGTTGGCTGCCTGAGATACTGTCAGCCGGGTTTTGGAAGTGAGGACCGGAAGGCAGCAGTCATACTTAAGAGCAAAGGCAGCTTTGGCGTGATCCCAGTCCAGTTGCTGCACCAGATCAGCAGTTTGCCGCAGGGTTTTAGCAAAGGTCTTGAGCTTTTTGCTGAGCTTGAGCAGGACTTCCTCTTCGACTTTGGCAAGTTTATTGGTCAAAGCGGAGATTTCCTTCTTCACAACTGCCAGTTTATCCGTGTCTTTGAGCCGGAAAGTGAGATTGGCAAAGTTCTCATCAGCAAGCGTGTAGAAACCTGATTTTTGCAGTTTGTGACGTTCCTTTTCCTGCAGGCGGGAAATGACTATCTCAGCGGCGGGCTTGTTGAGTCCGACGGCTTTTTGGGCTTCTTTGAGGAGTCTGGCTTCCTGCTGGCGCCTGTCGAGCTGGAGATCCTGCAAACGGGCAATATATTTGGCGAGTTTGGAGTCAAAGGCGGGACTGAGCGCAAAGGCGGGGCTGTTGGTTCTATCCGGGTCAAGCATGGCATAGAGGATCTCGAGATCGGGAAAGGGATAGACCTTATCGAGTTTGTGGTAGGAACAGAACTGCTGCAGGATCCTTCCGTAGTGAACGAGTTTCTTGATCTCAAAGCATTCATGCAGGAGGAGAGGCCTTTCTGTGAGGGTTTTCAGGGTGTGTGGCAACCAGGGGATCTCAGCCAGGGCAGCAGTCATTTGAGCAGCAAATCTGCGGTCTTGTGCGATAACGGCGATGAGCAGTTCCAGGCGCTTGTATTCTTTTCTGAGCTCATTTTCCTGGCCTGTCTTATAGCCGCTAAGATGATGTCTGAAATGCTTTCCGGATTCGCCGGCCGGCTCGATCAGGTCAAGGATCTGATTGAACTGCATGGCACTGAGCAAGGCTTTATCCATATTTCTCTCCCCAAAAATCTCTCAAAAGCAAGCTAATCCAGCTTCATTTTTTGTCAATTGTGATGATGACAGAGCCGTTGGCAGTGACCTGAGGCTCGATCCCGTAGAACCTGTAGCGCTGCAGAGTCTGCTCATGCGGAAACTGGAAAGTGTTGTTTCTGCCTGCCGTGATGCAGGCCCTTTGAGGCGAAACGGCTCTGATGAATGCTGCAGAGTTGGAGTGCCTGCTGCCGTGATGCGGGGCTTTGATAAAATCGGCATCCAAGAGATCAGGATGATTGTTTATCAATCGGGCTTCCACCTTAGATGAGATGTCTGCCGCCATCAAAGCGGAAAAGTCTTTGTAGTCAAGGCGCAGTACAATCGAGTTTTCATTGGAGGACGGGCTTATGAATGTCTTATCGGGATGCAGAACCGTCAGACGTGAACCGGCAAAACTGAAGGAAAGCGTATCCTGCAGGGTGATGACCTGTGCTTCCTGCAGAAACCCCTCTTCCAGCATTGCTTTCCACTCCCTGGAAGCAGCGGTGTGACTGTTTATCATTAGTCTTTTGACTTTCATCTGTCGGAAAACATCGTGCAAGCCGCCGCTGTGGTCGCTGTCCAGATGCGTCAGCACCAGCAGGTCGATCTGATTGATCCTGCGTTTCTGCTGCCAGGCCGTTGTCCTTCTGCCAAACCAGGACAAGGTCTGATTGGTCCTCTGGTCAAAGAACTGCGGACCCGTGTCTACCATCATCGTTTCGCCTGTTGGATACTCAACCAGAGTGCAGTCTCCCTGCCCGGCATTGAATACGGTCAGGGTAAATGGCTTGGTTTTAGGAATCCAGCCATATATGAAAAAAGGAACAGCCAGAATCAGCAGCAAGTATGACAATCTCCGCATCCGAAGTCCCGTCCTGAGCCTGACCGCCAAAGCTGCGATCACAAGATAGACTGCAAACAGAAGCGAAAAAGGAATGACCACTGTATCGATATAGAAAGGCAGTTTGGCAGTCCAGCCAACCCACCCCTGAAAAAGATAGTATAGAAAATCAAAGGAGCTTTTAAGCAGATCAAATCCGATCCAGCCCGAGGGCAGAACCATCAGAGCAAAAGTCAAAGGCAGCAGCACTGACATCAAAGGAACGGCAAGCAAATTGCCGATGATCGAGTTCAGGCTGCCTCTCTGGAAATAGAACAAGGACAAGGGCAGCACTGCCAATCCGACGCAGACTGAGATCATTACCATTTCCATGACATACTTTTTCAGCCGCAACAGGTTTCTTCCGGATCGTGATTTGTGTGACAGGTCAAGTTCCTTTTTGGGGATGACATATACTATGATGAAAAGGCACAAATATGAAAATTGCAACCCGATGGAAAAGAGCTGGATGGGATCGATCACTGTGATGGCAAGCAGGCTCAGACACATTATCTGCAGCGGCGAGACAGGTCTCTGCAGCCACTTCGCGATCAGGTAGAGCAGGATCATGACTATGGCGCGCATGACAGGTGCTGACCACTGGCAGAAACCTGCATACACGATCATCAGAACGACGAAGATGAGTTCGGAGATTCTTCTTGGCAAAAACACATTCAGCAGAGTGACAAAGACAAAGTAGAAGAACAGCACGTGCAGTCCGCTGATGGCGATCAGGTGCAGCAGACCGCCCTGGATCAGCTGTTCGATCCACTCCCTGTCCGCAGTTCTGTCATTGAGCAATAGCGCTTTGGCAAAAGGAGCGGCGCTGCCCAGTTTAGCGTCCAGACTCTGCAGCAGAT
>CAZWJK010000036.1:8733-12470 GCA_964634035.1 uncultured Candidatus Cloacimonadota bacterium | reverse complement strand
TCAGTTTGACAAGATAGAAATTGTGGTCAGAATTCAATACCCTGAGCACATTCCCGGAGCAGGATTGAGTGATAATTGCTTTCTCATGCAGCAGCTTCTGCAAAGGAGAAGGCGGATTATGGACAGCGACCGATAACCTGACAAAGCCTGCCAGGGCAATTATGAGCAGAAGCAGGGGCAGCCTGAACTTCAGGACAAATCCTGCCGTCACAAAAGCTGCACTACCGGCCAGCAGCCAAAGTAAAGGAACCCGGAAGGCAGAGGCAAGCAGGATGCCCAGGCACCAGAACAGCGCCGGAAGCAGCAAGGGCACAGGCAATGGGTGTTTTACCTGCTCTGCCATTGTAGAACTTATCGGTTACTTACGGTTGAAAATTCCCAGGATGAAACCCAAAGCGACTGACCAGAGGGCAGCCAGTCCGATCCTGTAATCTGGGGGCAGACTGAAGGTGACGGTATGTGCCGGGATCCAGAACCAGAGCAGCGAGAGCATTCCTTTATCCAGATTCTTCCAGTTCTTTGCTTTGATCACCAGGTTGTCCAAAACCCGGTGAAAGATCACCAGAAAGAGCCCGAACTGCAGGTTCAGGAGCACCGAAATAGTGAAGGCATAAGCTATTTTTCCTTCTTCCATATAGGGCAGCATGGGATGCGGGTCGTGATATATGAGCTCTCTGACAAAGCCGTTGATGCCCACAAAAGCGTATTTGATCAATACCCCAAGGATGCTCCAGACCACCATTTTCCACAGGGTCAGCAGAAAGCTGAAGGGATATTTGAAGCTCTTCTGCACGATCCATTTAGAGACTATCTCGCCCAGAGTGCCCAGAATGGCGAATTGCACGACAGCCGTTAAGATGGGATGCGCTTTGACCAGTTCCAGATACCAATTCATCATTATACCTCTATCATTATTTGATTAAGATCACTTTTCGGGATACGGACTGCGGGCTGTCCGCCAGCCTGACAAAGTAGATGCCGGAAGGGCAGGACTTGCCTTTCTCATCCATCCCGTCCCATTGATAGTAATGGGTTCCCAGGGTTGTTCTGCCTTCCTGCAATGTTCTGATCAACTGCCCCTTGAGATTGTACACTTTGACAGACAACTCTCCTGCCTTTGGTTGGTTGACGCTGACGGTAACCCTTTCTGCAAAAGGATTCGGATAAACAGAGTTCAGGGTCAAGGAAGCAGACGGCAGGGCATCATCTTCCGCGGAAGTGTTGTTGTCCCTGATGGTGACGGTCTGCGTCGAGTAGGATAGCAGGTTGACTTTGACATAGCAGATGTTGTGTTCGCCGCTGCGGTCCACCTGTTCCAGAATCCCGCCGGTAACGGTGTAATCAGAATCTCCCGAGGGCATCCTGAACTTGATCAGCGAGTGTTCGAAGCTGATGGGCTGATTATTGACCACGACTGCGGCGACGCTGTCTGCATATCCGTAATTATGCGGATAAAAACTGACATCTATCTTGTTGCCGGTGCTGCCTGCGTTGATCGTAGCATAGGGCTGCAGAGTAGCGCCGTTGACCCTGATGATGCGGTAGGAACGGTAGCCGTTACAGACAGCGCGGGTGGAAAGATCATAAGGTTGAGTGGTCAAAGATCCCGTGTCATAATGGATGTGACCCCAGAGCGCCATGTCCACGCCCAGGTTGGAAAGATTGAGCTGATCGGCAAAATCATAGTGGTGAAAGAGCACCTTCGTGTCTGCCCAGGATGCTGCCAGATCCGTCTGCAGCCATTGCATCTGCCGGTTGGTAAAGCTGGTTCCGCCATAGATGTTGGGGAGGTAGTTGTCATAGTTGTCATAGGCTTCGAGGCCAGTGAAATGCACCGGACCATAGTCAAAGCTGTAATCCTGCGTGTGATACTGCCAGCTTGGAGATGTATTGTCCAGCCAGCTCCAGCCGAAATTCTTCCACCAGAATTTGCGCGCAGAGCCCGCCGGCGGCGAGGTATAGGGCCAGCCGCCGATGTCGTGATTACCCGCTGTCAGATAGACCGGAACCTCCAGTTCGCCCAACATCCGTTTGGCTTTGGAATACACTCTCAGATTCTCAAATTCCTCCAGTTCGCCCTGATTGACCAGATCTCCGGTCAGCAGCACAAATTCCGGTCTGATGATGTTGAAATCCTTGATCACTTCACGGAAATCGACCACTTCCGTCGAGTCAGTATTGTAGCCGGGATCGGGATAGAAGATATGCGTCGGCAGATGAATATCCGTGATGTGCGCAAAGTAGTAGCTGGTCTTGCGGGTGGGCAGGACCTGCACTGACCGCCTGGTACGGTCATTGATGCCGCCGCTGGCTGTGACGCGCAGGTCATACAACTCAAACACATTGACGTTGGGCACAAGAGCAGACAGGATCCAACGCGGTGGTGAAGCGGCATACTGGGTATTGGTAATGTTCAGGACAGAGGTCAGATTTCCTTTTTCCAGTTGGGCTGTCCAGCCGGTCGTGGTCTGCGGCGCCACGCATTCTATGCTGAAAGTTTCTCCCGGGATCACGATGGCGGGGATGTTGAGCAGAGGCCTTTGGATCACGGAAAGCGTGTCTATGACTTCTCCGCCGGAAACTCCCACCGTGACCAGGCCCTGGTTGATGATCATCACGGGGATGCCGTTAAAGGAAAAACTTGTCGCTGTCAAAGGGGTCACGCCTTCTCCGACCGCCTCGAAATTCAAATTCAGCAGAGTTCCCTGCCCCAACAGGAATCCGTTGGTGACGAAATTCACACTCACGCTTCCGATGGAGGGCGTTGCCATCACGGTTCCGCCGGAGGAAAGAGTTCCCGCCGTGCTGTAACCGGTAAAGTTCAGAATTCCGGGATCATAGCTGAGCTGGAACTGATAGTTCTGAAATCCCTGGCTCAGCGTCAGGTTGGAAACACTGACCGGAACAACGACCAGAGGGCTGAAATCCACCTGCAGATTGGGCAGGGTGATGACCACCGCCTGGGTATTGATGACCACGTCCGCCGGTGAGCGCGGATTGACGCTGTGTATGCTGTAACCGTAATGCCCGACGCCTGTGATGCTGTCAAACAGGACTCCCAATGAGATCAGGCTGCCAAGCTGCGCCTGGTCAAAGAAAATGTCTCCGATCACACAGTTGCCGCTCCCGTCTGAAACAGCCCATTCACTGTATTGATTCAGTTCTTCCGTCACCACGGCGTTCTGGATCCGGACCAGGACGCCTTCGTAAGGTTCTGTGGAGGCCTGGGCGGTGGTAATGATCTCCGCCGGAGGGATCGGATTTCCCGCGCTCAGAACCTGATAGGAAGTGACGCTGCGGATCTCCGTCAGACCATAGTATTCCCAGACCTGTCCCGTGATCGAGATCCAGGTTCCAGGAGCCGGGCTGTGATCATTGTCATAGACCAAAATGCCTTTCCAGGCGCCGCCTTCCGGCATCGAGATGTAATAGCCGTAACTGCCGGAGTAACCATTGGCGGTGACTATGCCGTCCGTTGTGACATACTGGCCCGCGTAAGCGGAAGGATAGGTCCCGTTACCCGGATTGGTGGTGTATTGGATCTCGTATATGGTGACTGCACCCAGGCTGCCAAGGAGCAGACAGGCAAGCAGCAGAAAGACTTTATGACAGTTCATACCAAACCTCATTTTCTATGTTTTGAGCAATTAAAACCTCAAATCACACTTATCAGGATTTGTAAAGCAGCAAATTTACATCCTCATAATACCCTCTGATCTTGTATGTTTTTCTTATCA
>CAZWJK010000036.1:6159-8633 GCA_964634035.1 uncultured Candidatus Cloacimonadota bacterium | reverse complement strand
GAAATCAGTTAAAATTAACGGCGGGGGCCTGTTCGGCGGCCTCGGCTGCTTTGAAGAGCTCCGCTTCCCTGATGTTGAAAAGGCGGGCGAGGATCACATTGGGGAAGACCACGATGAGCTTGTTGAACTTGGCTGCCACATCATTATAGACGCGGCGTTCCTGGTTGATGCGGTTTTCCGTGCCTTCGAGCTGTTCCTGCAGGTTGAGGTAATTCTGATTGGCTTTAAGTTCAGGATAGCGCTCCACCACAACCATCAGGCGCGACAGAGCTGAACTGAGCCCGTCGGCGGCCTGCTGCAGATTGGCAAAGGCGTTGGGATCGGTGATGGCTTCCTTGGGCAACTGGATGGATCCGCCCATTTTGGAACGGGCTTCGATCACGGCTTCCAGTGTCCCGCGTTCAAAATTGGCAGCGCCTTTGACGGTTTCCACCAGGTTGGGGATGAGGTCAAAGCGTCTCTGATAAGCGGCCTGAACCTGGGCAAACTGGTTCTGGACATCGACCTGGGCGCGCTGCATCATGTTATACTTGCCGACCACCCAGCCGGCGATGAGAATGATCAGGACAATGATCACCAATAAGATGGCTAATCCTTTTTTCATGTTAACTCCTTATGTAGTGAAATTACTGTTTTACAAAAACCGGATGAATCCGATGGACCTGCCCCTTCGACAAGCTCAGGATAAACTTTGTAGCCAGCGTTCCTTTGTCATTATGTCAATTTTAATCAAGATAATTGGCAGCAGTTTAGCTGTAAAGAAAAATCGGTCAGCGTAGGATGAGTTCGCCCCGGCGCATGATAATGTTGACTTTGAAATCCTCTTTGATAAAGATGCTGTCGGCATCGTGGAATCCGGTCTTGTCATCTAGCTTAAAATCGCCCTTGAGAGTGATGCGCGGTTTGACTTTGCGGGGTAAGTTTATATCCAGAACGCCCTGGTCGAGGGTGAGATTGAGCTCCACGGCTCCGATCTCCTCAGGCAGGCTGAGGCTGACATTACCTTTGCGCAGATGCAGATTGAATTCTCCGCTTTCAGTAAAGGGATATTCCACTGATATCTTATTATCCAGTTCGGTGAAGAAGCCCTTCTTCTTTTGAGAGAACCGGACCTGGAGGGTGTCGCCGGAACTGCTTTGCTCAAAGACGGGAGTGAGTTTGCTGCTGGGAAAGCCGAAGCCCTGGGTCTGCTGCCTGAAAAAGATGCGGTCGGCGGAATAGACTAAAAGTTCCGCCTCCTCAAGTTCGATCCTGACCTGGCTGGGACGGTTTGAACTGCGGGGGATGTCAAAAGATTTGAAGGTCTCTTTCTGGGAATAGGGCGTCGCCAGAACGACACCAATAATGAGCAGAACCAGCGTCACGCCTACGATCAGACTGATCATGGTGCGCTGGCGGGAACTCATTTTTTGGGGACCGGGATGGAACCAGATATCCCGATCCAGCTTCAGAGCATAAAAAAGAATTGCTCCGGTCAGGTAAACCAGGATGCCTGCAATGATCACATCACTGCACCAGTGCCCTCCCTGCGCCATGCGCGCCACGCCGATCAGCAGACCATATAAAATGCCCGCCGTCAAAGATACTGCGGCAAGCAGAGGTTTCCTTTTCCTGAGCACAAAGAAGGGGATCATAAGAAAAAATCCCATGGAGCAATGTCCGCAGGGAAAGGAAAGGCCGGGACTGGAGGGATCGACGGAAAGGACCTGTTCATAAGCGTATTTGCCGCCATAATCATTCACATTGCGGGGGCGCGGCCTGCCCCAGTTGTCCTTGAGAATGGCATTGATGATCAAACCGGGACCGAGCAGCATGGCAAGCAGGAGAAAAAGCCCGATTTTACGCCATTTTACCCATTTGCCGGCAAAGAAACTGACCTCCAATAAAACCAGCCCGGCAATGGCAAGCAGCAGGGCGGGGATGTTGCCATAGTGATAGACAAACTTGAAGACGGGCTGATCTTTCAGGTACCAGCCATAGGCAGGGATGATATCGATGGGAGGGATTTGGGAAGTGTTGTCGAAAGCTGTTTGGGAAGTGTTCCGTTCCTCCGGGGGCACCATGCACACGCCGACGTTTCCGGAATTGTAATTAGTGTAGAAAAAATCCTGAATCTGCAGATCCAGATCTGTACTGCGAAAAATGACAATGCTAACTATCAGCAGCAGAAGAGGGATCAGGAAATCCGGACTAAGGAAAAAACGACGGCTCTTGCGAGCCGCCGTTTCGGACATATTGTTGTTTATGGACATTTGTTATTCAGTTTCAGCTTTCTTGGCTTTGACAGTTTTCTTGGCTGTCGCAGGCTTCTTCTCTTTAGCGGTTTTGGCGGCGGCAGGCTTTTTCTCTTTGACAGCCGCTTTCGCCTTGGTGGTCTTTTTCTCTTTCACGGGCTCGGTCTCTTCGGCCTTCGCCTTTTTGGGAGCGGCTTTCTTGACGGGAGCCTTTTTAACTTTCTTCTCTTTAGTAACTTC
>CAZWJK010000036.1:0-6059 GCA_964634035.1 uncultured Candidatus Cloacimonadota bacterium | reverse complement strand
CCGGAGCTGCGACCTCAGTTTCCATTTCGGGAACTGCTTCGGTTGGCTGTGCTTTTTCTTCGGCAACTTCGGTCTCAACAGCTACAGGAGTGGTTTCATCCTGCTTTTTCTCACGCTGTTTGGCTTCCTTTTCAGCTTTTTTCCTTTGCTGACGGGCAATGCGCTCGCGGATATACTGCTCATGCAGGGTGATGTATTCTTCCTGCAGCTTGGGATCGCGGGAGAAGAAGAAAGCTTTCACGGACATGATCAGGCGGCGGTTGTCGGTATCCAGTTCAATGACCTTGAGAGGCAGCTCTTCGCCCAGATGGAAAGCATCTTCGGAGTGTTCAAGTTTGGGAATGGCGAGATGGGAGATAGGCACAAAGCCTTCCACCACATAGTCATTCACTATGATATCGACCAGAACGCCTTTGGGGATGAGCTTGCTGACCTTGCCCCTGATCTCAGTATTGATGGGAAGCTGGGTGGGCAGGGTTTCCCAGGGATCGCTCCTGAGCTGTTTGATGCCCAAAGCGACGCGGTGCAGGGCGCGGTCGATGGAAAGGACAATGGCTTCCACTTCCTGGTTTTTCTTGAAGAATTCCTTGGGATGATAGATGCGCTTGGTCCAGCTGATGTTAGAGATGTGGATCAGTCCGTCGATGCCTTCCTCGATCTCGACGAAAGCGCCGAATGTGGTCAGGCTTTTTATCTTGCGGGTAAGGACAGCGCCGATGGGATAGCGGTCTTCAATGGTGAGCCAGGGATTGGCTTCCATCTGTTTCATTCCGAGGGAGATGCGTTTGCTTTCCTTGTCCAGTTCCAGGACGATGGCGTTGATGGTGTCGTTGACTTTGAGGACGCGGCGGGCGTCGGAGATCTTTTTGGTCCAGGACATTTCGGAGATATGGACCAGGCCTTCAACACCGGGCTCGATCTCGACAAATGCGCCGTAGGACTTGACACTGACGACTTTTCCTGTTACTCTTGTTCCTTCCGGATACTTGATCTCGATGTGTTCCCAGGGATGAGGGACCAGTTGCTTGAGGCCGAGTGATATCTTTCCGGTTTCGGCATCATAATGAATGACCTTTACTTTCAGCTTGTCGCCGATGTTAAGCATTTCAGAAGGATGATTGATTTTGCCCCAGGACATGTCAGAAAGGTGCAGCAGGCCGTCAATTCCGCCCAAGTCGATAAAGGCGCCGTATTGGGTGATGTTCTTGACCTCACCTTCGACCTCGGAGCCGATCTCGAGGTGGGAAAGCAGTTCGCTGCGCTTGGAAGTCATTTCCTCTTCCAAAACTTTCTTGCGGGACAGGATGATATTGCGTCTGTCTTCATCCAGACTGACGACCTTGAAGGTCAGTTCCTTGCCGATGAACTGATCCAGATTCGGGATCGGTTTAAGGGCCATCTGGGAACCAGGCAGAAAAGCTTCGATGCCCAGGGTTTCGACGATCATGCCGCCCTTGACTCTGCGGCGGATAAATCCTGAAACGGTCTTGTTCTGCTCAAAGGCTTCCTTCAGGATCTGAATATTAAGGATAAAATCTGCGCGCTTTTTCGATAGGCGTAATTTTCCCTCCCCATCTTCCAATTCGCTGATGTAAACGTTGATGGATTCGTTTTTGGCAGGGATCCCGGAATAGGCAAATTCAGACAGGGAGATGCTTCCGTCTGATTTGTAGCCGATATTGACCAGCACTTCCTTGTCGTTGACATTGACGACCTTGCCCTGGACAATCTGGCCTTTTTTCAGATTGGACTCAGATTCTTCCAGCAGTTGCATCATCTCGCTTTTTTCAGCGGCAGGGGCAGCGGCTTTGGGCTTGTCTTCCTTGACAGGAGCGGGTACCGGTGTTTCCTGAACGGGGGTTACATCAGCAGGTTGTTCTGCAATTTCCGTTGTTTCCGCAATTGGCGCGGACTCTGTGGACGCTTGTTCCTCATTAACGGGAGCAGGAGCTTCCGTCACTTCGCTTTTGACTTCGTCTTGTTCTTTTGTTTGGTCATGTGTTAACATGATTCCTCCTTGTGGACAGGTATATTTTCGACATTATTCACGGTTGTCCGATTTCCCGTGAGCCGGTTTATTTTGTTATAAACTTCGACAATTAAATGGTCAGGAGTGGAAGCTCCTGCCGTTAGACCGATTTTCTGTCGGGAACTGATGTGTTCCGCACCAATTTTATCTGCTGTTTCTACGTGTAAAGTTTCTGTGATGCCGGAACATAAGCTTGCCAGCATCTTTGTATTGGAACTGTTACGACCGCCGATCACGATCATCAGGTCTGAGCTCTTTGCCAAAGCTACCGTGGCTTCCTGACGAATGGAAGTCGCGGTGCAGATGGTATTGAACAGCCTGAGCTCTTTGACCGCGGGAACCAGTCTGCTGACCAGTTTCTGCAGGTTTTCCAAATTCTTCGTGGTTTGAGAGATCACACCCAGCTTTTGCCACAGCTTGTCTGGCAGTTCATCAGGAGTGCTGACGACATGAGTTTCGCCTTTGCAGTAGGACATCATGGCGACTACTTCGGGGTGATTTTCATCTCCCAGAATGATCACCGGATAGCCTTCCGCACAAAGCAGCCTGATATATTCCTGCGCTTTGCTGACAAAGGGGCAGGTGGCATCGATCAGGGTGTTTCCGCTTTGAATCAGGGTTTCACGGTCGCTGAGAGTGATCCCGTGGGAGCGGATGATCACAATGCTGTCATGGATCTCGTCAGGTTTCTCCACCAGCCGGATACCGCGCTGAGCCAAGTCCGCCACCATCTGCGGAGAGTGGATGAGCGGCCCCAAAGTGTAGATGGGATGCTCTTGTTCCGCTGCATCAAGCGCCATCTGAATGGCTCGCTTCACGCCGAAACAAAAACCGGAATGCTGAGCCAGCAGTATTTCCATCTCAGACTCCTGCCGTTCCCAGTTTGCCCAGAACATACTGATGAAGCAGATCCACCTGTTGTTCTATGCTGAGATCAGTGGTGTCGATCTGGATTGAATCTTCAGCTGGTTTGAGCGGTGCCAAAGCTCTGGTGCTGTCCTGCAGATCACGCTGTTTTAGTTCAGCAAGGACCACTTCATAATCAGCTTCAATGCCTTTCTGCCTGAGTTCCTCACAACGCCGGCGGGCCCGTTCCTCAGCCGTGGCGATCATGAAGAACTTGAGATCTGCATGGGGAAAGACGACAGTTCCGATATCCCTGCCATCCATGATGACTCCGCCTTCCTCGCCCATTTTGCGCTGCAGGGCAACCATCTTTTCGCGAACGGGGCCAAGGGTGGAAATATCCGATGACAAACGGGAGATGTCCTCTTCCCTGATCCGTTTGGTCACATCTATGTCATTTAAAAGAACTTTGTTGCCCTGAGGGCTGTACTGAATTCTGATATCAATGCTTTCAAGCAGTTTATCCAGATTATCCGTATCCTCATGCGCAACACCTGCCTGCAAAGCAGCCAGGGCGCAGGCGCGATACATGGCTCCGCTGTCCAGATAAACATAGCCCAACCGGTTTGCCAAAAGCTTGGCAGTTGTGCTTTTACCTGATGCCGCAGGGCCGTCTATCGCAATGATCAATCTCTTCATATCCCTAAATTTCTACTTCTAAACATCAAATTTGACAGTTCAATTTGCAGTCAACCTTTTTTTCATTCGAGGTATCGGATGCCTTTTCTAATCAGGGATGAATGCATGTTGATCATTTTACTGCAAAGCATAAAAAAAGAGGGAACCCGGATTTGAGTTCCCCCTTCAAGATAATTGATAGCTTTATCAGTTCATTCTTACGAATTCGATGCGTCTGTTTTGGGCTCTGCCTTCAGGTGTGTTATTGGGAGCGACGGGATTTTCGGGGCCAAAACCTTTGGCCGTCATTCTGCTGCCTGCGATGCCTTTGCTGATCAGATATTCCCTCACGGCATCAGCTCTGGCCTGGGAGAGTTTCTGGTTGATGGCGAGTGAACCGGTGTTATCTGTGTAGCCTTGTATTTCCACGATCAATTCGGGATAGTATTTCATGGTGGCAACCATTTCATCCAGGGTTTCAAATGATTCTTTTTCAATTGTGGCACTGCCTGATTTGAAGTGCACTCCTTCCAGGATCAAGGGTTTGTCTTTGACTATGGTGCCCGGTTTGACTCTTTCCTGAATGATTGTCAGGGTCTGATTCAAATCCTGGCTTTCCACCACGATCTGTCCCGAACGTGATTTACGGGTCGGATTAGCATTATATTTAACGTTCAGAACACCATCTCCGCTGCCGCTCAAAGGAGTCACAGTGAGCCATTCCACGTCTTCCGTCACTTTCCAGACTATATTTGAGGTTACTTTGTATTCCAGGCTGCCTGCTTCGTTTCCAACATAGCGGGTGCGTTCTTCCACCACCAGCTTGGGAGCTTCCATACCGGCTTTCTGCACAACCTTGATGGTTTGGGTAAAACCGCTGCCGCTGATGGTTAATGTTCCGGTCCTGTCAAAGTAGTCGTTGTTGGCGTCATAACTGATGTCGAAAGACTGATTGCCGCTGCCGCTGGCAGGAAAGACTCGCAGCCAATCTGCATCGGTCACAATCGTCCAATCAGTGTTGGATGTGATATTGCATCCCTCAACTCCCTGTTCAGAGCCAACATTGATCAACTCGCGTCCGACGGTAAGTTCCGGCTTGAACTTGATCTCTTCAGCTACCTGAACGACGGCAGGCGCTTTCTTCCATTGACCGAAGGTGTGCGAAACGCCCAGGTAAGCCATCCAGACTGCGTCATTGGTATCGCCTTCTTTCCAGTTTTCCAGGTAATCGGTGTTGAGGATATTGTATTGCAGTCCAAGGTCAAAATCGATCCCCGCTCCGGTCAGGATGGAAAATCCCGCTCCCGCCAACGGCGCAGCCAAAATTGTATAAGGGTATGTGCTGTCAGGGTCACCAGGATAAGGGTCGCCGTCCAGGTTCTTGGAATAGAAATTGACCACTCCCGCGCCGCCGTAAATAAAAGGCGCAATCGGTTTCCAGTGTGGCCTGATCTTGAGCAGCAGGTCACCGCCGATCAGATCGCTTTGGAAATTCAGGGTATCCTGCTTGGCCCCTGCTTGAAGTTTGGTGACATAGGGATTGATGCCCAGACTGATCCACTTTGCCATCCAGATCTCATAGGACAGGCCCAGCATTCCGTTTATCTGTTTTTCGTCTTCAATATCTGTTTCATCCCTGGACACTCCGCCTTTGAGCGTGAGTGTGCTGACCAGGGCAAAACTACTGATTGTCAGAGACATGATGATAATGGTCATTAGGAATGTTTTAAACCCGTGCTTCATTTATCCTCCCTGTGCGATGATACGAAATTTTTCATATATTCTCACTTAAGATGCAAGGCAGGATGATGTCAAGGAAAATTGCTTGGTTCTTAATCTGGGATTGATTCCTGAAAAATAAAAAAGGGCTCAGGATGAGCCCTTTATATTTTCTGGTTATGTTAGTTTCTTAGTTTGATTTGATGAATTCCACTCTTCTGTTCTGGAATCTGCCTTCTTCCGTCTCGTTGTCAGCGATGGGTCTGCTTTCGCCCCAGGCTGATGTGGTCAGGCGGGCAGCCTCGATACCGTTTTTGACCAGATATGACTTAACGGCATCGGCTCTTCTCTGTGACAGTTTCTGGTTATATTCATCGGTGCCGATCCAGTCAGTGTGTCCCTGCAGGTCGATCTTGACGGCGGGATAGTTCTTCATGACCACGATGTTCTGATCCAGAATGGCTCTGGCAGTTGCAGTCAGGTTGTATTTGTCGAAATCGAAGTTGACGTTCTTGAGATCCATGACGATCTGCATTCCGGCCTGGACGACAGTGACTGTCTGAGTCACGCCATTGCTGGTGATGACGATCTGACCGGTGCGGGTGGCTTCAGTAGGATTGGCATCATAATTAACGGTGAACATGGCATCGCCGCTTCCGCTCATGGGTGTGACGGTCAGCCAGGGCACATCTTCAGTGATGGTCCAATCATCGTTGCCATTGATGGTGAAGGAAGTGCTTCCGGCTTCATAAGGTACGTTCTGGACGCCGGGGGTGATTTTGAGGAT
>CAZWJK010000035.1:0-17205 GCA_964634035.1 uncultured Candidatus Cloacimonadota bacterium | reverse complement strand
ATAAATATACATTCTATACTGGCAAAACAAATGGATTTATTAGCAGACCAAGATATGATGTAATGCATCATATGTTACATGACAATATTGGCATAATAACTACAAGACAAGTAGCAGAAGGTATCTTTAACCATATCACGGTTTCTGATAGTATTGTAGAGTGCAGAATTTCGTTAAGTAATAAGGGATATGGATATCTATTCCCACTCTACTTATACGAGGAAGTAGATTTTCTGGGCACGAAGCAATTGGAGCAGAAGCCGAATATCAAGCCCGAGGTAATCAAATCATTAACGGACAAATACAGACAGCAAGCCGTAGGGGCTGGTCTTGTGCCAGCCCGCCTAACCGTAGGTACAGGCGACCCCGCCTGTACTAAAACAGACGAGGCGTCTGTTTTTACGATCACACCGGAAACGATAATGTCCTATCTTTATGCGGTTTTGCACTCCCCGACCTACCGCAGCAAGTATGCGGATTTCCTCAAGACAGATTTTCCGCGCATCCCCTTTACCGATGACTACAAGCTCTTTATCCAGCTTTCAGAACTGGGTTGGGAGCTGATCCAGGCGCATCTGCAGAAAAAACCGGAACTGAATAAAGTCTATCAGGGCCTGGGAGATTTTGCCGTGAAAGGCACAAATGGCGTGGACAAAGTGCTCTATACCGAAGCTCAAAGCCGGCTCTATATCAATGCCGACCAGTACTTTGACAATGTCCCTGCGGAAGTTTACAGCTTCTACATCGGCGGTTATCAGGTCATGCAGAAATACCTGAAAGACAGAAAAGGACGCACCCTTACCCTGGATGAGATCAATAACGTGGAACTGATCGCCAAAACACTGCAATTCACCATTGACCAGATGCAGAAGATAGATGCAGTGACCAGAGCGTGGATATAGATAGACTGCAAGGTTGTCGTCCTTATGCAGAACGATGTCCCGCTTCCCGTCGTCCCTGCGCAGTTCGCAGCTTAGAATTTGAAGCCTAATTCAATGCCAGATAGCTCTGCAGAGGGTAAAACTGTAAGGCGGGGAGTGGTTTTGAGCACGAGCTGGGAAGTCAGATAGCCGACGGCTGCTCCGGCGAAGACATCGGAGGGCCAATGACGCTGATTGTGGATCCTGGCCAGAGTGGTCAAAGCTGCTATGGAATAAACGGTCGGGGGCACCCAGCGGATGTCCTTATACTGCTCTGCCAGGATGGGAGCGATGCTCCAGACGACGGTGGCGTGTCCGGAAGGGAAGGACTTATCCTTTTCAGTGAAGCCGCTGCCGGTGAAGAACTCTTTGCCCCGGCCGGCTGACGGCCTGGCCCTTTGGGTCAGGAGCTTCAAGCTGAGGGTGACTCCATTAGCGAGCAGGAAGCTTTTCAGGGACAGCAGCGCCGTATCCTGGGTCTGGGGAGAGTCAAAGGCATAACCGCCCAGCCAGGTCAGCCCGAGCGCGGGAAGGGTATATTTGCCTTCGCCAAAATGGTTGAATACGCCTGCCGCATCATTGGTGAAAGCCGTCCTGTTTCTCTGCGCCAGTTCAGAGAGCTCTTCGTCAAACAGATAGAGACTGCTGCCGACGAAAATGAGGCATCCCGCTTTGAGCCAGTCCTGGTGCTCCCACTGCAAGGGCTGCCGGACTGCCTGGAGCGTGGTCTGAGGATAGGACAGCAGATACTGCCTGGTGAAATCAGACTCCTGGGCAGTCAGGCTGGCAGCCGCCAGGACAAGCAGCAGCAAAGCGATCTTTCTGATGATGAGGCCTCCCCTATGGTTGCATACAGTTTCAGTTAACAAAAAACCGGAGCCGAAGCTCCGGTTTGATCATATGGATTTATTGCTTATTTCAAGCCTTGGCTCATGGCCTGGCCCAAATCGAAGATGGGCAGGTAGATGACGACGATGATGGTGCCGACAATGGCAGCCATGATGATGATGAGCAGGGGTTCGATCAGAGAAGTCAAACGATCAATCACGGAATCCACCAGTTTCTCATAAAACTCGGCAGCCTTGCCCAGCAGTTTATCCATGTCACCGGTTTCCTCACCCGTGGCAGTCATCTGCAGCAGAGTGGAAGGGAAAACACCGGTGCGGCGGAAAGCCCCCGCCACGCTGTAACCTTCTTTGACCATCACCCGCGCCTTGCGGATGGCAGATTCGACCACAGCATTCTGCACCACGTTTTCCGTCAGTTCCATGGTGTCCATGATGGGGACACCGGCCGCCATCAGAATTGAGAAGGTGCGTGCAAACTTGCTCATGATGGAGTTGTTGATCACCTGTCCGATCACGGGGATCTTGAGTTTGATCTGGTCCATGATGTAGCGTCCGCGGTCGGTCAGATAGACCAGGAACAGGGAAAAGAAGAACATAATCACCAGCACGACGAAGAAGAATAGGTTGCTGGTGATGAATTTACTGATGGCAATTGCCGCCAGGGTCGGTCCCGGCAGGTCGGCATCGAAATTGGTATAAACTTCCGTGAACTGGGGAATGATCCAATAGAAGATGCCCCAGACCACAATTGCCAAAAAGACCAGAATGAAGATGGGATATGCCATGGCAGACATAACCTTGCGGCGGGTGTCCTCGATCTTTTCCAGATAATCGGAAAGTTCATCCAAAACCGTATGCAAAGTACCGGAAACTTCACCGGCCTTGACCAGCGCCACATAGAGGGGATTGAACACGCCGGGATGCTGTTCCATCGCTTCTGACAGGGAATAGCCCTTTTTAATGTCGTCGGAAAGACGGCGCAGAACCCTTTGGAACTTGCGGTTTTTCTCTTCCTTTTCCAGGTTGGAGATGGCTTTTTCAATGGTGAGACCGGCGGAGAACATGGTGGAGAGCTGACGTGTGAAGAAAACCAGGACTTTCAGCGAAACGCCTGTCCTGATCTTGTAGATGGTCAGCATCACCTTGTCAAAGAGGGAGAGTTTTCCTTTGAAAGCGCCTTCAGCGGCTGCTTTGACGGAAATGATGGTGCTTCCTTCCTTGCTCAGTTTGTCAATCGCCAGATCCAGCGTTTCAGCTTTCAGAATACCTTCAACCCGGGCACCCTTGGCATCTTTGACTATATAGGCAAAATTTGGCATATCAATTACCTTCTATCTTTATTACTTATTATTCCACAATGGTCATCTTGATGACTTCACGGATGGAAGTGATGCCCTGAACCATTTTGTGATAGGCGGCGTCGTGCAGGGTTCTCATTCCGGCGCGCAGAGCGGCTTCCCTGATCAGATCCTGGTTTCCGCCTTCATAAATGATGCGCCGGATCTCAGGATTGACGGTGAGCAGTTCGAAAATTCCGGTTCTGCCGGAAAAGCCAGTGTTATCGCAATGGACGCAGCCAAGACCGATCTTGAAATCTATCTTGTCAACCTGGTCAGCAGGAATGCCGCAATCGGTCAGTTCCTGTTCAGTTGGTTTGTAATCAGTTTTGCAATAGGGACAGATGATGCGCACCAGACGCTGTGCCATCACCAGGGAAAGGGATGAGCCGACCAGATATTCCTTGATCCCGATATCGATCAGTCGGGTAACCGTGGAAGGCGCGTCATTGGCGTGCAAAGTGGTAAAGACAAGATGTCCCGTGAGGGAGAACTTGATGGCGATGTCAGCCGTTTCCTCGTCACGGATCTCACCGATCAGCACGATATCCGGGTCCTGACGCAGAACGGAGCGCAAGGCAGAGGCAAAGGTGAGGCCGATCTGCTCCTTGGTTTCGATCTGGGTGATGCCTTCTAGGTGGTATTCGACGGGGTCTTCCACCGTGATGATATTGGTTTCGATATCCTGGATGGTTTTCAGGGCGGCGTGCAGGGTGGTGGATTTACCGCTTCCGGTGGGGCCGGAAACGATGATGATGCCATAGGGACGGCGGATGATCTTGCTGAAAATCGCCATGTCATCAGCTTCAAAACCAAGCGTGTTCAGCTTGAAACCGAATTCGCCCTTGTCCAGAAGACGCATCACGACTTTTTCGCCCAGCACCGTGGGTGTGATGGAAACACGGACGTCAACGCTCTTGTATTGAGTCTTGAGAGCGATGTGGCCATCCTGTGGCAAACGCCTTTCGGCGATGTTCAATTTGGACATAACCTTGACAATGGATACCAGACCCATGTGCATACCGATGGGCGGATTCATCACCTCGCGCAGAGCGCCGTCCACACGGAAACGGATCCTGGTGTGCTTGGTCAGGGGCTCGATGTGAATGTCAGTGGAATTCGCCTTGATGGCTTCATTGATGATCAGATTGATCAGCTTGACGATGGGAGCATCCGCATCAGCAGAAGCAGCCGAAATGCTGATCTCATTTTCATCTTCGTCAATGGCTACAAAGTCAAAGCCGCCGACCGCATCCTCCACCTGGGTGGTGGTTCTGATGCTTTTGTAGTATTTTTCCATAGCGTCATGGATCAGTGAATCGCCGATCAGCTTTGGTTTCAGGTTCTTGCCGAGAATCTTTTTCAAGCTGTCAATAACGGTCAGGTTTTCGGGATCGACCATGGCAACGACAACGCCATCACCCTCTTCCCGTAGTGCTATGACGCGGTTCTCAACGGCAAAGGGCTCAGGGATCATGGACACGGTCTTGACATCCAGATCCATCATCTCCTGATGCTGAACTATGTCGTAACCGAGCTGCAAATGCAGGGCAGTGAGCAGGTTCTTTTCAGACAGGTGTCCCAGCTTGATCAGGGTCTCGCCGATCTTGAGACCGAAGTTATTCTGTTTGAGCAGCGCCTCTTTGAGCTGATCCTCAGTGATGTAACCTTCGTGGATCAGGACTTCGCCGAGACGAGCAAATTGCGGGTTAAAACTCATTGTATCCTCTTACATTAGCACCAAGTGCGGTGCGTTCAAAAAACAATCTAACAGATTTCAGATCAACACCCTCAGAGAGGTGACTTTCCAATTATCGTTTTAAAATCAGGTTACAGAACCCGCAAATGGGGTTCTGTAACCATATAGTATGTTCTAAACAGTTTACCAGCCGATCCTGGTATTAGACCGGGTAGCGGATCAGCGTGGTGGTTGATGTGGCTGAGGCCGCTGTTCCCAGCAGACGAGCCGTTACGGTGACTGATGTGATACCGGGCGTCATGGTCATGGCGTCACCCAGGGGAACTTCAAAGGCAAAGAACCTGATCAATCCCTGCGCCAAGCCGTCCTGACCGTCGTTGATGTCATCATAGGAACCATAGACATTGGGGTCATAAACGGCAAACGGATCATACCAGTCCGTCACCACAATATGCGGCGTGGACACATACAGGAAGTTACAGTTCAATGGGTCTTCATTGGTGCCGACCGTGTATTCGAACACACCTCGGTTGGACGTCATGGAAATGCGGGCATTATGAATCGGACAGCCCTGCTGGTCAAACAGTGACAGATTGAGCCAGGCAGTGGCGGAAGCGGGAACAGGATTGGTATTGCCATGGAAGACAATATTTCCGGGAATGATCTCCAGTTCCAACTGGGGCTGATTCAAAGGCAGCACGATATAGGCAGTGCCGGTAACGGGAATTCCGTTAAGACCGCCTGTTTCGGCAGTGATCTGGAGCCGCTCGAAGGTATAAACACCTGAATAAATCAGAGTGGTATAAGCAACGCCGGCAGTTGAATCACCCGCCGCACTTTCATTGCCGACATAGGTATTGGCAACTATCTGGCAGTTAAAGATGTTGTTGGGAATGTAGAACCAGACGCTGGTGCCATAGTCAACAGGATTATTGTATGAGTCATAAACATTAGCGCCGGCTATTATTCTCCACAGACCGCCGCCCATGTCCTCACCGGTGTTTAAACCGCTGGCGAAAGGCACGACTCTGTGCGGAGGACCGGCGTGGATGACTATGTTTGGTTTTGTGGCTTTGACATATCTGCCGTCTGCATAACAGGAAGCGCGGATGTTCAGAATGCCTGGTTGCGTTCCGCTATTGACCGAGACCTGCGCTTCACCTCCATTGGAAATTACCAGGACAGAATCCGTCACCGGTTGGTTATTCAGATTTGCTCCGGCCGGCGGCTGAGGATTCATGATCTTGAAATAGACATTCTTGGGAGTGTCGATCAGGTTACCGTTGATGTCATAGAGTTTGACTCTCAGAATGGCTGATTCTGTTCCGCCGGTATTGGCCACGTTCAGGTCGATTTGGCCGGCCTGGGTGAACTGGATGGAATGCAGCATGGTGGATTTGATGTTGAAGATCAGCTGATCACTCAGAGTGTCACCATTGGCATAAGCTGTAATGGTAGCGGCACCGGCTTGCAGACCGGGCGTGAAACGGACTCTGGCAATTCCTTCCAGGTCGGAATTGGTCGTGATCTCCTGCACGGTATTGACGAAAGTTCCCAGATTGGTGGTGAACCTGATGGGTTTGGACGGAACCACATTGCTGTAGAGGTCTTTGATCTCGGCCTGCATCCAGATGTAGTTCGGGCTGTTCACGGAACTGGTGTCCGCTTCCACCATTTCGCCGTCAACTTCCACAAATGACCTCAGGGACAGGTTGGCAGGCCTGCCCGGACTGACCAGGATGTTGCGGCTGCTGGTCTGGTCGGAGATCCTGGCAGTCAGGACACCTACGCCTGCTATCGGTCCGGCGTTGAAAGTGGCTGTGGCGCGACCGTTGACCGTCGGAACAACGATCGAATCTCCGATGGTATTGCCCTCAACATCAGTAAAGAATCCCTTGGTGGAGCTGAAAGTTATCAAGGTGTTGTCCGGAACGTCATTGCCGAGTACATTTCTGGCTCTGGCGCGGACTGTGATGGACTGCATCACGATCATGGGCTGCGGATTCAGAGTGGAAGGAAGTTCCAGCGTCAATGAAGATATGGGCGGAACTCCGGCCACTGTGACATAGATTCTTTCCTTCGCTTCGGAAATCACTGAATCGGCTATTTCAGGATGATAGTTTCTGACATAAGCCCAGATCTCTGCAATGCCGCCAGGAGGGCCGTCATCCCAGAATGTGGATGTTGCCACACCGGTGCTGTCAGTGGTAACAGTGGTCAGGATTCTTCCGATGGAAGTCTTGAAAGTTACTACCTGACCTGGAACGGCAAACTGCTCACCGTTTTTCACGGTGACGCTGATGGTGGAAAAAGTGATCCCGTTATCAGCATATATAGTATCTGGTGATGCTGAGATTCTGGTGATGTAGCGTTCCTGGCTCTGTGGGATCGGTGGTGGAATTTCAGGAGCTACAGGTGGCGGATTGCGCCTGTCACAGGAAGTGACAAACGCCACCAGAACCATGACTAAAATCATGATAATGGGCAATAAGTTTCGCATACGTTTCATATTATCCCCTCCTTAATTTTGCCCTTCGTCTTCCTCGCCTTCATATTTGATCAGGCGCTTGGTAAGACGTTCATCTACGATCGGTTCTTGGGTAGGTTCAGTAGCTGCTATCAGCCTGGGGGTGATTTCCATGATCAGATCAGTGTTTTCCAAATCTTCTTGCCGATGCTGGAACACTTTACCGATGATCGGAATATCTCCCAAAAGTGGAAGCTTGTTGGTCTTTTGAGTGATCGTTGAATTCAACAATCCGCCTACAATAATCTTCTTTCCATCAGGGACCGTAACTGTGGAAGAAATCCTACGAACTTTGGTGCGCGGCAAATAACCGGACACAAAATCAATGATAGAACTAACCTCCGGACTTATCTTGGCAGTGATCTGCCCGTCCTTATTTATAGTTGGAACAACGTCCAGCATGATACCGACCTGCACGGTATTGACCTGAAAGTCATTTTCCAGGTTCTTGGCAACGTAGGGCACATCTTCACCTATATGGATGACGGCTTGTTCGCCATTCATGGCAGTAACACGGGTATCGGTCAGCATCTTGGCGGCATTGTTTTCCAGCAGCCAGTCGATCGTAATGTCAAAAGCAGTCAGTTGACGGCTGAAGTGGCCGATGTCGTTGAATCCGTCGATCCTCTGGAAATACTGCTGTTCAGGCAATTTCTCAAAATCAACGGGATCGCCGTGCGGCAGGTAACCGGTTTCATCAGTGTACTGGTAAGGAAGTCCGGCCCCTGCAGCATTGACAGGATCCTCAGCCAGGATCGTGGTCAACCGGTTGAGTTTGGACCAGTCGATGCCATATTTCTTGGCAGCAGTGAGCTGCACTTCGATCAGACGGACTCTGATCTCGATCTGTTTTTGAGGTATGTCCAAGCCTCTGACCATAGCTAAAATCTGCTCATAACTGTCTGGATTGCCGACCACCAGAAGTGAGTTCTGGCCTTCGATCGGAACAGTTTTGCCGGGTGCGTTTTGCAGAGCTTTGGAAATCTTGGCGGCATCGATGTTGTTAAGCTGGATGACGTAGGTGCGTTCACCCGATTCTTCACTGATCTTGGCTTTTTCACCGACCAGGAAAGTGTTTTCACCGACTACTCTGTAGGACAAACCGGCAGAACGGGCAACCAGAGATACAGCCTGTTCGATCTGAACGTCCTTGATGTGAACAGTGATCTTTCTTTCATCCTTCTTTTCTTTGTCTGCAGTAGCTTCCTCAGCCAACACAATATTGGCACCGCTGAGTCTGGCAAGTGCAGTTAAGATCGAGGATAAAGAAGCGTCATCGGCATCATAGGACACTCTTTTGGTAAAACTGGCGGCACTGCCCAACTGCTGAGCCATCAGCAAGGATGACAACAGCATCATGGCAACAACCAGGCAAAGCCAACGTGTGGATACTTTCGAATATCTCATATTTACTCCCACTTTTCTATATTAATAGTTAAATTCTGTATGGTCTGAACCTGTCTCGATGTCGGCAGGTTTTGGAGGAATGGGCTGAACCGTCATTGTGGCGCGAACTCCGCCCGAAACATATGTCAATTGTCTGTTTCCGATATCTATTATGCGTCTGCCGGCAACTGAATCGCCAATCTTATAGATACCGCTGCTGCCCTGATAATAGATGATCGCGCATTTTTCATCATCTTCATTAATAAAAGTTGCGGCAAGGCGAACCATGTTCTTCACCATGTTCTCCCATTCCTGCAGCCTGTCCAGCCTGTCTTTGATGACCGGGTCCTGGCGCAGCGGATCGGTGGGAACATTGAATGTGAAAGACTTTCTGTCTTGTATAGATTCTTCGATCACCTTAATCTTATCCATCAGTTCCTCATTCACTGAGATGTCTGAATAGATGGACTGATTGGGAACATCGGTAACTTTGTTGAAAATGGTGTAATCCTTGACGGCAAACACAAAGAGTATTATGAAGACAAGAGCGATCGCCAGATCTTTTACAAAGCGTGCTTCCATGTTAGACCTCCCTCTGAACCTTAAAGACTGAAAGTTCCAGAGCCACTTTGTATCTGGCGATCTGGGGACCGGCTGCTGCAGCTTTGGAGCCTGATCGACCAGATTCAGCATCGGTTAGAGGCATAACATCCAGCGTGTTGATCTTCACGATGTTATCCAGAGCTTCCAGGTTGGCAAGGAATTGGCCAAGTTGCACATAGGTTGTGTTCAGTTCAAAAATGTACTGCTGCTCAACCAGGTTGACACCAGTCTGAATCTCTTTGGGATATATGGCCAGAACGGCAATCTTGTTCCGGTCGGCAAGGTCAGCTAGGCTTTTGACAAAAGCGTTGATTTCATCATGAGAAAATGATTTCTCGTTGGTCAGGCTGTTGTCGATAATGATCGAAAATTGACTGAGCTGCTGATCCATAACCTTGGCGCTGTTAAGCTTTTCCTGCGAGATCTTGATGCTTCTGTCCAACTGGGAGATCTTACCAAGTTTCTTGCCGATCAGGGTTCCACTGAAGGTAAAGAACAGGACGGCAATCAGAATCATGCCCAGGGTAAAAATCAGGTACTTCTGTTTCATTGGGTTCCTCCCCTGCGGCGACCGTAGTCTTTGCTGAAGCAGTCTATCTGGAAGCGCAGAATATCTGTGTCTTTGACCTTATCACGGCTGGCCTTGGCATATTTGATCTCCGGGAAATCCATACTGATCTGCTCGTTGGCTTTGAGCTTGGAAATGAACATGTCGATCAGGTCGAATTCCCGCTGGTTTCTGTCAATCGATGTGACGCCAAACAGGCTCAGCACCCCGTTCTTGTATGAGAACTGGGTGATCGCCATTTTGTTGTCAATCTCATGAGACAGTGCCACCAGTTTTTTGGCCCAGAAGATTCTGTCGTTGAAGGTCCTGGCTAATAGGTCGAGGTCATTGCTGGAAAGAAAATCAGTGCTCTTTTCGTAAGAAGCGATCTGGCGCTCAGTTTCCTGCAGGAAATTTTGCCGGTTCTCGATCTTCTTGGTCAGCAGTGTATTCAGATACAGAACAAAAGCAAACAGCAGTATGGTTCCAATACAGAAAAACACAAGAGCCTGGATGAAGGTCTTCTTCTCCCTTTCCTGCTGGAGTTTCATTTCGCCGAACTTGTTCAGATTGATTTTAAAGTAGAATTGTTGCATCATCGTTTCACCTCGTCCTATTCCATTCTCATAGCCAGACCGATCGCCAAAGCCAACTGCGGATCTTTCTTATCCTGGAATTTTTCCGGCATCTCAACATTGATGAAGGGCATATATTGCTCTGTCGGGATATTGACTTTGTCCTGAACGTATTCCTGCAGGCCTTTCAGCTTTGCTGTGCCACCCATGAGATAGATCTTGCGGAAGTCACTGTTACCGGCTTCTTTCACATAGAACCTGAGGGAGCGTCTGATTTCTTCTACGATCAAATCTTCCGTCGTCTTTTCTGAGATATCGAGCATGCTGATCGTGGTTGATGAAGCAGCATTGGGATCATCCAGAAGCCCCCACTCCATTTTGTAGGCATCTGCCTCCGGAAATTCCAACTGGCGTTTGCGCATGATGTCACGCGTGAAATGATATCCGCCATAGGAAATGTCTCGGGCAAACAGCTTGGAACCGGGTCCCCAGATCACCATGTTGGTCCTGTGCGCACCAAGATTAAGCAGGACATACACGCCGTCCTCGACGAAGGAGTTCAGCGCAAAGCTATTGGCGATCGCCAGCGAATCCAGATCAACGATGTTGGGATTCAGTCCGGCGCTGACCAATACGTTGGTATGCTCATTCAGCAGTTCTTTGGTGGAAGCAGCCAACAGGATGTTCATGTTGTTGGTTTTTTCTTCCACGTCCAGCACCTGATAATCGAGGACCATATCATTCCCGCTGATGGGAATGTGTTTTTTGGCTTCAAAAAACAAGGCGGATTCCAGTTCGTCATCCGGCAGGAAGATGGTCTTGATCTGCTTGATGCTGGTGTTGTCGCCGCCTATGGCAGTAACCAGGTGTTTGACGCTTTTAGGGGCGATATGCAGAGTCTTCATCATTTCCACGATAATGGGCGCAAAGCGCTCCGGTCTCAAATCTGAAGGCACATACTCAATACCCTGCGGCACTGTTGGTCGAATCTCATAATTGAGAAGCTTGAAACCTTCGTGCAGACGCTTTAGGTGAACAATTTTAACGCTGTGGGAACCAACATCGATTCCCACAGACTCCCTGAACTTTACCGGTTTCTTTTTCTTCATAGTTCCTCTTTATCTATCACGTTTTTAGAAATGCTGCGGTGGTTTTCTCAGTGACCATGCCTCCGATTCGAATGGTGTCAGACCGCCTCTCACATGCACTTCCGGAAAGTCCGGCGGAGTGACAAATGAGAACCGGTTGTCAAAGTGATAATCTTTGGTGGAGTAGCCAACTCCCGATCCTGTGGCAAGCGGCGCATTCTGCGCTCTCCACGCTATGCCGAGAACAGGATCGTTGTATGTATTGCCTGCCGGGCCGCCACAGAGATCCAGTGGAACATTCCAGACCTGATTGGGATTGGGATATTCGCTGTCGGAAAGGTTGCGGTGGACATATCCCCTTCTTCTCTGAGCCACGGAACCCCACAGGTGAATGGTGCCGCGTTCCGTGTAGGGATAGCCTTCAGGCCATAGCGGATTGTAATATGGCAGGTCGATATTGCCTGGCCAGGGTGCTGCGGCAGTGGGCGGATATGTCCTGCGGTGCAGGTCTATCTTGTCCCACACATAGGGATTTGTGCCCAGTTGGACTGCCGGTACAGATGGGTGAGGATGCTGGTATTCAAATGTGAAGATACCGTCCTTTTGCGGGACTCCTCCGCCATCGCCCAAAGCGCACATGGCTGCATAGATCCAGATCGCGCCCTGAGTCGTATTGCCGTCGCAATTAGGTTTCCAGCGGGTGGAATCCTGCGGATCGCGATAACCGTATTGTATGACAATGGATTTCTCCGATACCAGGCCGACATAGTCACTGCGGTTCAGGGATGAGCCTGATACTGAACCGTCAGGCGCCTGGCCCATATTGGTTCCGACCAGGGTGATATTGTCGTTCAGATACATAGTATCCACGGCGCACCAGGTTTGCGCTCCCTGGAAACTGCCCTTGATCCACAGTTTGGAATAAACTATATTGGAGTGCCCGATACTGGCTCCACTGGGTCCTGCTGTCCACAGCGTGTCATACTTGATCCAGCGGTTGCGGAACATATAGGTTCCCGCGCGCGGGGGATATTGAGTCCACACATCCGCCGTATCGGGACCGGCATTGACCACCTGTCCGATCCAGGATGAGTAAGAACCGCCGGTAACGGTCACGAACATGATCCTGTTCGGATCGAACGCCGTGGAGCCGATGGCGGCGCCGTGAGCCCTGATCAGGTCAGCGGTCGGATTGAATTCCAACGGGCTGACATGTTCCCAATAACCTGCTCTGAACACCTGCGCGTAGGGCGGTGTTCCGCTGAAGGACTGGATTTGCCCGGCTGTGTAAACCGGATCATGGAAAGTCGGCCAGCCGTTATTGGTACCGCCGCCCAATTGTTTCAACCAGATGTCGCTGTTGCTGTGAACCTTGCCGTAGATCACGTCCGGACCCCAGAAGTAAACATTGGTTGCATTCATGGATTGGTCTGTATCTGTAAAATAGTGATATCCGGCAAAGCTGTTTCTCCTGATGCCCTTTTCTCCGTATTTGGACACCATGGACATATTCCTGCCGAACAGAGTGTATGAGCCGGCGCCCCTGTCAGTATCGACCAGGGTTTTGATATTATAGCCCTGGGTGAAATACAGACCGCCGCCGGTGGAAATATTCTCTTTCACAATCTTGGTTCTCATTCTGTACTTGTTTTTGGAATGCGATCCGATGATTGTGGCATACTTGGGTTCCAGCGTGAATCCATCTCCGTTATAGTCCATACGCTGTGCCACCACCTGTGCCCTGATGGTCTCAGATCTCAGCAGGTGTAATTGTTGTATCGCATCAAAATCATATCTGGCATCGATCGTGTCCTTATAAGCCAGGGTCGCCATCGTTATGCCTGACATGATGCCAACTACCGCCAAAGCTAATGCTAAGGCAATATTGCCGCGTTGATTGCGAAGTATCTTTTTCATGCCTACCTCCCTTCGCTGTTAGCTTGCGATTTAATCATTGTTATTTCATTGTTAGCGCCATCCTGGTAGAATAAGAGACCGGAAAGTAAACATCCTTGTTATGCAGAAAAGTCTTGCGGAGTTTTACTCTTGCCTCCAATTCTACCAAAATGACTTTAGCCGGAACTCCAACCGGAGTTGCCTTGGTGAATTTCAGTTTGGTCACTTCAGTTTCATTGCCGCGGGACGGTTTGGGAAAAAGATAGAGCGGCGCCGGTGGCTGGAGAGTTCCATCCAGATAGGTCGTCCGCACATATCTCCCGTCCCACCAGATCCTGATGAAATCGTTCTGATGATAAATATCTGAAGCCGGCGGATATAGTATGATGCCGGTAGACGAGTGTCCGCTCAATCCCTGAAAAACGACAGAATCGGCCGTGGCGATGCCCTGAAACTTCAGGTTGGCGCCGCTGCCGATGGGAATGCCATTCTTGATCTTCTGCAGGCAATTAAAGGCATCCCTCTGCAGTTCCGTTCGTTTGTTCATTTCATCAAACTTGCTAAAAAACGCAGCAAATCCGCTCGCGGCAACTGCCATCAGA
The DNA here is from genome assembly GCA_964634035.1 of uncultured Candidatus Cloacimonadota bacterium. GTDB lineage: Bacteria > Cloacimonadota > Cloacimonadia > Cloacimonadales > Cloacimonadaceae > UBA5614. The sequence goes on along the minus strand of CAZWJK010000035.1, from coordinate 3,177 downwards.
AATCCGGAGATCACAATCACGACCATGATTTCGGTAATCGTGAATCCGGTTTGAGAACGTAATAACTTCATTCTTATTTTCCTTGTCAGTTTTCGTCTGTCGCCATCAATAGAAGTCTTCCCGGATGACTATCTTGCGCTGGGTCCTGTCCCCCGGCTCCGTCCAGACCACTGTTACTTCCAGGATCTCATACGGGACATAGGTGCCGAAGGGACTTTCCACGGCTTCCGTCAGTCTGACTGACATCTGGCCTACCAGCTCTTTCTCACGGGCAAGCTTGTCGATAACTACAGAACGGCCGGTAAACAGATCATACTGCTTATAGTTCTTCCTGTAAAATATCTGCCATTCCAGTTCGCCGGAGGCGTGCAAAGTCGCCACCCGGTCATGATAGTTGCGCTGAATTTGTTTGTCAGCGTAAATAATGCCCGTATACAGACCAATCATAGATACTGCAACTATTATTGAGGTTGCAAGGATTTCCAAAAGGGTCATGCCCTTTTCGTTTTTCAGTCTGGTAATCATGCCTTTCCTCTGCTCCGAGTTTTTATAATCTGTGTCCTGAAAAATAAAACAGCTTGTCTCACTTCTCTTAGAAACCGGCTCCGGTCGCAAACATCTTGGGATTTTCCGCCAGCTCTTCAGCTATCGTTCTTTCCACCAGATTGTTCATCACCAGATTATACAGAGACTGGTCTCTGGTCTGCATGCCTTCTTTGCTGCCGGCCTGGATCACGGATGGGATCTGATAGGTCTTTTCCTCACGGATCAGGTTGCGCACAGCAGCGTTGGCGATCATGATCTCCACCGCGGGAACTCGTCCCTTGCCGTCTTTGGTCGGCAGCAGGGTCTGCGATACGACTGCTTCCAGTGATTCGGAAAGCATGGAACGCACCTGCTGCTGCTGTTCCTTCGGGAACATGTCAATGATACGGTCAATGGATTTGGTGCAGCTTCCCGTATGCAGAGTGGCAAACACCAGATGTCCCGTTTCAGCCGCTGTCAGAGCCAGAGATACAGTTTCCAGGTCACGCATTTCACCGACCAGGATGACGTCCGGGTCTTCACGCAGGGCTGAACGCAGCGCTGCCGTAAAGGACCAGGTGTCGTGCCCCAGTTCACGCTGGTTGATCAGGGAGTTTTTGCTTCTGTGCACAAACTCGATGGGATCTTCAATCGTGATTATGTGGCAGGCACGGTTGTCATTGATGGTATCGATCATGGTAGCCAGGGTGGTGGATTTTCCACTGCCGGTGGGTCCCGTGACCAAAATCAGCCCTTTTTCCTTGGTGGTCAGTTTCTTGAGCACTTCGGGAAGGTGGAGTTCCTCATACTGTTTGATCTCGTTGGGGATCACGCGAAAGGCTGCCGCGATACCATTGATCTGGTTAAAGGCATTGACACGGAATCTGACATCGTTGCTCAGTTTGGTGGAAAAGTCGATCTCCAGATTCTTGGAAAAGAGCTCTTTCTGGGATTCGTTCATGACGCTGAACACCAGATTCTGCAGCTCTTCCAGGGTCAGAATAGGAAGATTCAGCTTTTTCATTTTGCCGTTGACTCTGACCATCGGGTGTGAGCCAGAGCTGACATGCAGATCCGACGCTCCGGCTTCTGCCGTGAAGCGCAGTAAATCTTGAATGGTCAAATTATCCTCCCGGAGAGTTTAGTCTGATTCGATTCCTTGTGTATCAGGATTTGTCCAGCTATCCACTCCGTAACCGTGAAACTTTGATTCCTCTACATCATACCATACCTGCTTGCCTTCACCGGAAGCGAATTCCGAGGTTGAAGTAGCGACGTACTTCTTGGGCGGATTGCCTACGACTTCAAAGTTCCAGTTCAGCAGGGTTGACTGCCCCAGACGGGCATCTTTCTTGGCAAGGTCAATGGAGTAACCTTCTGAGGTTCCATTGGTCTGCACATATACATCATATGCTGTCCGCAACGAGCGAATGGCGGTTTGTGCTTCTGTGGAACGTGATTTTTCCACATAACGCAGATAACGGGGAACTGCAAAGGCAGCAAGTATGGCCACGATGATCACCACGACCAAGATTTCGATGAGAGTGAATCCTTTCTGATTCTTCATTTTTCTCAGCATTGTTTCCTCCTACAGAGATTATATTTTTTTGCTGTTTTTGTTATTGCACTTTGTGTGCCAATCCGGATGAAATTTTTCATTTTCACCCTTGCCCTTAACCTCTACATTCTTGTTTCCGATCACCTGACCACGTTTTTTGGGAAAACACGGTCAACCCTATCATAATTTAGCCAATTTCCTCTCGATTTGGAGACAACTTTACAATTAGATTTTAATAATTGGTGAACCATATTTTCGTCAATAATTAATTGCATTTTACCCGGAATTTTTTTAGCCCGCATCTCCTATTCCTATATCATATAATCACTTAACCATTTTTCACCGGAAGTGATCTCTACCCCGCCTACTGTTTTTCCGGAGTTCAAAATTCCCCCGCTTATCTGTCAATGGTATATTTCTCCATAGGGAATTTCGGACTTCGTAAAACAAAATATTAGGAATACATAGTCCTGCAGGAGTTCAAAATTCCAACACCAACTATCATTTTGACCTATGAACTAAGGGAATTTCGGACTTCGCGCATGGATCGAACCTTATTAATGTGGAGCTTGTCCTTTTCCCGAAGTCCATTTTGCCCTATGATCATATACCACCTTTGGTTTGCGCTGGCAAAATTGACTCCCGGAGGTATCCTGACTTCTGGAGACATTGATAACAACCCCGGACTCCAACAGATTGCCAATCTGTAAAACGACACACTTTTCCACTTTTTCACTTTTCCACTTTTACACTTTTCCACATTTACCGCCCCTAAATCTAAATATGGATCAAGAGTATATCAAAAGTATGGTTAAAGTAGATCAAATGTGCTTTGGAATACATTTACTATACATTTGATATACATTTGATATACATTTGGTATGCTTTTGGTAATAGGGGCGATCTGTCCTGAAAGGATGGCCGATGCTGGAAACAAGGGACGGAAGTCAAAGCAGGACCACAGCTTGGAAAAGAGTAAAATCTGCTTTCGATGATATTTGCCAAGGGCGCGTAAACAGGGAGTTGCCAGCTTCCAGTGAACTAAAAATCTTGACGACAATTATATGCAAAAAGAAGTTGTTCTGAGATGAAAA
>CAZWJK010000034.1:1435-17687 GCA_964634035.1 uncultured Candidatus Cloacimonadota bacterium | reverse complement strand
AATTATGAATTATGAATTAATCGGTGATCAGTTATCGTTTATCGGTTAAGGGCAAAAGATAATTACGAATTATGAATTAAGATTCCTGCTTTTCCACCCCAAAAGACAAGTCTTTTGAGGACCCCGTTCGCAGGAATGACAGAGTTTGTAGTTCTGCCTTCAGGCAGGTATGTCAAAATGCATAGAGATGTACAATCGGATGACACCCGCGTGAACGCGGAACTACAAACTGCCTGCGCGGGAATGACAAAGTAGATACAGACGCCTCGTCTGTATCACGACAAGCGGGGACGAATGTCGCTACGGCAGGTGTGAGGAAGATTCCTGCTTTCGCAGGAATGACAAATGCTGCTCCGGCAATGCCATTACCGGAGTCCAACAGATTGCCAATCTGCAACCCGACACATTATGTCAGATTTCGTGTGTTTCGTCCCTTTCGTGTTTTTCGTGTTCCAGAAAACAGTCGGATGGCATCCTTCGACTAAGCTCAGGATGACATATGTGGCTCGGGCAATCCTGCCCGAGCAAAGAACACGGACAAGATTGCGCAAAAGAGCGCGAGAGAAGTTGTCCGTGCCACAAAAAAAGGGTCGGCACAAGACCGACCCCTACGGCAAGTATAAAGATTATCTGTTTAATTACTTCAGCAGTACCAGTTTTTGGGCGGCAGAACTGCCATCCGAAGCATTCAGGCGGCAGAAATAGATGCCGTTGGCAACGGATTTGCCTGTGTCATCAGTTCCGTCCCAGGCGGCGGATCGGATTCCGGATGCCTTATGGTCCGTGAGCAGGGTTTTGACGAGCCTGCCCTTGAGGTCATAGATCCTGAGGGAGGAAGCGGTTTCAGCTTTCTGCTGCCAGGTGATGCGGGCATTGGCATTGAAGGGATTGGGATGAATGCTCAGCAGGATTTTTCCGGCGGCAGGGATCACTTCGTCCTCATTATCCACATAGGAGGACCAGAGCTGGAATTTATCCAGGAGCAGGACGCTGCCGTTGCCAGATAAACAGTGAACCCCGACAAAGACATTGGCATAGAGATTATCGTTAAAAGTGAAGTCATAACCGGTCCAGACATCAGGCACGGAAATCGGTTCTGCACCTGAGACGATGGTCATATTGACCGGCTCGGGCGTGGTGGTGGAAATTCCCACCCTGATCTGAGCCGGTCCGCAATCCGTATAGGCGGATTTTGCCCAGAAACGCATCCTGGCGCGGTTGCCGGTGTTCCATTTGGGTGAAGCCAGCCAGTCGTTATTGGCAGCGGCATCCGCATTGGGCAGGCAGATCATCAGCTTATCGCCTTCATAGGCATTGAATTCCGGCATTGGCGGAACCGCGGCGGAAGGATTGAACACCATGAAGGACATGGAACTGCCTTCCGAGGGGAAATCAGAGCCGTCAAACTGGATGGTCTGCGCCTGGTCCAGATCATAACCGAACCAGGGGAAGAACTCCGTGCTGAAATCATTCATCAGCTCAAATCCTTCCTGCACATTGATCACAGGAGCGGGATAAACGGTCGCTACGACTGTATTGGAGGGTCCTGACTCGCCCTGGGTGAAATTGGCCGTGACATAATACTGATAGGAGCCGGGCTGCATGTTGATGTCAAAGAAATTGGTGTTCAGGGGATCGTCCACAGTGGTGTAAAGCGTCCCGTTGCGGTAGATGTTATAGCCGAGCAGGGCGCGGTTGAGCGGATTTTCCCATTCCAGGAAGACATTGTTTCCGGCATCCACGGTGGCGACCAGATTGGTCGGAGCGGTGACGGGAGCGGTGGGCCTCAGGCCAATGACAGCGCCCTGTTGGGATACGAAGTTATAACCGCCGGGATTCAGGGTGGTCAGATAAAAATAGCCGTTGTAATAACCTGACCAGCCCCAGTTCATATGAAAGTAACTGGTGCCCTGATAGCCGTCGCAAACCCAGGCGTGACCGCCATTGGCGGTATCCTGTCCGTGATAGAAGATGGGTCTGCCGTGTTCCAGTTCGTTGCGGAGCAAAGCATCCCAGTTGTCGCTGGTATAGGCGTATTTATAAACTGCCTGAGCCGTGGATTCGTAACTGAAATAATTCACGAAGGCGGGACGCACGGCTGTCACATAAGAGCCGGAGCCGTTGGGGCCGTAATCCATATTGAGCGCCACTCCGCAGTGAAAGAGCAGGGTGCTGATGTTGGTATTGGGAGTCCAGCCGACGGAATTGGGCATGGAGGCATAGTTGTAGGTGGTGTTGCCAAAATTGGCGCTGATCACGCCGTAGGTGGGATGAGTGTAGCTGTGGGAGCCGGTTCCCTGGGTCGGGTAGGCCCAGAACTTCATGATCTGCCCCATGGTGGTGGCTCCGCAGCCGGCATAAACATGTCCGCCGGGACCGGAATTGTCTGTGGGGCAAAGGGAATTATAAGGCCAGCCCTGGTCCCAGGTGGTGGAAAGTAAAGGCGAGACGGGACGGGTGGGCAGCCAGGCGCTGTAATCGCCGTTGCGCACTGCATTCCAGCCGTCGTGAACCGATAAGGCCTGTTCCTGTCTGAGCACTGAGAGTTCCTCGTGATACTGGTTCAGGAACCATTGCAGATTGTCGGGAGCAAGACTGGAACTCAGACTGCCTTCAGGGTTGTAAGCCAAAATGGGAACGGCTTTGTCCTCAGCGCTGATGAGCACGAATCCGCCCTCGGCAAAGGCGACTTCATACCAGTCAACTTCATCGCTTTGAACGGGACTGGTAATGGAACGGACTTCACTGATTTGGTTGGCGGGAGTGATCCGGCGCATCCAGTCAGAAGCGACGCGCACAGCTTCGGAACGGGTTATCTGAGCCGCGAACAGCGAACTCAGGCATAGCAATAACAATACGGGCAGGAGTAGTTTCTTCATCATTCTCTCTATCTTTATTTATTTAAAATCAACAGTTTGATCAGCGTGCCGGGACTTCCTTTCAAACCGGCAAAGTAGATGCCGGAGGGCAGGGGCTTTCCGTCGGAACCGGCGCTGAGCCAGGAGACTTCATTCATCCCTGCTTTCAAAGCCGGCGTCGCTAGTGAACTTACCTTTTTGCCTTTGATATCATAGATGTCTATCTGAACGGGACGGGAGGCTGATTTGGCGCTGATGCGGAAGGTGGTTTTTGCAGAAAAGGGATTGGGGTAATTCTGCAATGCCAAAGGCGCTGCAGCAGGCAGGACGTTGTCGTCGTTGGCTGTGTTGGTCTGATACACAAAGGGAATCTCATAGGGCGGGATGTTGTCGGATTCGATCAGGAAGCGGAAATGGGCAATGCCGTCCGAACCGATGAACAGGTTCAGATGATAGGCGGTAATTACGCCTGCGCTGAGAGAAAAAGGTATGGCAAGATTGCCGGAATAGCACATTCCTTCTTCATCGCAGAAATTCAGATACCAGTCATCCGGGCCGTCATCCTTGACCAGCTTGATGGTGAAGTTTTCCGTTTCGCCTGTGTTGAACAGCCAGACGGGATCAGAAATATAATTGAAATTGGGGTTGTCAATGATCTGCTGGCCGAATTCAAAGGCGGCGCGGATCTGGTACTGGGGCTGCGTTCTCGAGGCAACTGACTGGATGATTTCACCGCCGTCCAATTGGACCGCAGCAGCCGCCCAGAGATCCTGAGAAACATACAGAGGATTCATGGGAAAGATCACCGTAAAATCCTGAAAGTTGTTTAATCCGGACAAAGTTATGGGTTGTGATTGGATCGCTCTGACCACTCGGTTGGCATCATACATCGTTATGTTATCCTGCAGCAGGAACACATGCAGCGTCTGATTGTTCAGGGCAAAGCCATCTTCCACTATCGTAACTCTGACGTTAACAGTCCGGTTTCCTGGATTGAAGGTGGTCTCCAGTTTAACGGGAGAAGTGTCAAAACGGTGAGACTGAACCAGATTGAGATATGTGGAGCCATCCAGGATAGCGGCTCCTCCGCCGGCGACCTCGTGAGTTCCGTTGAAAATCACTATGGCGTCATTGTTGATCCCGTAGTAAACAGCTCTGGCATCTGCATCAGGATTGCTTAGATTTGGACCGGATGAAAGATAGTATCTGAGATCAAAGAATTCACCTGAATGAAAGTGATTGTGGAGCACATTAAGCCCCGTGTATGTTTCGATAAAATCAGTATCGGCTAATGTGCCAAAATCCTCCGCGATCGTGGTCTTGGGCACAAAGGGCGGAACGGCAACCAGCCAGACCGTCCACAGCAGTAATGCTGCTATTGTCAAACTCCTGAACATCTTTCTCCTCCTGAAAAACTATGGTTAGTTATTTATAATATCATTAAAAACGGGTCGTCGCTTCCAGCTTGACGCCCTGGAAGGGAGCCACGAAACGGCAGACACCGTTGCGGCAGACCTTTCCGCCTGCTTCTTTACCGGCAAATATAGTAATGCCGGTGTGGCTGAACAGGGCATACTTGACTTCGCAATTTGCCCAGTACCTTCCGTCCAGAATGTCTGCCGAGGTCTGCCAATGCGATTGGGCGGATACGGAGACGGACAGTTTTTTCCTGCCCAGGTCAAGCTGCAGCATGGGTTCATAATGCCAGTCAATGTCTCCCTGATTGTCCTTTTCGATGTATTCATATTCGGCTTTGGCAGAAAAGGAGTAATCCGCCAAAGGCAGGCTCACACTCAGGGCGGGGATGATGTTCTGCTGCCAGCGGTCAATTACTTTGTCCAGCTTTTCGATGTGGCCGTATTCAGCCAGCAGGATCATGTCGCCATGCAGCCATTCAACCGAGGTGTAGAGGTCGCTCATCCTTTTCTTGAATGAAGAGTTCCAGGTTTCGGCATAATTGGCGTTCACGCTCAGAACATCCGTCAACCCGATCTCCAGCGTGCCCTGCAGGCCTTCTTCATCGACGCCGGTGATCTGGCTGTCGGACAGCGTTTCGTCGTGATAGGTGTAGGTCTTGAGATCCTGATTGCGGTACTGGAAACTATCATAATACTTGTAGCCGGCACCCAAAGTCAGGAACTTGACCACAGACGGATTCAGATAAAGGTTGGCATAGGCGTTTACCGCCGTGCCTTCATGATTGGCTCCGCTGTTGTGGAACAGAGAGGTTTTGGCAAATTCCACTCCCCCGTCAGCCATGTCCAAAGTCAGGTGCAGCCTGCCGGCATAGACATCCTGCTGGTTATAGACGCTGAGGGCATTGAGCGTTCTCATGGTCAGGATGGAAGCGCCCAGGCCGATGTTTTGAGTGAGCGGATACTCTCCGTCAGCGCCATAGACGAGGTCATTCTTGGCGGGCTGGTTGCGGTTGGGCAAAGCACCGTAGAGCGCTTTCAGCTTGATGGATCTGTTATACTTGACTAAGAATCCGTCCAGACGAGTATCCGAGTCAAATTCAATGTCTTCCCAGGCACGGAAGACCATGCCGCTGCCGAAACTCTCTGAAATAGTTCCGCCGTGCAGGATGAGGTTGTCGCGCTCGAATTCCAGCCAGCGCTCTGTCCACTTGGTGGAGAGCCGGTTGGAATTAAGCTCGTCCAGAAGCTGATTCTGGTCGTTGGAGTACTTGGGCAGTTCAGCCAGGAACTTGATGCCAAGGGAAAAATCCTTGTAACCAAGTGAAAAGCTGAACGCATCCCTAAAATAAGAATTCAATGAGTCCTGAGCCGTCCTGTAGATATAGCTCATCTCGTTCAGACCGTTCAAGTATAGTTCCTGAGCGCTGAGCAGTCCGGCACAGAACAGCACTATCAGCAGAAAGAGAACTCTGATCTTCATTGGCAACCGCCGCAGGGCGTGTGACCCTTGATCTCTTCTTTTTCTGCCTCAGGCTCCAGATTATCCGGGATGACTTCCTCTTCCACGGTTTCGCGTTCCTGAGGTTGTATCAGTTCCAGGATCTTGGCTTCATAATATGCTTCTACTCCGGGTTCGTAGCCTTCATGGGAGTAAACGATGTATCCCTCTTTGTTCAGGATGAAGGTATGGGGCGGATTGACCACATTGAGCCTGTTGGCAAGCTTCTTTTCGCTGTCAAACAAGCCGGTGAATTTGTAATTATTGCTTTTAAGAAAGCTCTTGGCCTTGGCAACATCCTTGGGAGCGTCGATCGAGATGACCACAACTGTGAGGGAATCATATTTCTCAGCCAGTTTATGGAGAGCCGGCATGGCTTTTTTGCAGGGTGCACACCAGCTTGCCCAAAAGTCGATCAGGACAGGGCCCTTGTTCAACAGATCGGAAAGCTTCACATCCTTGCCGTTGATATCTGGCAGAGTGAAATCCGGCATGGTATCAGCGCTGAGCAGACCCGCCAGCAGGATTATGACCAGAGCAAATAAAAGTTTTTTCATCGTTACCTCTATGCTTTTCATTGTAAAAAATCAGTTCACCGGAATGTAGGCTTCCAGCGCGTTGAAGATCGTGGCGTCGTTGTTGAAGGGATCAGGCGTGACCTGCACCCAGATGACCAGATAGCTGTCGTTGGGCAAGGTGTTGTTATACGACGCAGGCAGACTGGTCAAAGGCAGACTGAAGCTGACAGAATTGTCCAGATCGGACGCCGCAAGAGACTGTGTCCCCTTGGCCAGAACCACATTCCGGCAGGGAGTGGTGCTGCCGAAATAATTGACATTGGATACTCTGTCTATGATGGCATACTTCAGTTTCAGGCCTGCTGGATCCAGTGTCTGGTCCAGCAGATTCAGGCGCACGGTACCATTCAAACTGGTTCCCGCTACGGCAAAATCCAGATTGGTCAGACTAATTTTGGCATCGGTATCAGAGATCTGGGCTGCCAGTTGATTGTAAAACTGAGCGTTGCCGGGTTGATTGCCTTCGATCTTGGTCGTGCCCTGAAACACGACAGTCGGCTGGGCGGCCGAGTAATAGCCATAGACATCCAGATTACCGCTGTCCAGGGGATCGTTATAATGGTAGGCCAGGTAGCTGAGATTATTGGGATAGCTCTCCTGCAGCGAGTGCAGCAGGATATCGACCTCAGGGCAACTGGGACAGAAGACTCCCGTGAAGGACTCGATCACGACCCTTTGCTTGTAGGTGACAGGCGGGCAGCAGTAATCCCTGTTGCCGTAAAGCAGCCAGGAGCTTCCTCTTTTGATGATCTTTTCGCCGAAGAAAGTGCTGTCAGCCACCACCTGTTTGGCAGCATTGATTGCCTGCAGTGTCCAGTTGACCGTGGTCAGCGTATCATCAGGTGTGATGTTTTGCTGAGCCAGCAGGGTCACATTAAAAGTGAGGTCTGAATACTGCTGCAGAAGACTCAGGTAAAAGGACTCCCTATCCGATTTCTCCTGCCCGTTATGCAGATAATCCTCGTCGTAGAAAGACATGACTGCCGAGGCATCGCTTGAGTCTATGCCATCAAAGGCATTCTGCAGGGGAGTGAAAAGTTCGGCCTGCAGGTCAAGTGTTTCCACCAGCTTAAACGTATGTTCGAATCTGTCGCAGGAAGCTGCAAACAGGCCAATAACTATAATTATCAGTCCAAGATATTTTTTCATTGTGTCTGCTCCGCAATTTTATTGAGAGCGTCTGTAATCTCATTTTTTGAGATCAGCTCATTGAATATGATAGGCGGCTGACCCGGTATGTAGAGAGCGTTGAAAGGCACTCCGGCGCGGTCATGTTTTTTAATCCAGGCCAGAAGGACAGGGTCTTTTCTGGTAAAGTCAGCTTTGAGCAGGAGCACATCTTTTGCTACAAACTCCTGCATCATGGACTGTGTGAACAGCACTGTTTTCTCATTGGTCTTACAGTTCTTGCACCACTCGGCACCGACATCCAGGAACACGCTTCTGCCTTCTGCCAGAGTATCGTTGAGCAGTTTTTCGCTGAACACATACCAGCCCTCTGGTGTGTGAGCGGCGGGCACCAGGCCTTCCACCGTCGCTTCCTGATTGGTTTGTGTCTGCTCCTCCAGCGGCAGATAGACAAAAGCCGCCGCAACGATCAGCAGAATGGGCAGAATGGTGAACACCCACTGTGTCGCCTTGCTGTGCTCGTATCTGACAAAGCGTCCATACAGCCAGATGGCAAAACCGAGGATCAGCATGAACCAGAGCACTTTCAGGAAATACGCGCCGTCCGTCAGTACCAGCAAAGTCTTGAGCTGTGTATAGACGATCCAGAGCAGAACGAAGCCCATCACCTGCTTAAAGATTACCATCCAGTCACCTGGTTTGGGAATGAATTTCAGCGCACCTTTGAAAAATCCGATGATGATGAAAGGCGAGGAAAATCCCAATCCGATGACCAGAAAGAATATCAGCAGCAGCAGGGGAGGGAACTTCAGCGCGAAGGGCAAAGCCAAGCCCAAAAAGGGTCCGGTGCAGGAGATCGCCATCAGGAAGGCAAAGATCCCGCCAAAGAACGAACCGCCGTAACCGCCTTTGGAAGTGGCCTGGGAGACTTTATTCATACCCGGGGGAGTGATCTCGAACACGCCAAGCAAAGACAGGGCAAAAGCAAATACGATGCACATCAGGGCTATGACAAAACCGGGATTCTGGTTCTGCAGGCCCCAGCCGACGGATTCGCCCGCCTGCTGCAAAGCAATGATGACGCCTGCCATGATGCCGAAGGAAATCAGAACTCCGAAAGTATAGACAAAAACATGTGCCAGGACTTTACTGTCATCTGTTTTTGCCTGGTTGATGATCTTCATAATGCGGATGGGCAGGATCGGCAGTACGCAGGGTGTGGCATTGAGGATCAGACCACCCAAAAATGCAAACAGCATGTATTTCCAGATATCGCCGGCAGAGGATTTTTCCGGAACAGGTTCAGGCTCAACCGGTGTTTCGGTTTCTTCCTGAACAGCGGCAACCGTGTCTGCAGACTGCTCTTCAGTCGTTGTCAAAGCCGCTTCAGCGCCTGTGATATTCACGGTCAGACTGGCTTCCGCTGTTTCCGGAGGATTGCACATCCCTGTATCAAAACAGACATTGGTGCCAGCTTCAGCTTTGACCGTGACCTTGCCCGGCTGGACGGAAGATCTTACTGTAAAGGGCAAGGACAATGTCACTGTGCCTTCATACACCCATTCATTGCCTTCTTCGATCTTGTTGGCTTTGGGATACTGCGTCCTGCCAAAATCGAGCCCGGCTCCGCTTGCTTTCAGATAAAAATAATCCTCATCACCCGGAAAATAGGACTGGTGCATGGTGGGCGGAATCGTCACAGTGGCCTTGACCACACCTTTTTCACCCGGTTTCAAAGTCTCGGGCGACAAACTGAACCTGACACTTGCCTGAGCGCTTAAACTCAGTGCCAAAGTCAGGAGCAGAATCATTAAAATCAGCTTTCTGGTTGCTATCACATCATCGTCCTTTTATGTTCATGTATTTTTTGTGCTTTGTCATCTATTCTATATACACTTATGCAGAATTTATTCCACAAGATTTCGTAATTTGTCAAGTGGTTCATACATCAGCCCTACCGTCCACCCGGTGTCCTCCCGTAGACCACCCCCGCCCGGGCCCAGGAGGGTACCCGGTGGATCAGAGCATGGCAGCAGGTAGGATGTATGGGTTTTAGAGCTATCGCTCATACGGGATAAAGACATTTCGGATGTTCCGGGTGTGTGAGATGAACAGGCCAAAGATGACCAGAACGATGCCGATGAACGCTCTGAGTGTGGGAGCTTCACCCAGGATAAGAAAAGCAGTTACGGCTGTCATGACCGGGATCAGATAAGTGAACATATTGGACCTGATCACTCCCAGTTCGCGGATTACTCCAGTATACAGCATAAAGGCACCCACCGAGCCGAACACCGACATCGAGGCAATGGTGATCAGGCCTTTGGCAGACTGCTGCATTGCCATAAAATGACTGCCGTCAAAGATCAGGAACAACGGCAGGAAATAGAGCATGCCGAACAGGCTCTGCCAGCTTACTATGGTCAAAGTGGAATACTTCAGGGTCAGTTTGCGCACAGTAATACTGTAGAACATCCCGCCCAGCACAGCCACCAGCAGCAGGGCGACGCCTTTGAAGGTGGCCCAGATCTCCTCTGATTCAAATGCCAGCACCGCCACTCCGATAAAGGAAATGACCAGTCCTGCAAAAACCCAAAGCGTGACTTTTTCCCTCAGAAAAACCCATGCTCCCAAAACCGTGACCAGCGGGATGATGGAAATGATCAGAGAGCCCAGCGTCGGTGACACAAACTGCATGCCGTTGGCTTCGCCGATGAAGTAGATGAAGGGCTCGAAAAAGGCCACCATCATGAAATAGGGAATGTCTTTCGGATCTGTCTTTTCCGGATGTCTGGTGATCAGGGCTGTCAGAAACATCAGCCCCGTAGCCAAGACCAGCCGCAGGAAAACGATCTCCAGAGGCCTGTAGCCGGATTCGAAAGCGATCTTGATCCAGACAAAGGTCAGCGCCCAGAAGGTCATCGCCAGCACTGCTTTGAGATATGCCAGATGATGTTTGTTTTGCATTTATACCTTGTTCAGATGATTATCAACTTTATGAAGTCAGAGCAGGTCAGAATCAAGCAGGATCGTGACGGGACCGTCATTCACCAGATTAACTTCCATATAGGCGGCAAACTTGCCGGTCTGAACTTTCAGGGGAGTTTTGTTCAATTCATCAATGAATTTGTTGTATATCATTTCCGCCTGTTGAGGCGGCGCGGCATTGATGAAATCAGGCCTTCTGCCCCTGCGGCAATCGGCAAACAAAGTGAATTGCGATACGACCAGAACCTCACCCCTGATATCCAGAAGAGAGAGATTCATTTTGCCCTGTTCGTCTTCAAAGATGCGTAGTTCAACCAGCTTTTTGACCATATGGGGAATATCACTTTCAGTGTCATCCTTGCCAATGCCGAGCAGGATCAGCAACCCCTTCCCTATAGCTGAAAAAGGCTTGCCGTCTATCTTTACGGCGGCTGAACTGACCCTCTGAACCAATAATCGCATCAGGAAAAAGAGCTATTTGTTGGAAAATTTATGCACCACATAGCAGCCGGCGTCATCCAGCCAGATGGTGTTGTTGGAATCTTTGGGAATGAAGATGGCGAGACGGGCAAAGGTGGATTTTTCCTTCAGAAATCCGGCGCTGATAGAAGCTTTTTTCCATTTCGTGTTGCCTTTGATGCCTTTCTGGAAAGTGTGCAGTTTATTGCCTCCGGCATCATAGACCCAGAGATACAGCTTGGCGCTTTTGGGCATCTTCTTCTTTGCCATGATGTGCATCTTGGCATAGTAGCCTCCCACATAATTGATGTGAAAAGCCTCCGAAACCATGTACATGTTTTTTCTGGTATTCTCGATCTGCAGAGACTTGCGCCCGGCATAGATGACATCAGAAGTGATCTTCACGGGCTCGGACTGATCGGTGGAGGTACTGACCACCAGCCAGCCGGCAGGTAGTTCAGGATTCTTCTTGTCGGCAGTCTCAAAACCTGGATTAATGACCAGATTCTTGGCATTGGGGTCATCCGGCTCCAGAAAATAAAGGCTGGAGCCCATAAAACAACTGCTCAGAAACAAGCCGACTACACACAAAGAAATAAGGGAAATTCTCATTTCATAAATCCCCGTTCATTTAAATATTTCAGGATCATTCCAACCGCCAGGCCATTGATCAGAAGGTTTGATCCACCGTAACTGATAAAAGGCAACGGAATTCCTGTCGTAGGTACTAAACCAATATTCATTCCAATATTGATAAATGTTTGAAATAAAAGATAACCGAAAATTCCGGTGACAACAACTTTTCTTTCTTTCACGCGGATGTCACGGATGGCAAGAGTGATCCTCCAGAACAGGATAAAGAACAGCAGCAGCAGGATCAGGCTGCCCAGAAAACCGAACTCTTCGCCAATGATGGAATAAATGAAATCGGTGTGATGCTCAGGCAGGAAGTTCATGTTTTTCTGAGTTCCTTCCAGCCAGCCCTTGCCAATCGTGCCTCCGCTGCCGACGGCGATCTTGGCCTGGATGATCTGATAACCGGAACCCAAAGGATCGCGCATGGGGTCGATAAAGGTCAGGATCCTGTCCTGCTGATAGTCTTTCAGACCTCTCCAGAACACTGGCATGATGATCGCCAGAAACAGATTCAGAATGGATGCCACCGTGATCGTCACCCAGGACAGTCTGAACCTGAGCAGCACAAACACCAGCAGCGCTATCCAGAACAGGATAAAGAGCCAGTGGAAAGACGCTATGATGCTGATAACCGGACTGACGATCAAAAGCAGATAAAAGACCGGCACTCCAGCCGCTGCAAACATCGCCAGCAAAGCGATCCAGAACATTATGCTGGTGCCGAAATCCGGTTCGATGATCACCAAAAGGGAAGGCGGGATCACGCATAAAAAGCCGTAGATCAGTTGTCGCATCTCGCTCAGGTGCTCTTTGGAAAGCACTCTGGCAGCCAATAGTATGGTCAGCAACTTGGCGCTTTCCGAAGGCTGGTAGGAAAAGCCGAAGATATTGAACCATCGGTGCGAACCGTTGATGGCTGGCGCAAACATGACCAGGAACAGCAAGATCAGATTTATGATGTACAAAGGCACGATCAAAACATCGATCACGGGCATGGGCATCCGCATCAGAAGATAGAGCAGCCCGATCAGGATACCTGCGAAAATAAGCTGCCTCCACCAGAAGTCCTTGACCGTAACCTGTTCTCCGATCTTGCTGGTGGAAGCTGTATAAATTGATATGATCCCCGCCAGGATCAACAGCCCCAATACGATGGTAAGCACATAGTCAAACTTCTTTCTGTTAATCATGGATTCCGTTTCCAATCACCGGTTCAGGTATTGCTATCTCAGTGCCGTTAACTGTTTCATCAAACTCATCGCCTTCCGCAACCGCGTCACGAAACTGCAGAGGAACCTTTGCCGGCGCCTTGATGGTCTGATAGTTGCCCATGTAGAAATTCAAGATCTGAGTAGCCAATGGTGCAGCCATGCTGCCTCCGTGACCTGCGTTTTCCAGAAACACAGTGACACAGATCTCAGGCTTGTTGGTTACAATGTATCCGGTGAACCAGGCATGGGTGGTTCTTCCATGGACATTTTCCGCCGAACCGGTTTTTCCATAGGTCGTGGCCCCTTTGACCTGCACCCGCGTAGCAGTTCCTCCGGGCTCGTTGCAAACGCTGTATAATCCTCTCTGGATCAGAGCCAGATTCTTGGGGTTCAAGGGTAGGCGAACCTTGCTGACTGGATTGATCTGCTCACGCATGACAGTGCTGTGTCCGACCGTTTTCTGCAGCAGATGAGGCTGGATCCAGATTCCGTTGTTGGCATAGGCTGAATAGAGCGCGCACATCTGAATAGGAGTGCACAGCACCTCTCCCTGCCCGATGGCGAGATTGACCTTGTGACCGATAATGCTGATGCGCTGCCCGTAGTTTTTGTGATACCACTCGGTATTGGGGAAAAGGCCGCTGCGCTCGTTGGGAAGGTCGATCCCTGTCCTCTGTCCCAACTGGCTCTGGTGCACATACTGATAAAAGTCTTCCAGCTTGATCTTGAGTGAAAGATCATAGAAAAACACGTCGCAGGATACTTTGATGGCATTATTGATATTGCTTCTGCCGTGCCCGTAACTTGACCAGCATTTGAAAAAGCGGTTGCCAACCTTCATTCCCCCGGCGCAGTTTTCCAACAAAGTGAATTCATTGATGATGCCTTTCTCCAGACCCACGCCTGCCGTAACAGTCTTAAAAACAGAGCCCGGAGGGTAGGCTGCATGGATCACCCTGTCCACCATCGGCTTGCTTTTATCGTCGTTCATGGCCTGCCAGTCTTCGACACTGATCTTAGACATGAACAGATTTGGATCAAAATCAGGTTTGCTGACATATGCCAGGATCCCGCCTGTCGTTACATCCATCGCGACGATGGCACCCCTCATCCCTTTGGGAAAAATGGATTCGGCATAGCTTTGAATGTCGTTGTCTATGGTCAGGACCAGACTCATCCCGTTTTCCGGCTCGATCGTGCTTTCCGCTTTGAAGAGATTGAGATTGCGCCCCATGGCATCGACCTGAATGATCTCGCGCCCGTCCCTGCCCTTGACCAGAACTTCATAAAACTTTTCCAGACCGGTCTTGCCGATCTGGCTGTTGATCGTGTAATCCTCTGTTTTGTATTTCTGATACTCCGTTTCGTTGATCCTGCCGACATAGCCTGTGAAGTGATTGGGATAAACATACCTGCGCGTAGTTTCCGTCCGGAAGAACAGCTCCGGAAAGTAATTCAGTTTTTCGGAAAGGGTCAGCACGTTTTCATAGGGAATGTTTTCTGCGATCAGGATATCTTCATAGGAGCGGAATCTGGTCTTTTCTATGTGCTGACGCAGTTCCTCCATCGTAACGCCGAATTCCTGCGCCAGGAAATCTGCCAGAGACTGAAAGCTCCTGATCCGGCCCGGGATCAGGTAAAGGTTCTGGGAGGGTACGTTCTGAACTATGGGCCTGTATTTGTGGTCATAGATCTCGCCGCGGGTGGCGATGATCCTGCGCAGCCTCACGAAGTTGCTTTCCGCTATCTGCTTATAGTATGCGCCCTGCACCACCTGCAATCTAAACAGCGCTGCCACCAGGACTGTAAAGATCAGTCCTATGAGGATTCTCAGATAGTGATGTAAACCGAATCTATCCACGCCGGAAATCAAGCCTGAGCAATGAGACAAAGACAAAAGCCGCAGTCACAAGCGCCGAAACAATGAGGTTATAGACGATCATGCCCAAAAACACAAGAAATAACGGCAGGCTGAACCCTGACTTGATGCCGTGCACAATGAAGATCAGCAATGAATAGACCACAACAGCCAGACCCAGCGTGATCGCCATCGTGATATAGCTGTCCTGTTCCAGAGGACGGTGAAACTCATTGATACCCACTGCCAGCAGAATGAAGCTCATGGTCTGCAGCCCCAGCAGGGTCGGCATCATCAAATCGTAACAGATGCCCAGAAAGAAGACCAGCGGCACAATCAGCCCCATCGGTTTGCGCCAGACCTGATACACGATCCAGCCCAGAAAAAGATTCGGCATCACTCCTGCCACCGCTATCTTCGGCACAAACAGGATCTGCAGATACAGAATGATGATCCCGCTGAACAGGGTCCGGATCACCTGCCATGGCGTCATTGCACCCGCCTGATGATGCAGATGGGGGTCAGTTCGTCGCCCTGCCCCTGGGGATTGTCTTTCATCACGCTTTCCATGAAGTTTTTGGAAAGGCCTTTGCTGCCGCCGATCATCCAACACCCGCCTATGTCGTTAATATCCATCACTGCGACCGGATGACCGATGCCTTCGGAGATCCTCTGCGCCTCTTTTTCGGGATGCAGAGGCCCTTTGATCACGGTCTCGTGATAAGGCGGAACGGGTGATGTGCTGGCAGCATCGATCAGCGCTGCCTGCATGCCCGCCACTTTATAAAACAGTCCCCTGACCCCGAGCACCTTGCCCAGCGCGCCTATTAATGCGGCAAACAGGATCCTCAATCCTCCGCATTCATCGATCGCGCACTGCATGCTGGTAGGCGATCTCAGCCCTATGCCATAGGGAACCTTTGCCACAAAGCGCCACAGCAGTTTGGCCAACAAACCGATCTTAAGTTCAGAAACCGGCACCGCCCTGCCCTGCGTAATGGCGAGAGGGCTTTCGCTGATTGAGATGATGTCACCTTCCCGCAACTGCGGAACCGCATATTCCTGCACGATGGACAGCATGTCGTCCTGTGCTGTTAGGATCCTTGTTTTAACTGGGATGCGTTCAAATTTCACGCTCAGAACTTCGATCACCGGCTTGAATTCTTTCATTTTCTATAACCTTGTCGTATCTTGTATCGTTTTTGTATCCAGCGTTCCGGTCAGTCTGCTGACATAGCTCTTCTGCAGCACGAAGACATGCTCCAGATTCTCCACCAGAGTGAAAGGCGCGATCTGTGCACTCAGGAACAGGTTATCCTGCGATTCCTTGATGCGGACGATTCTGCCGACGGGATAACCTTTGGGGAAAAGCCTGGACAGGTTGGAAGTCACGATCGTGTCACCAATGCTGATCTGCGAGCCCAGCTTGATCAGGTTCATGGAAGTCTCGCCCAAAAGGTCCGACTGCAGCATGCCCTGCACGTTGGTGCTCTTGTCCATCACTGCAAGCTGGAACTGTGAATGGGTCAGCGGCAGAATGATGCTGTTATTGCGGTTCACGATGATCACTTTGCCGATGATGCCTTCCGCCGAGACCACCGGACTGTCAAATTCTATGCC
>CAZWJK010000034.1:0-1335 GCA_964634035.1 uncultured Candidatus Cloacimonadota bacterium | reverse complement strand
ATGGTTTTGACAAAGGGCAAAAAGATGGTTCCGGACAGCCATTGAGCTTTTCTGGAGCGGACTTCGCCATTACCCGTGAACAGCGCAAAGGCAATGATAAAAAAGACGGCAGGGCTTATGAAACGTTTATACACATCAGTTCAGACTTGTTTAATCCTCAATTCGCCTGATCAGGACTTCACGGTATTTTTCCACATCGTCCAAAACCACGCCGGAACCCTTGACCACGCATTCCAGCGCGTCGGGAACCACGTGCACCGGCAGATCCACCGTCTTGCGGATCTTTTCGTCCAAACCCTTGAGCAAAGCGCCGCCGCCGGTCAGGAAAATGCCGCGTTCGGCGATGTCTGCGCTCAGTTCCGGAGCCGTTCTTTCAAACAGGCGCTTGATGGCGTCGATCATGGTCGTTACCGTTTCTGAAAGCGATTCCCTGATTTCTTCCGAACTGATCTTTATGGTGACCGGATAGCCGGAAACGATGTCGCGTCCGCGCACGTCCATGGCCAGTTCCTGTTTGAGTGGATAGGCGCTGCCGATGGTGCATTTGATCTTTTCCGCGGTCTGCTGACCGACAAAGAGGTTGTTCTTTTTCTTGAGATAGTTGATGATGTCGTTGTCCATTTTATCGCCGCCGACCCGGATGGAATTGTGCACAACGATGTGGGAAAGGGAGATCACGGCGATTTCACTGGTGCCGCCGCCGATGTCCATAACCATGTTGCCGCGCGCTTCCGCGATCGGAAGTTCGGCACCGATGGCTGCCGCCACTGGTTCAGAGATCAGGTAAACTTCCCGTGCCCCGGCGTGCAGAGCGCTGTCACGCACCGCTCTTTTTTCCACTTCAGTAATGCCGGAAGGAACGCAGACAATGACTCTGGGCCTGACCAACAAACGCTTTTTCTGTGCTCTCAGGATCAGGTTGCGCAGCATCAGCTCGGTCACTTGAAAATCTGCGATCACACCATCCTTAAGGGGCTTGATCACTTTCACCTCATCGGGATTCTTGCCCAGCATCAGTTTGGCGTTTTGCCCGATGGCGATGATTTTCTTGTTGTCGGTGGAAACTGCCACCACGGAAGGCTCGTCAATGACGATCCCTGTGCCCTTTTTGTAAACCAAAGTATTGGCTGTCCCCAGGTCAATTGCGATGTCGTTGGCCATCATTCCGAAAAAATCAAATATCGACATCCAGTCTCCTCTATCTCTATTTTATTGTGTACACATTTAATGAATTTTAACCTCAATATGACAACTGCCTCAATGTCAAGGAAAATATGAAAAAGCAATCCCTGCAAGCAGTTATCCCCTGTTGCCGGCCAAACCCGCAATCCCTTT
>CAZWJK010000033.1:1842-18192 GCA_964634035.1 uncultured Candidatus Cloacimonadota bacterium | reverse complement strand
GATGAATATCTACGCTACAAGATTCCTGCTTTCGCAGGAATGATAAAACAGACTGGATTCCTGCCTGAGCAGGAATGACGACAGACGAGGCGTCTGTCGCTACAAAAAAAAGCACGGACAGGATTGTCCGTGCCACAAAACAAACTACCAGCGCAGATGGGCAAAAGCTTTGTTGGCTTCCGCCATCTTGTGGGTGTCTTCTCTTTTCTTGATGGAATTGCCTTCTTTCTTGTAAGCAGCCATCAGCTCTCCGGCCAGTTTGTCACGCATGGTCTTTTCAGAACGGGCGCGGGCATAGCTGATGATCCAGCGGAACGCGATCGCCATACCGTTCTTTTCATTCACTTCAGTGGGGATCTGGTAGTTGGAACCACCCACGCGGCGGGACATCACCTTGACCAGGGGACGAACGTTTTCCAGAGCGGCCTTAAAGACTTCCAGGGGATCCTGTTTGGTCTTTTCGGCAATGGTCTCAAAAGCGCCATAAACGATCTTTTCGGCAATTGATTTCTTGCCGCGCTTCATGACGCAGTTCATGAATTTGGTGACGACGAGGTCGTTATACTTGGGGTCCGGCAGGACTTCACGGGCAACAGCTCTTCTTTTTCTCGGCATGCTCCACTCTCCTATTTCTTGGCAGCTTTGGGACGCTTGGTGCCGTATTTGGAACGGGAATTGACCCGTTTATCGACACCGGCGGAATCCAGAGCTCCGCGAACAATATGAAAACGAACACCGGGCAGGTCTTTGACACGACCGCCGCGGACCAATACTATTGAGTGTTCCTGCAGATTATGTCCTTCACCGGGAATGTAGGCAGTAATTTCAAAGCCGTTCACCAAACGGACACGGGCAACCTTACGCAAAGCTGAGTTGGGTTTCTTGGGCGTTGTCGTGTAAACACGTGTGCATACTCCGCGCCTTTGCGGACATCCTTGCAGCGCCCTGGTCTTCTTCTTCTTAATGATCTCAGTTCTGCCTTTGCGAATTAACTGATTAATGGTTGGCACTTACTTTTTTCCTCCACTTTTATGTGTTTCTATTTTAGAAATCATAGATACTTTCTGTTGCTTCCAACTCAGCCGGATGAGCGATCTCAGCCACGATCTCAGCCACTGTCTTGCCTTCGTTGACGGCCTGCTTGACCCGTCCGGTGTAAACCTTGGAGCCGGTGCCGACAGGAATCCTGTGACCCAGAATGATGCTTTCCTTGAGCCCTTCCAGATGGTCAACCCTGCCTTCAATAGAGGCTTTGGTCAACACTTTGGTGGTCTCCTGGAACGACGCTGCCGAGAGCCAGCTTTCCGTCAAGAGAGAAGTTTTGGTGATGCCCAGCAGCAGTTGTTCAAACTGCGCGGGTTCGAGGTCATTCTCCAGGGCAAACCTGTTTTCCTTCTCCACCAGCACCTTGTCGATGATGTCGCCTTCCAGGAAACTGGTCTGGCCGGGATCGGTGATGCGGACCTTCTTGAACATCTGACGGATGATGACGCTGATGTGCTTGTCGTCGATCTTCACGCCCTGTTTGCGGTAGATCTCCTGCACTTCATTGAGGATCAGCATCTGGGCTTCGATGATGCCTTTGACCAGCATGTCGTGAGGGTCAAAAGACCCGTCTGATAAAGCGTCGCCGCTTTCCACCCAGTCGCCCTGATGGACGATGATCCTCTTGCCGGAAGGAATGGCATACTTGCGTCCTGCAACGGGCTGGCCTTCCTTGACGGGGTCGCCTGAAGCCAGGATGCTTTCCTGATCGGAAGGAATGTTATAAACAATTCCGCAGAGCGGAGCTCCGGCTTTGACGGAATCCCCTTCCGAAACAATGATCTCGAGTTTTTTGGGAATCTCATAATCGACGGCTTTAGCATTTTTCTTGGCAACCGTGACGATGCGTTTCTTCTTGTCCTCAGTAATGGTGACCTTACCGTCCTTTTCTGTGTAAACAGTGTTTTCAGGCAGCACAATAAGGACCGGCTGCTCGTCGCGGGTTTCCACCAGGACTTTGCCGTCACAGGGTGAATAGATGCCGTTGGTCGGAGTCACAAAGATGTCACGGCCCGTCTTCTTCAGGCCGCCGATGGTGACCAGGCCGTCAATTTCAGAGATCTTGGCCTTGTCCTTGGGCACGCGGGCTTCAAACAGATCCTGCACGCGCGGCAGACCGCCGGTGATGTCTCTCTGCTTGATGGTGGTTCTGGAGGTCTGGCCCAGAATGTCACCGGGATAGACATAGCTGCCATCCTCGACGCGCACGATCAGTCCGGTCTGCAGAGGAACCTGTGTGATGGCTCCCTCGTCGCTGACGATCTTGAACTGGGGCTGGACCTTTCTTTCCTTGGATTCGATGATGGTGATGTCACGCGTGTAGGTGATATCGTTATATTCTTCCTTGTAGGTGAGGTCTTTGAGGAAGTTTTCATAATGCAGCACGCCTTTGGCAGTCGAGATGAGCGGGTTGTTGTACTGGTCCCAGCTCAGCAGGACAGTGTCCTTTGCCACTTTCTGACCGTCTTTGACGTGAATGGTGGCAGCGTATTCCACTTTGTATTCCTCGATGATCTTATCCTGGTCATTTTCGTCAACGATATTGATCTTGCCAAGATGGCTGACAGAAACGAGCTGATGTTCCCGATTGGTGACAAAGTTCATTCTGTCAAACTTGACGATGCCGTCATAGCTGGAAGCCACTTCAGCCAGTTCAGTGGTTGTGCTGGCAGCACCACCGATGTGGAAGGTACGCAGGGTAAGCTGAGTTCCGGGTTCGCCGATGCTTTGAGCAGCGATGATGCCGACAGGGTCACCGATGATGACGGGTTTTTGCGTGGCAAGATTCCTGCCGTAGCAGGCAATGCAGATGCCTCTTTCAGCTTCACAGGTCAGCACGGAGCGCACTTTAACAGTGATGATACCGTGATTTTGAATGGTGCGCGCCATCTTATTGGTGATCTCATCGCCGGTCTGGACAATGGTCTTGCCAGTAACGGGGTCAACAATGTCTTCGGCAGCTGTTCTGCCCTGAATTCTTTCAGCCAGGGACTGCACGATCTCGTTGCCTTCTTTCAGGCAGGTCATGTTCACGCCTCTGGAGGTGCCGCAGTCATCCATCGTGATGATGGCATTCTGAGCAACGTCCACCAGACGCCTGGTCAGGTAACCTGCGTCGGCTGTTTTCAGAGCTGTGTCAGCCAGACCCTTTCTGGCGCCGTGAGTGGAAATGAAGTATTCCAGCACGGTCAGGCCTTCTTTGAAGTTAGATTTGATCGGGGTTTCTATCACATCACCACCGCCGGTGGCTGTGCTCTTTGTTGGTTTATCCATCAGGCCGCGCATGCCGCCCAACTGCTTGATCTGGTCCTTGCTGCCGCGGGCGCCTGATTTGAACATCATATAGATGGAATTGAGCCCCTTCCTGTCTTTGGAAAGCTCTTCCATCATCTCGTCCGTGACGCGCACGGAGGTCTTCTTCCACTGGTCAACCGCACGGGAGAACCGCTCGTTTTCAGTGATGCCGCCTTTCATCTGCAGGTCAAATATCTTGGCAACTTCCTTTTCGGCAGCTTTCAGGATCTGATCCTTCTTCTTGGGCACTATGATGTCGCCAAAACTGAAGGTCACGCCTGCCTTGGTGGCATAGCGGAAGCCGGTTTCCTTGAGGTTGTCAAGGATGATGGCGGTTTCCCATTGTCCGACAGCTTCGTAGCAGAGCATGGCCAGGTCATTAAGCTTGCCCTTGTCATAAGTGATGTTCTGGAAGCCGATCTGATGAGGCAGGATCTGATTGAAGATAACTCTGCCGACCGTGGTCAGGACAAATTCGTGACCGATCTTGACCTTGATCCAGGTATGCAAATCAAGGCTTCTGCCTTCAGGGATATCACCCTTTACATTATAGGTGAGCTCTTCCTGCTCATAGGCAGCGATCACTTCATCCATACCATAGAAATGGCGCAGTTTTGTGTGATCCACAGGAGGGGCTTCCTCTTCCATGGTCAGGTAATAACAGCCCAGAACGATATCCTGGTTGGCGGCCATGGCCAGACGTCCGTTGGAAGGCAGCAGCAGATTGCGGGTGGAGAGCATCAATACTCTCGCTTCCATCTGCGCTTCCTGTGACAGAGGCACGTAAACGCCCATCTGGTCACCGTCAAAGTCAGCATTGAAAGGCACGCAGACCATGGGGTGCAACTGGATCGCCTTGTTCTCCGTCAGAACCGGCATGAAGGCCTGGATACCAAGCCTGTGCAGGGTCGGAGCGCGGTTCAGCAGGACCGGATAATTCTTTATCACATCTTCCAGAATGCTCCAGATCTCCGGCTGTTTCTTATCGATCAGTTTCTTGGCATTCTTTACTTTGTCAACTTCACCCAGTTTCTGCAGACGTTCAATCAGATAAGGTTTGAAGAGCTCGACCGCCATTTCCTTGGGCAGACCACATTGCCAAAGCTTGAGTTCAGGCCCGACCGTGATCACGGATCGTCCCGAATAGTCAACGCGTTTACCAAGCAGGTTTTGACGGAAGCGTCCCTGCTTGCCTTTGAGCTGATCGGTCAGGGATTTGAGCGGACGGTTGCCGCGGCCTCTGACCGGCCTGGCCTTGCGGGAATTGTCGATCAGGGCGTCGACCGCTTCCTGCAGCATTCTCTTTTCGTTGCGCAGGATGACTTCCGGTGCCCGGATCTCCAGAAGCTGACGCAGACGGTTGTTTCTGGTGATCACTCTGCGGTAGAGGTCATTGAAATCCGCCGTGGCAAACCTACCGCCTTCCAACGGGACCAGTGGTCTCAGGGTCGGAGGCAGGACCGGCAAAACGTCCATGACCATGTGTTCGGGGCGGTTACCGGATTGCAGGAAAGCATCGACTATTTTCAGCTTGTTGATGATCTTCTGTTTTCTGAGTGTGGAAACTTCCATCTTGAGGAGTGCTTTCAGCTTCTCCTGTTCGCCTTCCAGATCGATGCGGGACAGCAGTTCTTTTACTGCTTCTGCGCCGATCATGGCGATGAAGTTGCCGCCGAGTTTGTCCCTGACTTCATAGAATTCATCAACGTCGATCAGTTCCAGACGCTCATAGGGACTGTCGCCCGGGTCAATAACAATGTATGATTCATAATACAGAACTCTTTCCAGATCCTTGACAGTCATGTCCAAAAGCAGCCCGATCTTGCTGGGAGCGCTTTTAACAAACCAGATGTGCGCCACCGGAACCGCCAGTTCTATGTGACCCATGCGGGTGCGTCTGATCCTGGACGACGTGACAAGCACACCGCATCTGTCGCAGACTGTGTTCTGAAAACGTTTTTTCTTATATTTTCCGCAGGCGCATTCATAGTCGCGTTCTGGACCAAAGATGCGCTCACAGAAGAGGCCGTCTTTTTCGGGTTTGAGGGTGCGGTAGTTCAAGGTATCGGGCTTGGTAACCTCGCCATAGCTCCATTCGTCACGAATCACTTCCGGAGAAGCCAGCTTGATCCGAACCAAGTCATAGGCCGTGAATCTGTTGTCTCTGCGATTTTCTTTCATGTTCTACACCCCTTAGCCCAAATCATCTTCTTGTAAAAATTCAATGTCAAAGCCCAAGGACTTCAACTCACTAACCAGAACGTTGAAGCTTTCCGGCACTCCGGGAGGAGGAGGATTCTCACCTCTGGTAATGGCCTTGAAAGCACTGTTGCGCCCGTCCACATCATCGGATTTGATGGTGAGCATCTCTTCCAGCAGATGAGCAGCGCCATAAGCTTCCAGAGCCCAGACTTCCATTTCTCCCAATCTCTGACCGCCGTGTTGAGCTTTACCACCCAGGGGCTGCTGAGTGATCAGAGAATAAGGTCCGGTGGAACGCGCATGCATCTTATCAGCGACCAGATGGTTGAGCTTCATCATATAGATGACGCCGACCGTCACGCGCTCCTTATATTTCTCGCCGGTCTTGCCGTCATAAAGAACCTGCTTGCCATCAGAGGGAAGTTTGGCCTTCAGCAGCTCTTCCTCGATGTTCTCAATGGAAGCGCCGTCAAAGATGGGTGTCTCGACATCGAAGCCCAGAACCCGGGCTGCCATGCCAAGATGAGTCTCCATGATCTGGCCAATATTCATACGAGAGGGCACACCCAAAGGATTGAGCACGATATCGACCGGAGTCCCGTCCTCCAGGAAAGGCATATCTTCAATCGGAGCGACAATCGAGATCACGCCCTTGTTACCATGGCGCCCAGCCATCTTGTCCCCGACTTCGATCTTGCGTTTCTTGGCGACATAGACCTTGACCATCTTGCGCACACCATAGGCCAGCTCGTCACCATGCTTGAGCCTTTCCCTGGATTTGCGGTAGATATTCTCGCTTTCTTCCAGAGCGGAACGGACTTTCATGATGACATCCTGGTAGATCTGCATGTTCTTTTCCGTATCCTTCACCAGATCCACATCCAGATTGAGCTTTTTAAAGTTGATGCGCTTCATGTCCTCTTTGGTCAGTTTCTTGCCGGCAGGAACAAAGAACATGCCGGTCTTTTCATCAATGAGGCTGCCACTAACCTGACCGATCAGCATATGCATCAGCTTCTCTTCCTTGAAATCCTCTATCTTCTTGCGTCTGTCTGCCAGTTCCTGTTTCAGGGAATTGATCTTGTCCTCATTCTTCTCTTCCACATCACCGGATTCCTCCAGACGGGAAAACACTTTTACGTCAATAACCACGCCTTCCATTCCGGGTTTTGCCTTGAGCGAGCTATTGGTGAAGTCGCCGGCTCTGTCGCCAAACAAAGCACGCATCAGATTCTCTTCCGGAGAAGGATCGATCTCGATGGATTTGGGCGTAACCTTACCGACGATAACGTCGCCGGCATGAATCACGGAACCAACCCTGATGATGCCGGTTTTGTCCAGATTGCGCAAGGCGTGGGCAGGCACATTGGGAATGTCATAGGCCAGCTCTTCCTTGCCGTTCTTGACGTTGCGGACCATGACTTCCATCTCTTCAATGTATATGGAGGTCAGAGTGTCCTCACGCGCCACTTTTTCACTCAGGATGATGGCGTCTTCATAGTTGTAACCATACCAGGGCATGAATGCGACCAGCATATTGGTGCCCAAAGCCAGACGGTTGTCTTCGACGCAGGGGCCGTCAGACACAGGCTCGCCTTTTTTGACAATTTCGCCAAGTTTAACGATCGGACGCTGATTGACACAGGTGTCCTGGTTGGTGCGCAGGAACTTTTTCAGATAAATGCGGTTGCCCTGGCTGAGATAGAAAGCTTCGTCCTGTTCATTCAATGGCTTGATCTGAATGAATTCCGAATTGACGTTGGTAACTTCGCAGTCATAAGGAGCCAAAGCCACACTGGAAGTATCATGCGCGCCAATGGCTTCCATTCCCGTTCCCACCACGGGGGCGACAGGATTGATCAAAGGCACGGCCTGGCGTTGCATGTTTGAACCCATCAGAGCGCGGTTGGCGTCGTCATGCTCCAAAAACGGGATCATGGCAGCGGAAACCGAGACCATCTGCTGAGGAGCCACATCTATGTATTGAACTTCCAGGGGACTGACCCTGATGAATTCACCCTTCTGACGGGCAAAGATCAGCTCGTCAGTGATGCGGCGCTTTTTATCCAGACTGACATTGGCCTGGGCAATCGTATATTTCTCTTCTTCAGCAGCATCGAGATAGTCGTATTTATCAGTGACCACACCTTTCTCAACCTTGATATAAGGTGTCTCGATGAAGCCGAAGCGATTGATGCGTGAATAGATGGCAGGAGACACGATCAGACCGATGTTGGGTCCTTCGGGAGTCTCGATCGGGCAAACTCTGCCATAGTGAGAGTGATGCACGTCGCGGACTTCAAAGCCGGCACGTTCACGGGTCAGACCTCCCGGTCCGAGAGCAGATAAAGCTCTTTTGTGCCTGAGTCCGGCCAGGGGATTGGTCTGCTCCATATACTGAGAGAGTTGGCCGGTCAGGAAGAAAGACTGCACCACGGAGATCAGGGCATTGCTGTTCACCAGGTCGTGGACATTGACATCGTCAGTATTGGCGATGCTCATCCTTTCCATGACAATTCTGTAAACCATGGCAAGACCGGTGGCATACTGCTCCTGAAGGAGTTCCCCGACTGTTCTGACCCGGCGGTTGGCGAGGTTGTCTATATCATCGACCTCGTCTTCATCCCTATAGATATTGATCAGAGTCCTGAAGATCTGGACAAAGTCTTCGCGGGTCAGGGTCATGGTGGTGATGGGAGTGTCCAGGCCAAGGCGGGAGTTCATTTTGTATCTTCCGACTTCGCCCAGATTGTATCTCTTCTCGTTGAAGAACATACGCTCGATCATCTGCTGAGCGGCTTCGGGAGTTGGTTCTTCACCGGGACGGATAAGCGTGTAAATTTTATCCAGGGCTTCCGCCTGGTTGGTGGTGGGATCTTTACCGATGGTGTTTTCCAGGACCTTGCGGGCAATCTCGTAATCATAGTCAATGACATCGACCTTGCTGATCTTGGTGCTTTCCAGCACTTTGATGAGGGAGTCGTTGACCACGTCGTTGGCGATGGCATAAGGTTTTCCCGGATCATCGGAGGGGATATCCGAATACAGATGTCTGCCCTTGGCAGCTTTGAGAGCAAGAGTCTCTTTATTGTAAAAGACGTCTCTCAGATCGTTGTTTTCGGAGATGCCGATGGCACGCAGCAGGACAGTGACGGGCAGCTTTCTGCGTTTATCGATATGGACATACATCACGTTGTGCAGGTCGATATCGAATTCCAGCCAGGAGCCGTTGTAGGGGATGATCTTGGCGGAATAGAGCAGTTTGCCGCCGGGGTGCTTTTCCTCGGAGAAATAGACGCCGGGAGAGCGCTGCAACTGGGAGATGACGACACGCTCCGCACCGTTGATGATGAAGGTTCCCTGCTCTGTGATGAGCGGAATCTCGCCCAGGAAGACGTCCTGTTCGATGATATCGTCATATTTCTTCTGAGGTGTGTCGGTGGGTTCCTGACCCTCTTCCTTGTTCTTTTTAATGAACAGGCGCATCTTGGCTTTGAGCGGTGCCTGGTAGGAGAGGTTGCGTTCAATGCACTCGGTTATGGAATACTTTTCCTTCAGGACGTTGTATTCAATAAACTCAAGCAGGAAATTGCCTTTGGGATCTTCCAGCGGGAAGATGCTCTCAAAGACGGCCTGCAGCCCCTTTTTCTGTCTGAACTGAGGGTGAATGTCTTTCTGGAGAAAGTCGTTGAAAGACTCCACCTGCATGGCAAGAAGATTGGGAATCTCCACGCGGGGAATGCCTAATTCCTGAAATCTTCTGGTAATGCGAGAATAACTTTTGATGGCTCTCAAAAGCGCACTCCTTTGTCTAAAATGGTCATTGTAAAATCTGAACTAAAGACACACAAGGGAAGTGAGAAAAATCCTTCTCCCACTTCCTTGCGCAATTGTGACAATACTATTTGATCTCAATACTGGCGCCGACATCTTCCAGTTTTTTCTTGATGGATTCGGCTTCTTCTTTACTAACCTTTTCGACAACCAGTTTGGGAGCGCCGTCAACTAGGTCTTTGGCTTCTTTGAGCCCAAGCTTGGTGATCTCGCGGACGACTTTGATGACGTTGATCTTTTTGTCGCCGGCACTTTGAAGCATGACGTCAAATTCGCTCTTTTCTTCTGCTGCTACGGCAGGTCCGCCGGCAGGAGCCGCTGCCACTGCTGCAACCGGTGCTGCAGCAGAGACGCCGAATATCTCTTCCATTTCCTTGACCAGGTCGGCTAATTCCAGAACCGTCATTTCTTTAATGAGGTCAATTACTTGTTGTTTTTTATCGGACATTATTCCTCCATGAATATGAATATTAATTATGATTTTACTTTGGCAACGGCATCGACTGCATAGACGAATTTGCGGATGATGCCCTGGGTGACTCCCACAAATCTGCTAAGCGGAGCCTGGGCGCAGCCCATGACTTTTGCCAGCAGTTCTTCGCGGGACGGAAGACCGGCCAGATCCTTCATCTGCTTCGCATTGAGCAGACTTCCGGCTACGAAACCAGCCTTGAAACTGGGAAATTCCTTCTCAGCCATGACGTCTTTCAGGAATTTCACCATCACTCTGGCGGGGGCTATTTCATCGCTTTTGCAGATGGCCAGAGCGGTGGGACCGACCAGATAATCATCCAGGCCGGTGATGCCGAGATCGTTGAGTGCGATCTTGACCAGTGTGTTCTTCTGAACGAGATAATCAACCTGCTCGCTTCTGAAACGGGAGCGGAGCTGATTGACCTCTTCGATGTTGATTCCCTTATAATCCACGAGCACAATCGCTTTGGCAGACTGGAGGCGCTCTTTGAGGTCCTGGACGATGTTACGGTTGCGTAAGATTCCTGCTTTGTCAGGAACGACATCGTTGTTTATTTTTTTAGCTTGCACCATTTATCCACTCCCTTAGCTCTTCGCTTCCATGCTGGCGCCGGCAATATTGAGTTTGACGCCGGGGCCCATGGTTGTGCAGAGGGTTATGCTCTTGATGTAAATACCCTTGAGGGTAGAGGGACGATCACGCAGGATGGAAGCCAGGATGGTCTTGACGTTTTCCTTGAGGCTGTCATCCGGGAAACTTCTCTTGCCTGCCGGGACGTGCAGATTGGCGAATTTATCCACGCGATAGGTGACCTTTCCGCCTTTTGCTTCCTTCACGGCTTTGCCGACTTCCTGGGTCACTGTTCCGTCTTTCGGGTTTGGCATCAAACCTCTGGGACCGAGGACCCTGCCGAGTTTTCCGATCTTGCCCATCAGGTTGGGTGTGGTGATGACCATATCAAAGTCAAACCATCCGCCCATGACCTTTTCGACCATATCTTCCAGACCGATAAAATCAGCGCCGGCAGCTTTCGCTTCGTCCGCTTTGTCTCCTTCAGCAAAGACCAGAACTCGCACCGTTTTTCCCGTGCCGAAAGGCAGGACGATGGAATTGCGGATCTGCTGATCAGCTTTACGCGGGTCAACGCCAAGATTGAAATGCATCTCGACCGATTCATCGAACTTGGCAGCCGGAAAGGCTTTCATGGTCCGGATGGCATCGTCGAGGTCATAACGCTTCTGGCGGTCAAAACTCACATAAGCCTGTTTGTATCTTTTACTATGTTTCATATGTTCTCCTTAATGAATACGTTCTCCTGCAAAAGAAGTTTAATCTTCAACAGTAACACCCATGCTTCTCGCAGTGCCGGCGATCATACTCATCGCGGATTCAAGGGAATGACAATTCATATCCTGCATCTTCTGTTCTGCTATCCGACGCAGTTGTTCCTTATTGATCTTACCCACTTTGGTCTTGTTGGGAACACCGCTCCCTTTGGCCAGGCCGGCTTCCTTTTTGATCAGAACGGAAGCGGGCGGGGTCTTTATCTCAAATGTAAATGATTTATTCTTGGCAACATAGATCACAACCGGAAACACCATGCCGGGCTCTGACTGTGTCCGTTCATTGAACTTACGACAGAATTCCGGTATGTTCACACCGGCCTGACCCAAAGCAGGGCCGACGGGTGGGGCCGGAGTCGCTTTACCGGCCGGAAGTTGTAATTTTATGATAGCTGCCGCATCTTTTGGCTTTGCCATTATAGCACCTCAATCATGTTGGTTGGATAGTTGCTGCACTTTGTGCCGCATCTATCTTTTGGTAATTTCTACCTGGTCAGCGTTTAGTTCGACCGGAGTGATTCTGCCAAAAACAGTTACGTTGATGACGAGTTTTGCCCCGTCATCACTGGATTTGACGATCACGCCCTCGAAATCGGTGAAAGGTCCGGAGATAACTTTGACCATATCTCCCGGCAGAAAGTCATAGGTTTTGGCAGTTTTATCTCTGTCTGCAATGCCCAACAGCCTTTTGACTTCCTCTTCGCTCAATGGAATCGGGTCTTTACCGTGTCCCAGGAAATTGGTCACTCCGGCAATGTTTCTGATGTAGGTGATCAGTTCCGGAGAGATGTCCGCTTCCAGGATGATGTAACTGGTAAAGAGCTTTTTTTCGCGCTCCACTTTTTTGCCGTCGCGGATCTGAAAGGTCTTCTGCACGGGAACCAGGAGCTGGCCGATTTGTTTGCCCAGTTCCGTTCCTGCCAGACCTTTTTCGATTGCGGTCTTCACTCTGTTTTCATGAGCGGCAAAGGTGTGAACGACATACCATTTCATTGATGATTCCTTTCCTCTTAAAAAACGCTGCGAACTGCCAGACCAAACAGGAAATCCACCCCTGACAGGAATAACGCCACAATTGCTGACATTATTATGACCACGACGGTGCCTTCTTTGAGGTCGTCCTTGGTCGGCCAGGTGATTGATTTCATCTCAGTCCGCACTTCGTGAAAAAAACGGATTACGCCGTCTAGGATCTTCATATTTCTGTTCCACTTGTTATCAAACTATTAGGATAAAAATGGCAGGACAGGCAGGAATCGAACCCGCAACCCCCGGTTTTGGAGACCGGTGCTCTACCAATTGAGCTACTATCCTGTGCCAATCTCTATCTTGTTTGTTTGTGCAGTGTATGTTTCCTGCAGAACGGACAGAATTTCTTGATCTCCATTCTGTTAGGATTCTTGCGCTTATTGCGCGTCGTCGTATAATTACGATTCTTGCAATCTTCGCAAGCCAGAGTAATTATGTCTCTCATCTGTTTTCCTTACTTAGGATCACTCTGCTCTTATTCAATAATCGTGGCAACAACACCTGAACCGATGGTGCGTCCGCCTTCGCGGATGGCAAAGCGCAGTCCCTGTTCCATGGCGATGGGGGTGATCAGTTCGGCTTCGATCTGAACGTTGTCGCCGGGCATGACCATTTCCACGCCTGCGGGCAGGTGCAGGGTGCCGGTAACGTCTGTTGTGCGGAAGTAGAACTGAGGACGGTAGCCTGTGAAGAAAGGTTTGTGGCGTCCGCCTTCATCTGCTGTCAGGATATATGTGGAGCCTATGAACTTGGTGTGAGGTGTGATCGATTTGGGTTTGGCAAGCACCATTCCGCGTTCCACGTCGTCTTTGGCAAAGCCGCGCAGAAGCACGCCGATATTGTCGCCGGCCTGGGCTTCGTCCAGAAGCTTGCGGAACATTTCCACACCTGTGCAGGTGGTTTCGACTGTTTCGCGGATTCCGACGCGTTCGACCTTATCCTGGATCTTGATCACGCCGCGTTCGACACGGCCGGTGGCCACAGTTCCGCGTCCGGGAATCGAGAAAACGTCTTCCACGGGCATCAGGAAAGGCTTATCCATGGCGCGGTCAGGTTGCAGAATGTAAGAATCGACGGCATCGATCAGTTCCTGGATTGCTTTTTCGCCTTCGGGTTCGCCGTTCAAAGCTTTCAAAGCGGAACCGCGGATGACCGGCAGGTCGCTTCCGGGGAATTCATACTTTTCGAGCAGTTCGCGAACTTCCATTTCCACCAGGTCAAGCAGTTCGGGATCGTCAACCAGGTCGCATTTGTTCATAAAGACGACGATGGCAGGCACGCCCACCTGACGGGCAAGCAGGATGTGCTCGCGGGTCTGGGGCATCGGACCGTCGGCAGCGCTTACGACCAGAATTGCGCCGTCCATCTGGGCTGCGCCGGTGATCATGTTTTTGATGTAGTCGGCGTGGCCGGGGCAGTCGACGTGGGCATAGTGCCGCTTGTCGGATTCATATTCAACGTGAGCTGTGGCAATTGTTATACCGCGGGCTTTTTCTTCCGGAGCGTTGTCAATGCTGTCGAATGAACGGAATTGCGCTCCACCCTTTTTGCTCAGGTAAAGGGTCATTGCTGCTGTCAAAGTGGTCTTGCCGTGGTCGATGTGGCCAATGGTTCCGACGTTGACATGCGGCTTGTTCCTAACGAATTTCTCTTTCGCCATTGTTCCTCCTGGATCGCTTATCCCGCGATCCATCTTTTTGTATTTTGGTTTGAGTGTTATGGTAAACGAGGAGTTTACCCCTTAGCAGTCGAGATCGCTCTGTCCTGCGTTAATTCAATCTATCAAAAAAAATGGAGCTCACAATCGGACTTGAACCGATGACCTCCTCCTTACCAAGGAGGTGCTCTACCGGCTGAGCTATGTGAGCTTTGATATCTGTTTTCTGATGACCGGCCGAAAAAATGGAGCGGGAGACGGGGCTCGAACCCGCCACCCTCAGCTTGGAAGGCTAATGCTCTACCAAATGAGCTACTCCCGCTTTTAAAAACTCTTCGTAACGACATTCGCCCCCGAATGTCATACTTACACAGGCCAGAACTCTTTAAAAAATAGTAGTGACAAGCGTCCCCGCTTGTCTCAGTACAGGCGGGACGCCTGTACCTACTGCTTAAAAAAGTGGTGGAGAGGGGAGGATTCGAACCTCCGAAGTCGTCTGACGACAGATTTACAGTCTGTTCCCTTTGGCCGCTCGGGAACCTCTCCACTATCTGGAGCCGATGAAGGGAGTCGAACCCCCAACCTATTGATTACAAATCAATTGCTCTACCATTGAGCTACATCGGCATCAACCTGTGACACTCTTTTTTTCCTACCGGTCGATTGTCAACCGAAAAACACACGCTATCGCCTTTTAAATAACATTTTTCTAAGGTGAAAGCCAAAAAAATCTAGTCCAGAAATATGTCAAATCTTTTTCTTTTTTTTGTTGTTTTTGTGCTCCCAGATTCCCCCCAAAGGACGTGCAACTGACAAGACCATCCCGTAAACTTTTCTTCCCTCTCACTCTTTTCTGCTTTTATCTGATCTTTCAGCTCCATTCCTTTATCCATAATACCACTACGGTACCATTACGGTAGCATTACGGTAGCATTACGGTAAAAAACCGTATTGGTACCGTAATGGTATAGTAATGGTCAAGTAATGCAAGCATGGATCTTTGATGAGGGAAAGAGAAAATAATCAGTAATGAATCAAGCGTGAAATCGAGCGTGTCACATTGAGCATAGTCGAAATGCGGACACGCAACAGGTGTCTGATCCTTCGACTGTGCTCAGGATGACACCTTTCGCATGAATGACATATACTGGGGAAGTGGTAATGACGAGTGTCTTGAAGCAGAAAAAGTAATAGCCGGTTCTGAGGAAAAAAGATTGACAGGAATGAGCCGGTTTCAATAAATAAATTCATTGATGCAAATCGCTTTGATTTGGACTCTTTTTTCAACCATAAGGAGGTTTTTATGAAAGGCGTTTTGATTATCGCAATGCTCTTCATAACCATTTGTTTTGCTTATGCCGAATGGACCATTGTGGCATCCTATCCCATCAGCGGAAAAGCATCCGGCTTGGCTTCTGACGGGACTTATCTTTACTACGGGATCTACGGTGCGGACGGAGGCAGGGTCTTTCGCTTCAATCCCGCCACTGCGGAGGAAACTCTGCTTTTCAATAATCCCAGCATCAATGACAGCTATGGAATGGGTTATGACGGACAGTATCTCTGGATCACGGATCACACCACATCCAGCGCCACGCCAGCCTATGCCCTGCAACTGGATTTCACGGGAACGGTGATCTCGCAATTCAATCTGCCTGATCACTACATGTCCGGGATTGCCTATGACAACGGCGACTTTTGGGTGATGACCTATTATCCCGATCCCGGAACGGTGTATAAAATGACTCCCACAGGAACCATTCTGCAGCAGTTCACTCCTCCCAATAATCAGCCCTGGGATATCTGCAAGGAGGGTGACAACCTCTGGATCGTGGATTACAATGCCTATACCATTCACAAAGTCAGCCAGACGGGAACGCTTCTGGAAACCCAGGCCTCGGAGATCCAGCGTCCGGCGGGCATCACATATGACGGGCAGTATTTGTGGTATGTGGCTGGGGCTTTGAGCGCTCCCAGCACGCTCTACAAGGTCAGTCTGACCGGAGGGGGCACGCCGGAGATCAATACTTCCTTCAACAGCTACGACTTCGGTAATGTGGTGATCAACGGTACTGCGACAGCGAATCTGACCATTTCGAACGCGGGGATCGGAGACCTTGTCCTGAACAACATCTCCTTTTTGTCGGGAGCTTTTTCAGCCAATGCGGTTTTGCCCGATACCCTGGCACAGAACGAAAGCGTCGTGGTGACGATCACCTTCAATCCCAATACCTGGGGTGAATTCACCGATGTGATGACCATCCATTCCAACGATCCGCTCACCCCTGCCAAAACCGTCAATCTGAGCGGTTACGGCATCTTCCCCACCGCGCATA
Source organism: uncultured Candidatus Cloacimonadota bacterium (assembly GCA_964634035.1). Classification (GTDB taxonomy): domain Bacteria; phylum Cloacimonadota; class Cloacimonadia; order Cloacimonadales; family Cloacimonadaceae; genus UBA5614. The sequence continues at coordinate 1,977 of CAZWJK010000033.1, read as the reverse complement.
TAACCGTCACACCCAATGATCTTGACTACGGCCTGGTCAGAATCAACGCCGATACAGGCAGGTTTTTCACGCTCAGCAATCAGGGCCTGACCACTCTCTCGGTCAGCGGCATCAGCTTTTCCCATCCGGATTTCT
>CAZWJK010000033.1:0-1742 GCA_964634035.1 uncultured Candidatus Cloacimonadota bacterium | reverse complement strand
GACGACGTCATTGTCTGCGGAGAGGATTATCACATCAGGGCCCTGAACGGCAATTCCAGCGGAACAGCGGACGTGATCTGGGATCAGTATGTCTATTCCGGCGCGGTGTATTCCTATAGAGGCCTCTCCATCAGCGGAGACCTGAATGACGACGGATACCAGGATGTGGTGGTCGGCACCACCGGCGGAGACCGTTCCGTCAGAGCTTATTGCGGCAAGACAGGCACCCTGCTCTGGCAGTTCCAGACCAATATCTACGGCAGCGGCGGAGCCGTTTATCAGGTTGATGCGAGGCGCGATTTCAACGGTGACGGCATACCTGATGTACTGGCTGCCACAGGTGATGATGCCAATGATATGGGACCGAAACGGATCTTTTTGATCAACGGTGCCACAGGTTTGATGATCTGGGAGCGCTATGCCCTGGGACCGGCTTTCGCCGTCATCAGCGTGGCGGACTTCACGGGTGACGGAGTGCCTGATGCCGTCGCCGGAGCTTCCAACGAAGCGGAAACCCAAGCCTACGTGCATGGCATCAACGGCGCGACGGGAGCCATTGCCTGGACGGCGCAACCTGCCGGAAGCTCGGTCTGGGCTTTGGCTCAGATCGATGACATCAACAATGACACGATCCCTGATGTCGTGATCGGCTCTTTCATGGGCAACGGCAACTATTATGCCCTGAACGCCGCCACCAGCAGTGTCCTCTGGTCCGGTTCAACGGGAGCGTCCCTGATCATGCAGTTTGAGGTTTTGGGGGATGTCAATAACGATGGTTTTAACGATATCGCCATCGGACACGTCTCACCCAACGCTGTCGTGATCAGCGGTCAGAACGGCCAATCCATCTGGACCCAAAGCACGGCTGACAACGCCTGGTACATCGCCAACGGAGGCGACCTCACCGGCAACGGGATCAACGACCTGATGGTGGGAACCCTGTATCAATCCAATGCCGCATACTTTATGGACAGCATGGATGGAGACATTCTGAACACCATCTGGACCGGCACTCCGGTGGACGCCATCGGCAGCATCCCTGACCAGACAGGAGACAATTCGAGGGAAATGATCGTCGGCGGCAGAAACGGTTCCATCCGCTGCTACTCAGGCGGTCCGGTGACTTTGCCAGATCCGGGATTCATCACAGGATCAGTCACAGTTACAGAAGGCCCCGGTTTGGTGACAGATGTGATCGTAGCGGCAGGAGATGCAAGTGTCAGTCCCGATGCAGGCGGCATCTACGTTCTGGCTGTCAGCCCCGGCACTTATACAGTGACGGCCAGTCTTCCAGGTTATTATGCAGCGCCGGTTGCCAATGTGACGGTCACGGTCGGAATAACCACCCCGGGCATCAATTTCACGCTTGAACTGCTACCCTTGCTGCCGCCTCTGAACCTGACCGTGAATGCAGAAACCGGCGTGCTCAATTGGCAGCTTCCCGTCTCCCCGCATCAGTATTATCCTGACAGCTACAATGTCTATCTGGATGGTGTTTTGGCAGGCAATACGACAGATCTGACCTGGACCTATACAGGATTGGTGGTAAACACAACTTACACGGCGGGTGTGGCAGGTGTCTATCCCACCGGAGAATCGCAGGCTGTTACTTTGGAATTCACCTATACAGGAGTCGGAACTGAAGAACCGATTCCTCTGGTTACCAAACTTTTTGGCAACTACCCCAATCCCTTCAATCCGGAAACCACCATCCATTTCTCTCTGGCAAAAAGGGCTTACGC
>CAZWJK010000032.1:0-18242 GCA_964634035.1 uncultured Candidatus Cloacimonadota bacterium | reverse complement strand
CCGCGCTTAAAAAGAGTGTCACTCACTAAGAAAAACGGTTTTTAGCGCTTAGCACAAACCCCTGTAAGGATCGGGGTTTATAGTTCTTTGGAGGAACGAATGTTTGTTAACCCAAACGGCGCAATTTCGTTGCGCCATAGTCACCGGTTCGAAAAGACCGGTCTGCTCATGCAGTTAAAATTGATGTCCGCCATCCAATCCGGCTACTGCTGTATCCGCATTTTGGCACAAGGCACGGTTTTACTGCCCAATGGAGGTATCAGTGAGTAAAAACGATAATCGTATTCGTATCAAACTGAAAGCCTATGACCATCGTTTACTTGACCAGTCGGTGGCAGAGATCGTCAAAAGCACCCGCAATACGGGCGCCAAGATCGTCGGTCCCATTCCACTGCCCACCGATAAGTCAGTATATACGGTTCTGCGTTCACCCCACGCTGACAAAAAGAGCCAAGACCAATTCCAGATGCTGGTCCACAAGCGGATGATCGATATTCTCAATTCCACCGCCCAGACCACTCAAGCGCTCAAAAAGCTCAGCCTTCCCTCCGGCGTGCACGTGGAGATCAAGGCGAATACAAGGAGCTGACAATGTTAGGACTACTTGGAAAGAAAATCGGCATGACCCAGATCTTTGACGAAAACGGCAGAGTAATCCCCGTCACCGTCATTAAGGCCGGACCCTGCCAGATAATCTGCAAGCGGACTATCGAAAAGAATGGCTATGAAGCCATCCAGGTCGGCTATGAAGAAAAAAAAGAAAAACACACGACCAAGCCGCTGCAAGGCCACTTCAAAAAACACAACACCAAAAACTACCGTTTTGTAAGAGAGTTCCGTCCCGCGCTAAACCAATCCTTAGAAAATTATAAAGAAGGCGACACCTTCACCGCCTCCATGTTCACGACAGAAGATCTGGTCAGTATCACCGGAACTTCACGAGGCAGAGGGTTCTCCGGCGTGATGAAACGCCATCACTTTGCCGGCTTCGAACAAAGCCACGGAGCCCACGAAAGCTTCCGCGGCGGCGGTTCGATCGGTCAATGCGCCCAGCCGTCCAAAGTGTTCAAGGGTGTCAAAATGGCAGGCCAGCATGGCAACAGCCAGGTGACCATCAATAACATCGAGATCGTGAAAATTGATGCGGAACAGAACCTGATCATGGTCAAAGGCGCCGTCCCGGGACACCGCAACGCGCTGATTTTGATCAAGAAGGAATTCTAACGGGAGACACAGATATGGTAAAAGCAATAAAATTCAACAATCTTGGCGACAAGACAGGCGAAATCGAACTCCCGGCTGCAATCTTTGACGTGGATGTGAATAATCCGGATGCGCTGCTGCATGAAGTTATCACCATGTACCGCGCCAACCAGAGACAGGGCACGGTCCAGAAAAAGAACCGTTCCATGACCCAGGGCAGCACCCGCAAACTGTTTAAGCAGAAAGGCACCGGCAACGCACGTCAGGGCACGCGCAGAACTCCTGTCCGCACTCATGGCGGAAGGGCTTTTGCGATCCTGCCGAAGAACTGGTACCGTCCCATCCCCAAGACCAAGAAACGCATGGCGCTGAAAATCGCTTTGACGGACAGAGCACGGGAAGGACGCATCTTTGTCATCGAATCACTCAGCTTTGACAAACCAAGCACCAAAACCGCCCGCGAGCTGATGCAGAAAATGCTTCCCGAAAAAGGACGCAAGCTTCTGGTAACGGACGGGCATCACGTCCCGACCGTGAAGTCATTCGCCAATCTGCCGGATGTCATGACCGACAGAGCGGACGGGCTGTTTGCCTATGAGATCCTGAAAAGCAGCTTTGTCCTGCTGACCCAGGATGCCCTGAACAAAGTGGAGGAGGTATTCAAATCATGATCCATCCGCGCGAAATAATCATATCGCCGCTGCTGACGGAGAAATCCGGCAACCAGATGGCAAGTTATAATTCATACACCTTCAAGGTGAGCATGAATGCCAATAAAGTAGAGATCAAGAAAGCCATCGAGAGGATCTTCTCGGTGCGCGTCTTGAGCGTCAACACGATAACCATGCTGGGCAAACCCAAGAAACTTGGCAAATACAGCGGTAAACGTCCCGACTGGAAAAAAGCCATCGTCACTCTGAAGCCCGGCGACAAGATCGCAGAATTCGAAGCGTAGGGAGTGAACGATGCCAGTTAAGAAATACAAACCCGTAACTCCTTCCATGAGATTCCGCACCGGATACACCTTTGAAGAGATCACTACGGACAAGCCGGAAAAGTCTCTGCTCAGGCCCATCCGCAAGACTGCGGGACATAATAATACCGGACGCATCACCTGCCGTCACAGAGGCGGAGGACACCGTCGTCATTACAGAATCATAGATTTCAAGCGCAACAAGTTCGACATTCCGGCCAAAGTTGCGAGCATAGAATACGATCCCAACCGCACGGCCAGAATCGCCCTGCTGCATTATGTGGACGGCGAGAAGAGATACATCCTGGCTCCGGACGGGCTCAAGGTTGGAGACAAAGTATTATCGGGAATGAAAGAAGTCGAGATCAAGGTCGGCAATACCATGCCTTTGGATAAGATCCCCTTGGGTTCCTTTGTGCACAACATCGAACTCAAGAGCGGCAGAGGCGGCCAGATTGCGCGCAGCGCCGGCACCTATGGTCAGGTCGTGGCAAAAGACGGGAACTATGTCCATGTCAAGATGCCATCCAACGACGTGCACCATATCCGCAAGGAATGCCTCGCCACCATCGGCCAGGTCAGCAATACCGATCATAACCTGATCCAGCTTGGCAAAGCCGGACGCAAGCGCTGGCTGGGCATCCGTCCCACCGTGCGCGGCGTGGTTATGAATCCGGTCGATCATCCCATGGGCGGCGGCGAAGGAAAATCCTCCGGCGGACGCCACCCCGTTTCTCCCTGGGGCAAACCCGCCAAAGGCGGCAAGACCCGCAAAAGAAACAAATACTCCGATAAATACATCGTGAAATCCAAGAAGAAGAAGTAAGAGGAGGAGACGTTAAATGGCAAGATCAATAAAGAAAGGACCCTTCGTAGACGGACACCTCCTGAAGAAAGTAGAAGTCCTGAACGTAGATAACAAGAAGTCCGTGATCAAGACCTGGTCAAGACGCTCGACCGTCATTCCGGACTTTATCGGACACACTTTTGCCGTGCACAACGGCCATAAGTTCGTGCCGGTCTATGTAACGGAAAATATGGTCGGACACAAGCTGGGCGAGTTTTCACCCACCCGGACCTACCGCGGTCACAAAGAGAAAAAGGTTAAGAAATAGGAGACTATGATGGAAGCAAAAGCCACTCTCAGATTTGCCCGTGGTTCCGCCCGCAAGGCGCGCCTGGTCCTGGACCAGATCCGCAACAAGAGAGTTCCCGAAGCTCAGAACATCCTGCGCTTTTCACGCAAGAGAGCTTCCGTGAACGTGGGCAAGCTGCTTGCCTCCGCTGTTGCCAACGCCACCCAGAAAGAGCCCAAGCTTGATTTGAACGAGGTCTTTGTCACCAAAGCCGTGGCTGACGAAGGCCCCACCATGAAAAGATACATGCCCAGAGCCCAGGGAAGAGCATTCCTGATCAGAAAAAGGACCTGCCACATTTCCCTGGAGCTGAAGAATATCGAGTAGGAGGATTCCCTTGGGACAAAAGATAAATCCAACCCTGTTTAGATTAGGCGTCAACAAAGAAACTGAATCAGTCTGGTATTCACAAGGCATGAACTATGTGGAATCCCTCCAGGAAGACATCAAGATCCGGAAGTACATACACAAGAGACTGTCTGACAAGATGATATCCCTGGTCAAGATCTACCGCAAGACCAATTCCATCATCATCGATATCTACACTGCCAGACCGGGTATGGTGATCGGCAAAAAAGGCGAGGACATCGACAAGCTCCGCAACGAGCTCAACGTCCTGATCAATAAAAGCCGCGCCACCCAGATAACAGTGTCCATAAACATTCAGGAAATCGACAAGATGTGGCTGGATTCCGCGCTTGTCGGTCAGGAAATTGCCCGTCAGCTGGAACAGCGCGTTTCTTTCCGCCGTGCCATGAAAATGGCGATGCGCAATGTGATGAAAGAAGGTGCGCTGGGCGTGAAGGTTCAGGTCTCCGGCCGCTTAGGCGGAGCCGAGATCGCCAGGACTGAACGCTACAAGCAGGGCAGAACCCCCTTGCACACCATCCGTGCCGATATCAATTATGCCCTGGTGGAAGCCAATACCACCTACGGCGTGATCGGCATCAAGGTATGGATCTACAAGGGCGACATCCTGAACTAAGGAGACGTGAGAAATGTTAGCACCAAAGAAAGTTAAATATCGCAAACAGATGCGCGGCAGACGCAGCGGACTGGCCTGGACAGGTTCAGAGATCAACTATGGCGATTATGGATTGATCGCTCTGGAAGATGCCTGGATCACCAGCCGCCAGATTGAAGCCGCACGTATTGCCATAACCCGCCATATGAAACGTATCGGAAAGGTCTGGATCAGAGTATTCCCCGATAAGCCGGTCACCAAGAAGCCTCTGGAAACCCGTATGGGAAAAGGCAAAGGCGCTCCGGAATACTGGGTTGCCGTGATTCAGCCAGGCAGAATCCTGTTCGAAGTGGAAGGCGTGGACCTGAAAACAGCCAAGGAAGCCATGCGCCTGGCAGCACACAAACTGCCCATCAAAACACGCTTCATCAGACGTGAAGGAGTGGAAGTATGAAGATAGAAGAAATCCGCGAATTGAATATCGGTGAACTGAATCACAGACTGGAAGAACTGCGCACCGAACTCTTCAACCTGCGCTTTCAGAAAGCCAAGAACCTGCTGGATAAGGTTGACAGGCTCAGACTGGTGAAACGGGAAATCGCACGCGTGTTGACCGTAATGAAACAAAAGCAAAAGGCGCAGTGAGGTGAAAGATGTCATTTAGCAGAAAGAAGATAAATCAGGGTATCGTGGTCAGCGATAAGAATGAAAAGACGATCGTCGTCAAGGTCGAGCGCCAGTTCATCCATCCGCTCTATAAAAAGACGGTGAGACGGCACAAGAAGTTCATGGCACACGATGAGAACAACGAAGCGCATGAAGGCGACATCGTTCAGATCTCTGAATACCGCCCGATGAGCGCGCGTAAGCGTTGGATTCTGCACAAAGTTGTGGAAAGAAGAAAGTAAGGGGTTTTGGAATGATTCAAGCTCAAACCATAGTGAATATCGCCGATAACTCCGGTGCCAAGAAAGCCCAGTGCATAAAGGTTCTGGGCGGCACCAGACGCAAATATGCCTCCCTGGGGGACATAATTGTGGTAGCGATAAAATCCGCCTCTCCCGGCGGCAAGGTAAAGAAGGGGACGGTCGAGCGGGCCGTGATAGTCCGCGTTTCCAAGGAAGTCCGTCGTCCGGACGGTTCATACATCAGATTCGAAGATAACGCAGCAGTTATCATCGACGACAAGCTTGAACCCAAAGGAACCCGCATATTTGGACCGGTGGCCAGAGAACTGCGTGAACACGCTTTCACGAAGATCATCTCATTGGCTCCGGAAGTGATTTAGGAGGATATAATGGCAGGAATGCATGTAAAAAAAGGTGATCTGGTTGTCGTTATTTCCGGTCCGTACAAAGGAATCAAGGGACGCGTCCTGAAAGCTTTCCCGAAAACCGGCAAGGTGATCGTGGAAAAGGTTCACATGATCAAAAAGCATGCCAAACCGTCCCAGCGCAATCCCCAGGGCGGCATCATCCATAAGGAAGCTCCGCTCGACGCATCCAACGTAATGCTCTGGAACGAAAAACTGGGAACAGTGACCAAAGCTGTTTATGTGGATCGCGAAGGCAAGCGCATCCGGGTCTGTAAAAAGTCCGGCGACGAGTTATAGAGGTTGTGATGAACAGGATAAAAGAAAAATACAATTCTGAAGTCAAAGCAGCCATGACCAAGAAATTCGGTTACAAGAACGTGAATCAGGTGCCCCGGCTGAACAAGATCATCGTCAGCATGGGCGTGGGTCAGGCAACTCAGAACAAAGCGCTGCTCGATAACGCAGTCAAGGATATTGAAATGATCACGGGACGCAAGGCTATCGTGACCAAGGCCCGCAAGTCAATATCCAATTTCAAGCTGCGCCAGGGCATGCCGATCGGATGCAAAGTCACGCTCAGGGATGAGGGGATGTATGAATTCTACGACCGCCTGATCGCGATCGTGATCCCCCGCATCAGAGACTTCCGCGGTGTTTCCGTGAGCTCTTTTGACGGCAGGGGAAATTATTCCATCGGACTGAAAGAACAGACCGTGTTCCCGGAAATCGAATTCGACAAGGTTGATGCTATCCGCGGTCTCAATATCAATATAGTAACAACCGCAAAAACTGATGAGGAATGCCGCGAGCTCCTAACCGAACTCGGCATGCCCTTCCAGAAACCTGAAAACTAAAAGGAGTATGCTTTGGCTAAAACATCATTGAGAATAAAGCAACAGAGAACTCCCAAGTTCAAAGTCAGAAAGTATAACCGTTGTCTGATCTGCGGTCGCCCCAGAGCTTATATGCGCACCTTCGGCATGTGCCGTCTGTGCTTCCGTAAATATGCCTCGAACGGGCAAATCCCCGGCGTTACCAGAGCAAGCTGGTAAACGGTTCAGACAGATAGAATGATCAAAACAAGGAGAAAATAATGAGCGTAAGTGATCCGATAGCTGATGCATTGACCAAAATCCGCAATGCATATCGTGCCGGTCATACGCATGTGGTATTAAATCACAGTCGTTTACTGGAAAACATTGTGAAGATACTGACAGAAGAGAGTTACATGAATAGTTATCAGGTTATGGACAAAGATCCTGAGCAGCGGGTCAACTACCGCAGAATTCATGTCACTTTGCGTTATACGAACACCGGCGACCCCATCATCAGGGGAATCGAAAAGATCTCCAAACCGGGACGCCGCGTCTATGTCAAAGCAGACAACCTGCCGTCGGTCTATAACAACACCGGCTGTGCAATAATTTCCACCAGCATGGGTGTGATGGCTGATCGCGATGCCAGGATCAAACGTGTCGGCGGCGAATTCATCTGCAAGGTCTGGTAGGGGAGGACAGCATGTCAAGAGTAGGTAATTTACCGATCAAGCTTCCTGCCGGAGTCACTGTTGAAGTCAAGAACAGCCGTCTGACCGTTAAAGGTAAGCTGGGCACGCTGGAATATGACCTGCTGCCCGGTATCACTGTCGAGACAGAGGATGGACTGGTCAAGGTCAAAAAAGCTGAAGAGACCAAGGACATGAGAGCCAAGCACGGACTCAGCAGAGCCCTCATCCAGAATATGGTTACCGGTGTCAGTGAAGGATTCGAAAAGATCCTGCACGTGATCGGAACGGGCTATTCCGCTGAAAAGGTCGGTCCCTGGCTCAAACTGACTTTGGGTTATTCACATGATACGATGCTCTATGTTCCGCAGGGACTGACCGTCGAAACGGAAGCGGTTCCCCGCTCCAAAGGCACCAAGGCCGACCTGCAGAGCATCATCCGCATCAAAGGCATCGACAAACACTTGGTGGGCCAGTTCTCTGCCGAAACCAGAGCTGTTCGTCCTCCTGAAAACTACAAGGGCAAAGGCGTCCGCTACCACGATGAAAAAGTGGTTATCAAAGCCGGAAAAGCCGGTGCCAAATAAGGGGTAACAGAATGGTTAAAGAAAGTCATGTTGTAAAGAATAGAAAACGCAGTCGCCGCAGAGCAGCGATCCGCAAGCATCTGTATGGCACAGCCGCAAGGCCGAGACTGGTCATTTTCCGCAGCCTGAAGCACATCTATGCCCAGATCGTTGATGACGACAAAGGCAGCACGCTCTGTTCAATGTCCTCCAAAGCGAAGGATTTTTCGGCAGAAGCAGGCAAGAAAAAGACAGAGATCAGCTTTCAGGTGGGAGAACTGCTCGGAGCCAAAGCTCTGGCTTCAGGCATCACCCAGGTTGCTTTTGACCGTGCCGGTTACAAGTATCACGGCAGGGTCAAGGCTCTTGCCGATGGCGCCAGAAAAGCGGGCTTGGTCTTTTAAAGGGAGATTATGATGAATTATGATCAGAAAAACTATGAAGAAGAAAAACTGCTCGAAAAGATAATTGATACCAAGCGCGTTGCCAAAGTCGTGAAAGGCGGACGTAACTTCAGTTTCAGCGCCATAGTTGTGGTGGGAGACAAGAAAGGCAACGTGGGCGTCGGAACCGGCAAGGCCAATGAAATTGTGGACGCAATCCGCAAAGCCAAGGAAAAAGCCACCAAGGCAATGTTCAAGGTGCCATTGGTCAAAGGCACAGTTCCGCACGAAATCATTGCCCGTTACGGAGCCAGCCGGGTCATGATCAAGCCGGCCTCCGAGGGTACAGGCATTATCGCCGGCGGCACTACCCGCGCCATCTTTGAAGTGGCGGGGATCGAGAATATTCTCTGTAAATCCCTGGGTTCAAACACGCCCTGCAACGTGGTCAAAGCCACGATCGACGGCCTCAAGGCTATGCGCACCATTGGGGATGCGGCAGCCCTGCGCGGCAAGACCATCGCGCAACTGACCGGCACAGAACCCAAAGAGCAGGTTAAAGTTGTGATCGAAACTCCCGAGTCCGAACCTGAGACTCCCGAGGAGGCATAATGAAGATAAAAGTTACGCAAATACGCAGTCAGATCGGTCATCAGGAAAGGCACAAGCTGGTCGTCAAAGCGCTCGGTTTGGGCAGGATCGGTAAAAGCCGCATTCATGATGACAACCCTGTTATCCGTGGTATGATCGAAAAAGTGAAGTTCCTGGTCAAAGTGGAAAACGTCGATCAGGACGCTTCAGCTAAGTAGGAGTTTGAACAATGTTAACCTTAAGTAATTTGAAAAGACCCGCAGGATATAAAAGAAAGAAAAGACTTGGTAAGGGCCAGGGTTCAGGTTGGGGCCATCAGGCCGGACGCGGTCACAAAGGTACCACAGCCCGTGCCGGCGGCAGAGTTCCCGCCTGGTTCGAAGGCGGCCAGATGCCAATCCAGAGACGCCTGCCCAAACGCGGTTTCAAGAATATCTTCAAGGTCCAATACCGCATTTTGAATCTGAACCGTCTGCAGGAATTTGATGAAACCGAATGGGACATCACCAAGATGGAAGAAAAAGGCTTGATCGCCTCCAAAGGCAAGAAAGTCGGATGCCCGGTCAAGATCCTGGCCGGCAAAGCGGATGAATTCACCAAAGCCGTGAACATCAAAGCCAATGCTTTTTCCGAAAAAGCTGTGGCTGTGATCGAAAAGAACGGCGGCAAGGCGGAGGTAATCTAATTTGTTAAACACAATAGCGAATGTTTTCAGAGTTCCTGATCTTAAGAAGAAGATCCTGTTCACCGCTCTGTTTTTGGTGCTGTACCGCCTGGGAAGCTTCATCCCGACACCCGGGATCAATGCTTCGGCTCTGCAGGGATTTTTTGAATCTGCTCAATCTCAGGGCAACAACCTGTTTGGCTTGCTGGACCTGTTTGTGGGCGGTAACTTTGAAAGAGCTTCCGTTTTCGCTTTGGGAATCATGCCCTATATCACCGCATCGATCGTTATCCAACTGCTGGGAAGCATCATTCCCTATTTTGAAAAGCTGAGAAAAGAAGGCGCTGACGGACAGAAGAAACTGAATCAGATCACCCGTTACGGCACAGTCGCGATCGCTGCTTTCAACAGCATTGCCATCGCTTTGTGGCTGACCAGCCTGTCCAGCGGCGGAACACCCGTGGTGCCCAATCCCAACATCCTGTTTTATCTGACCTGCGTGGTTACCCTGATCACAGGAACCATGATAGTGATGTGGCTGGGTGAACAGATCACGGAATACGGAATCGGTAACGGTATTTCTCTGATCATCTTTGCCGGTATCATAGCCAGGTATCCCCAGGGCTTCATCAATATGTACCAACTGGTGGTCAATGGCTCGCTCAGCATTCTCAAGGCAGTTCTGGCAATCGTGGTCATGGTGGCTGTTACGGCAGCCGTGATTTTGGTCACGGAAGCTGTCCGCAAGATACCTGTACAGTATGCCAAGCGTATTGTGGGCAGAAAAGTTTATGGCGGACAGAGCACCTACATTCCCCTGCGTGTGAATACCGCCGGGGTTATTCCCATAATTTTCGCCCAGTCCGTATTGATGTTTCCGGCTACGATTGCTTCCCTGTTTGGACGCAGCGGCGGATTCTGGCAAACCCTGGTCGGCTGGTTGTCACCCGGAGCAATTTTATACACAGTGATCTATGTTACCCTGATCGTCTTTTTTGCCTATTTCTATACAGCGATCGTGCTGAACCCGACGGAGATGGCGGAAAACATGGTCAAATACGGCGGACACATTCCTGGCAAGAAACCCGGCAAGAAAACTGCTGAATACATCAACAGCGTTCTGACCCGGATCACTCTGCCTGGCGCTATCTTCTTTGCTTTTGTGGCGCTCATTCCTGAAATGATGTACCATTGGCTGGACCTGCCTTTCTACTTTGGCGGAACCGGCCTGATCATCGTTGTTGGCGTCGCTCTTGACACTCTGCAGCAGATCGAGTCTCACCTTGTGATGCGCCATTACGATGGCTTCATGAAGAAAGGCAAGCTGCGCGGACGTTCGAGCTAAATTGATGATTTATCTGAAATCTCCCGAGGAAATCAACAAGATCAGACAAAGCTGCCTGATCATTGCCAGACTGCTCGAAAGCCTGCACGATCTGGTCAAGCCCGGCGTTTCCACCTGGGAGATAGATAACTTTGCCGACAGTTTTATTCGCCAGCAGGGCGCGGTTCCATCCTTCAAGGGATATACGGTTCCCGGCCTGCCGCCTTTCCCGGCAGCCATCTGTGCGTCTGTGAATTCCGTCATTGTGCACGGGATTCCATCCCAAAAAGTCATTCTCAAGGATGGCGATATTTTGGGTGTGGACGTGGGAGTCTATCTGGACGGATATCATGGCGACGCAGCTCACACTTATGTGGTGGGCAGCGTGTCTGAACTGGCCCGGAAGCTGCTCCAGGTGACTAAAAAGTCTCTGGAACTCGGAATCAATGCAGCAGTGGTCGGCAACCGGGTGGGAGACATATCTGCCGCCATCGGGGATTATGTGTCCTCGCATGGATTCTATGTGGCGGATAACCTGACCGGACACGGCATCGGACGGGAACTGCACGAATCACCCCAGGTTCCCAATTCCGGCCAGAAAGGCAAAGGCCCGCGTCTGCAGAAAGGTATGACCATTGCCATAGAGCCGATGGTCAATGTTGGCACCAATCATGTCCATGAAAAAGGCTGGGAATTTTCGACAGCGGATAATTCCCTTTCTGCCCATTTTGAGCACACTATCCTGATCACGGATGGGCAGCCTGAGATTCTAACCCGCGTTTAGGATAATGATCCAGAGGAAATGAATGGGAAAATCCGGCGTGATCGAAGTTGAAGGCATTGTGAAGGAAGCCTTGCCCAATACCCAGTTCAAGGTGGAATTGGAAAATGGCCATGAAATTCTGGCGCACAGCTCCGGCAAGATGAGAATGAACTACATACGCATTCTGCCAGGAGATAAAGTAAAGATTGAATTGTCACCATACGATTTGACCCGGGGTCGAATCACTTACAGATATAAATGAGACGGACGGTTGGTCCGATCAGTTTATAACCTGTCTCAGACGACGGGTTGAAACGCAGGAGTTAAGGATGAAAGTAAAAGCATCGATCAAAGCAATCTGCAAGGATTGCAAAATTATCAAACGGCATGGCGTTGTCCGCGTGATTTGCAGTTCAAATCCAAAGCATAAGCAACGACAGGGATAACCAGAGGAGGATAAATTTGGCACATATTGCTGGTATTGAAATTCCCAAAACCAAAAGCGTGGTTATTGGCCTGACTTACATATACGGCATCGGCAGATCCCTTGCCCAGGATATTGTCAGAAAAGCCAATATCAATGAAAACAAAAAGATCTCCGAGCTCACGGTGGACGAAGAGAAAGTGCTTCGTGACATCGTTCAGCATGAGTATGTGGTGGAAGGCGCCCTCAGAACCCAGGTCGCCATGAATATAAAGCGCCTGATGGAAATCGGCAGCTACCGTGGCATGAGACACAAACGCGGTCTCCCGGTCCGCGGCCAGCGCACCCATACCAACGCCCGCACCCGCAAGGGACCACGGGCCGGCGGATTAAAGAAGAAGAAATAGGAGCAGGTTAATGGCAAAGAAAACAAGAGTTAAGAAAAAACGCGTTCGTCTGGCTTATGACGAAGGAATGGTCTTTGTGCATTCCAGTTTCAACAATACGATCGTATCGTTTGCCGACAAAGCCGGCAATGTCTTAGCCTGGTCCAGCGGTGGAAAAATCGGCTACAAGGGCTCCCGCAAGAGCACGCCTTTCGCAGCTCAGCTGGCTGCCGAAGAAGTGGCAAAAGCCGCTCTGGAAATGGGCGTTTCCAAGGTCGGAGTGATCGTCAAAGGTCCCGGCGGCGGACGCGAATCCGCCATCCGCGCCATCAATGCCGCAGGGCTCAGGGTAACCATGATCAAGGACGAAACCCCGATCCCGCACAACGGCTGCCGCCCGCCCAAAACGAGACGTATTTAAGGAGCTGAGAGAATGGCAAGATATACAGGACCAAAAGCAAAATTGTGCCGCCGTTTCGGTGAGAACATCTTCGGCACCGCCAAATACGACCGCATCCTGGGTAAGCGTAATTTCCCCGCCGGTCTGCATGGCAAATCCTTCCGCCGCAAAATCAGCGATTATGGTTTGCACCTGAAGGAAAAACAGAAACTCAGACTCACCTATTGTCTGTTGGAAAGACAGTTCCACAACTACTTCGTCAAAGCTGAAAAAATGCAGGGCGTCACCGGCGACAACCTTATGCAGATGCTGGAGCGCCGTTTTGACAACGTGGTTTACCGCATGGGCTTTGCCGTGACAAGGATGCAGGCGCGTCAGTTTGTCAGTCACGGACACTTCACCATCAACGGCAAAAAAGTCGATATCCCGTCTCTGCTGGTCAAGCCCGGCGACATCATAGAAATCAGGGAAAAGAGCCGTGGCAACACGATGATCCAGGAAGCCATGGAACGCACCGAAGCCACCTCGCCTTATGGCTGGCTGAGTGTCAATAAAGCTAATATGAATGGTCAATTCCTCTCCGTCCCCGCTGCTGCGGACATTCCCAGCACGGTTGACGTCAGGTTGATCGTCGAGTTCTACTCTAAGTAGCGCCGGACCTTAAGAAGAAAGGAGTCTGTTTATGTTGTTTTTAGAACCCTTGCAGATGCCCGATAATGTGGAAGCCGATGAATCCACCTATTCCAGAACCTATGGCAAGTTTGAGATAGGCCCTCTGGAACCAGGTTACGGCACCACGATCGGCAACACCTTACGTCGCGTCCTGCTCTCCTCGATCCAGGGTGCGGCTGTCCGTCACGTGCGCATTGAAGGCTTGCATCACGAGTTTACGCCCATTCCGGGCACAAACTCAGATTACATTGACCTGATCCTGCGTCTCAAGCAGCTCGTTGTCCAGACCAATGTCATTGACGAAGTCAGGATCGAGCTCGAGCACAAAGGCAAAGGTGTGGTCACAGCATCCGAGATCAGGGAAACCGCTGAAGTCCGCATCATCAACAAGGACCTCTACCTGCTCGAAGTGACCGAGGACATTGATCTCAAGATCGAGCTCTGGGTCGGCATCGGCAGAGGTTATGTCCCTGCTGACAAACAGGACGTGGAAGGCAAACCCGTGGGCGCGATTCCCATCGATTCTGTCTATTCTCCCATCCTGAAGGTCAATTTCTCCGTGACCCATCAGCGCGTGAAAGAAAAAATGAATTATGACAAACTGATCCTGGAGGTCTGGTCCAACGGCGCTTACGAACCCAAACACGCTCTCTTTCTGTCTGCCAAGATCCTGAAGGATATGTTCAGCAAGCTCTGCCTCTTTGAAGTCGAGCCTGAATACATCCGCGACGTGCAGCTCGATCCCGAACTGGAAGAACTGGAACGCATCATGAAGATGAGCGTCAAGGAAATAGAACTCACTGTCCGCGCCGCCAATTGCCTCGACCAGGCAAACATCTACACGATAGGCGAACTGGTCGGCAAATCGGAAGCGGAAATGCTGAAATTCCGCAATTTCGGTAAAAAATCACTGGAAGAGATCGTCCAGAAACTGAAGAAATATGATCTGACCCTGGGAATGGATGTGGATAGCATCAACCGCAGAATCAGCGATGCCCGCAGCCGTGGCGTACCCATTTTTTCCAAGCCTGCAGAGGAAGTTGAAGCGAAAGCCACTCCTCCCAAAAAAGGAAAAGCGGTGAAAGCGGAAAAGGCCGTCAAGGTCGAAAAAACCGTTAAGGAGAAACCCGTCAAAGCAGCACCAGTGAAAGTGGAAAAGAAAGCTCCCGCCAAGCCGGTCAAAGCTGAAAAAGCTCCTGCCAAGACTGTTACTCCGCCCCGTAAACCCGTTCCCAGCGCTACTAAGAAGAAGGTGAAATAATGCGACACAGAGTAGAAGGAAGAAAATTCGGAAGGGAAAAAGCTCATCGCACGGCTATGTTCCGCAATTTAGTCAAATCCATAATCGTCAGCCCTCAGGGCAGGATCGAGACCACGGAAGCCAAAGCCAAGTCCCTGCGCAGCGTTGTGGACAGGCTGATCACTTATGCCAAGAAAGATTCCGTGGCTTCCAGACGCCTGGCCTACAGCGTTTTGGGCAACCGCACTTTGGTCAAAAAGCTGTTTGAAGAAGTGGCTCCCCTCATGGCGGAACGCAACGGCGGCTACACCCGCGTCCTGAAAACCGGCTACCGCAAAGGCGATTCCGCTCCCATGGCGATCATCGAATTTGTCAAAGCGGAAACTCAGCACGAAGAAAAGAAGCACGATGAGAAGAAAGCCAAAGGAGCGAAAAAAGCCAAAGCTGAAAAACCCGCTGCCAAACTGAAAGCTACAGACCTGCTCGATCAGGATGCCGAACCGAAGGAAGCTAAAAAGACCGTCAAAAAATCCACCAAGAAAGTGAAGGAAGAAGCGGTCGAAGCAGTTGCGGAAACCGTTGAAGCAGAAGTCGAAGCTCCCGCAGAACCCGCTCCCGAAGCAACTGAGGAACCCGAAAAAGAGTAAGTCTCAGACTTGATATAGAAAAGCCCTGTCTTGTTTCAAGCAGGGCTTTTTCTTTATATGGCGTCAGGTGGGTGAAACACTACAACCTTGGAGTCCAAACACAACGTAACCAATCGATCTATGCGTAATTTGAGGCGTTTGGACCTCGAGGCAAAAATTCCCTTGCCAAAACTGTCCTTTCAGAGAAAAGAAACATATGGCATATCTGAAAGGAAATCAATGAATTACAGAATATTCTGCAAAACCGGGGAACTGTCGCCGGAAAAGGCAAAACTGATATTCTGCGGCTACATTCATCACAATGGTGAATTGCTCTTTGACGCGCAGGCAGAAGCTGTTGTGAGAGCATCTTTGGAACACTCCACATTGGAAAAGCTTCTGTCGGAGGTCAATGGCAGCTTTCAGCTTATCTACCTTAAAGACAATGTCCTGCACTTTACCGTAGACCACTTCGGCGGGCAGGCACTGTTCTATAAGCTCACTGACAGCGGTTTGGAACTGCATGACGATCCGATGGCCTGTCCTCACCATGGCAAACTCAATGACTCTGCGCTTTGCGCCATCTTAAGCGCCGGCTACACGATCGGCTCCGATACCATCTTTCAGGATGTCAGGGAATGCGTCCCAGGCACCCTTTACAGCTATGACCTCAGCACCGGTAAGCTGGATAGCAGCGTTTGGTATCATTACTACTCATCAGACCATGATGAATTTGACCCTGCCGAACTGGAAACCATTGTGCAGAGCCTGTTTCCTGATCCGGAGCAGGGGCAATACACCCTCAGCCTGAGTGGTGGGATCGACTCACGCTTTCTGCTTGGGCTCTTAATGAAAAAGCAAAAGGATTCCCAGACCTTCTCCTTCGGCTCTGAATCCAATCCGGACAGGCAAATTGCTGCCCAAATCACTGCCCGTTATGGCGTCAGGCATCATGATTATAAATTTAATGAAACCCTTTGTGCTCAATACTTTACCCCTGATGACATCAGCTTCGTTTTAAGTAACTGCACCCTAGGACGCAGCCTGCCCAATGAGACCGATTTGATCCCTTCCCGTCTGCTGGACCCTAAGACCGATATCATCGTCAAAGGTTTTTGCGGAGACGGTTTGGCAGGCAGTCTCCTGAACAGCAAAGTCCTGAACCTGCACTCTTTGGATGGCATCACCGACTATCTTTATTATAAATACTTCAACCTCACGCCGCTCACGAGATGGACTTATAAAAACATTCTGAAAGACAAACTGAAGGCAGACCTAAACCTGCTTCTGGCCAAGAACCGGGGCAGTTTTGTCTCCACCGCCGAGGAATGGCATCTCCTGCACAAGCAGAGAAAGTATGTGGTCAACACCCTCGCCTTTTACAAAGCCGCCGGCTACAAATTCTACCTGCCTTTCTACGACCGCCGCCTGATGGATTACTTTGCCCGTTTGCGCTTCAGCCAAAAGCTGAACCAGAAAGCCTATTACTCCTATCTGAAAGAGCGTTTCTTCACCGGCGAACTTTCTGTCCTGAAAGAAATTTCCACTTCCCGTCAGGGTTTTATGGATCAGCCAGAAAAAACAGTCAGGCAGAAAGTTACGGAAAAAGTACATCACCTGTCCGCACGATATGACCCTGCAAAACTGCGCCGCAGCTTCAGCAGCCTGCCTTTATCCCTCTATGCCGATTCCTTTTTACTGCTGACCGGAAAGCTGCAGGATGCCTCCTGGCTGAGGAAAAATGTGAGAGACAACTTTCCCGGAATCGTTGCTGTCAGCGCTTTCTTGCGCGATGCAGGTTGTCCCGAAGCCGCCGCCCATCTGGAGCGGACCGGCCGCCAAAGCACTGCCCGGCTTGAACTGAACGGCCTTGCCGTCTGCAGGTTTTTTGGCAGTGAGCAGTTCATCAGACTGCTGGCGGAACATATCACTTGACTTGTGCAGCGCAGATATTTGGCTGCTATAATGTAGTGCAGCTTTCCAAAGCTGTGCACCAGTAGGTACAGGCGTCTCGCCTGTACCAAAGACATGCGGGGACGCATGTCACTACTGTAAAGGGCGCAGGCGGGAATAGATAAAGAACTTTAGTAGATTCAATAAGATTTATATGTAAAAAAGAGAGTCACATATGAAAAAAAGATTATTAATAACCACCGGCGGAGGCGACTGCCCGGGACTCAATGCCGTCATCCGCGCCATTGTCAAGAGAGCATCTCAGGAAAACGATTGGGAGGTCATCGGCAGCATTGATGCCTTCAACGGCATCCTGATGGAGCCCATGCGCCTGGTTGAACTCACTCTGGAAAAGGTGGCAGGCATCCATGTCAAAGGCGGCACCATCATTGGCACGACCAATTCCGGCGGCCCGTTCACCTGGCCTGTGAAGAATCCTGACGGCAGCACCGGCGTGGCGGACCGATCCGACGACCTACTGCAGAGACTGCGCAACCAGAATATTGAAGCTGTCATCAACATCGGCGGAGAAGGCTCTCAGACCATTTCACAAAAGCTGTTTGCCAAGGGCTGTCCCATCATCGGGGTGCCCAAGACCATAGACAACGACCTTTCCGCGACGGATTTCACCTTCGGATTTCAAACCGCGGTTGACTGCGCCACCGATGCCGTGGATAAGCTTGTAACAACGGCTGCCAGCCACCACAGGGTCCTGATCCTTGAAGTGATGGGGCGTTACGCCGGATGGATAGCTCTGCATGCAGCCATAGCCGGCGGTGCTGAGGTTTGCCTGATCCCGGAGATCCCTTATAAGATCAGCAGCGTTATGGACGCCATCAACCGCAGGATTGAGTCAGGCAAAGGTTTTGCCAATATCGTGATCGCCGAGGGAGCCCGTCCCGTCGATGGCGAAATGACTTTCATCGAATGCCAAAAACCGGGCGGAATGCCCATCCAGCTTGGCGGCGCCGGACTTCATCTTTCCGCACAGCTCAAAGCGGCGGGCTGCCCTGTTGAAATCCGTGAAACTATCTTAGGCCATCTGCAAAGGGGCGGACGCCCCAATGCCTTTGACCGCATTCTCGCTTCCCAGTTCGGCGTCAAGGCCTTTGAACTCGTTCTGCAAAAGAAATGGGGGCATATGGTTTCCTACCG
>CAZWJK010000031.1:15960-18779 GCA_964634035.1 uncultured Candidatus Cloacimonadota bacterium | reverse complement strand
AGGTTTTCTTATCGCCCAAAAACTTCTCCAAAAGCGGATTATCCTCCGGCTTTTCATATAGGGTGTTAATCTTTAAGCTGCGACCCATGATGGCGGTCAGGGTGGATTTGCCCAAGCCCACGTTTCCGGCTATGGTTATTAGTTTCGGGTGTTCTGCTAAATAGGTTTCCAGCTTGCGTTCCACGTCAATGGCTTTGAGGGTGGCCTCCGTCTGTGGCAACGTGACCCATTCGCTGATGCCGGGAGACGAGACGCGAAGTTCCAGAGATTTTATTTGTTCCGCCACCAGATTAACCGTGCGGCGCAGGAATTCCATCTTCTCCACTGCTTTTTCCGCGTTGATGACCAGCACCGGGCACTGTACGTGGTTGGCGATAAAGTCCTCATACAGGTTGTTCAGCAGTTCCAGGTATTCAGCAGGAATAAAGAGCTCGCTTTCGCGTCCCCTTTCCCTGATTCTTTCCTGGAGGGTGGGAACGTCTGCCTTGAAATAGACAAAGAGGTCGGGTTCTTTGATTTGTTCCGTCATCAGCCGAAAGGTGCGCTGGTAGGCGATGAATTCAGGTTCGGACATGTTCTGCAGGATGCGCTGCGCCTTGCCGAAAATGTGGTAGTCCTCTGCCAGGGTCCGGTCTTCCAACACAATGCCCCGGCAGGACTGAATCAGCTTCTGGCGGTCCAGCCGTCCATTGAAGAATTCGATCTGCGCCATGAAGGCATGGGCAATGGGGTCCTTGTAAAAGGAATCCAGCACGATGGGATTGAACTTTTCCGGAAAGGCGAAAACCCCTTCGCTGCCGTTCGGTTGCGGATATACAGACAGGAGAATCCTGTTAAGGGGCGCTGTGCTTGCCGCTTCAATAAAAGTTGATTTGCCGACTCCGATGTTGCCGATGATGCCGATGCGGATGTTTTCCATGCTTATTCCTTTTAGTTTACAGTAATGGAATTTAATCTCTGCCCGGCTGCCTGATTGTCAAGAAGAATTGTCCTCTCTGGCTTTGGGAAGGAAAACCGAGATCGGATGTCATTTGGAACGGAATTTTCTTGTTGACTTAATAGCTCTCAGGATTAAGTGAGACAACTGAATGAATTTATGAGGTATAATATGAGAAGGCAGTCTTTTATCATCATCCTGGCTTTTCTGGCGGCAGTGACCTTTTTATCTGCGCTGGATTATGACCCTGATTTGTTTTATCCCAATACCATCATTGCCTGTTTCAAGATGGAATCGACCGGCAATTTTGAAGGCGTCATTGATTTTTCCACACCGGACGGAATCGTCCAGACCAAGATGCCGACCTTCAATGAACTGGCAAAGAAATACAATATCGTTGACCTGCGCCAGATGCACCAGAATCTGAAAATGCCTGAATTCAACGACGAGGGCAGATATCTGCAATGCGTTTACAGAGTCATTCTGGCTGATGACAAGAACATGGATGCGGCTTTGGCTGCTATTGAAAAAGACCCCAATGTCCTGTTTGCCGAATTCGATGCCATCATGCGCAGCAAACTGGTTCCCAACGATCCTCTGATCAGCCAGCAGTATGCATTGGGCGTGATGAAAGTGTATGACGCCTGGGATTATGTAACGGGCGGAAACAACGTCCTGATCGGCATTTCCGATTCCGGCATCAAATGGAACCATCCCGACCTCATGGACAACATCTGGATCAACCAAGGCGAAATGCCCATGACCATCAACTGGGCAGCCGGAACCGTCAGCGGCGGAAACGGAATTGACGATGACGGCAACGGCAAGATCGACGACATCATCGGCTGGGACTTCTATAACAATGACAACAACCCCATGCAGAATTACGGTGCCAACTACCACGGCACGCATGTGGCAGGCTGCGCCGGAGCTGTCTTCAATAACGCCATCGGCGTGGCCGGTGTCTGTCCTGATGTCAGTATCATCGGCCTTAAGGGCTCGTCCAATGTCAGTCCTTCCACCGGAATTGCCTATGGTTATGAACAGGCACGTTATGCCGCAGAAAACGGCGCTGCCGTCGTCAACGCTTCCTGGGGCGGACAAGTGACCAGCCTTAACAACGCCAATTTGCATGTGAACTATGTCACTGCTCTGGGCTGTCTGTTTGTGGCAGCGGCGGGAAATGACAACATGGAACATGGACCGAATTATATTGACGCTCCCTCCGATTGCCCCAATGCTGTCTGCGTGGCAGCCACAGATGCCAACGACATAAAGACCGATTTCTCCGATTATGGCGCTCCCATTGACATCTGCGCCCCCGGTCAGGCGATCCTGAGCACCATCATCAACAACGACAGCTATGCCGTGGCGGACGGAACTTCAATGGCTTCACCGCTGGTGGCGGGAGTCGCCGCTCTGGTCAAAGCCATCAATCCCACCCTCGGCCCTCTGGATATCAAGCAGAGGCTGATGGACACAGCGGACTGGATCTATCACCTGAATCCGAACTACGCTCCGCCCAACGCCGCTTTCAACAAACTCGGCACAGGCCGAGTCAATGCCTTTGCTGCCACCATGTTTGACAAGATCCCCTATCTTGTGGTGGAAGAGTATAACATAGAAGAGATCACCGGCGACGGCGACGGAGTACCCAATCCGGGCGAACTGATCCGCCTCAACCTGCAGCTCACCAACCTGATGGATCCCTTTACAGGACTGTCCTGGATGACTGCACAGAATGTAGTGGCAACACTTCGCTGTAACATGCCTGGAGTCGTGGTGGTTGATTCCATCTCTGCCTTCGGGACTTTGGGAGCCGGCGCCTCCAACTGGAACCTGACGGATGAATTCACTTTTGAAACGGTCTCAACCCTGCCTT
>CAZWJK010000031.1:0-15860 GCA_964634035.1 uncultured Candidatus Cloacimonadota bacterium | reverse complement strand
TCCAACTGGAACCTGACGGATGAATTCACTTTTGAAACGGTCTCAACCCTGCCTTCTGAGCCGATTCCCTTTGAAATTCACCTCAGCGCCAATCAGACTTCTCAATATCCTTACAACACGATCAGAACTTTTTACGTCAACCTATCTCTGGTGCAGCCGAACTGGCCTCTCAACCTGAACGGCGCGACCCAGTCCTCCGCCTGTATCTACAATCTGGACGGCGGAACTGACAAAGAAATAATTTTTGGCGACCAGAACGGGCTTATTCATGTCAGAAAGCCGAATGGCACATCCATGACGAATTTCCCCTACCAGGCAGCGGCTGCCGTCATCGGCTCTCCCGCCCTGGCAGACATCAACGGCGATGGCAACATGGAAATCGTCGCCAACCTGAACAACCAGACCATCATAGCGGTCAGCCATACCGGTTCTTTGCTCTGGACCGCTCCAGCAGGAGGCATTTTGGTCGGCAATCCCATCATTGCCAATCTTGACCGCTCCGGCAATCCCGAGATCATAGCTTTCACCCAGAACAGATACATCGTGGTCCTGGACTCCAACGGCATTAACTACCCCAATTTCCCGCTCCAGATCGAAGGTGCCATGCTTGCTTCCGGAGCGGTGGGAGACCTGAATGACGATGGACAACTGGACATCGTGGTCGCCACTCTGACCGGCAATCTGCATGCCATCAATTCCGCCAATGCGCAAAGCCTGCCCGGCTTTCCAGTCTCTCTGGGCGGCGCTTCACGCAATCATCCCACCATTGCCAATCTGGACGGGGATGGCTATCCTGAGATCCTGATCCCGACCTATACAAACAGCCAGCTCTTTGCCATCAACCATGACGGCAGCATCAAGTTCCAAAAGAACATCGGTCAGCAGGTCAAGGGCGGAGCGGTGGTCGCAGACGTTAATGGCAACGGATATAAAGAGATCATCCTGATTGCCTATTCAGGTGATGTTTACATCATGAGTTCCACAGGTGTCAACCTGACCGGCTTCCCTGTCAACATAGGCGAAAACGTGGAAAGCACCCCTGTCGTTGCCAATTTTGACGGCTCCGGCCTCTGCGGTATCATCTTCGGCGACACCAACGGCAAACTGCATTCTCTGCGCAGCGACGGAACCGAATCCCCGAACTTCCCCTATCCCCTCAGCGGCAACATCAAGGTCTCTGCCGCCGTGGCGGATCTGGACGGAGACGGCGACATCGACATCGTCTTCCCCAATGACGCCGGCTTCTATATGCTGGATGTCAAGCGCGCCGCCACCTCCTATCCCTGGCCGCTTTTCATGACCAATAACAGCCGCAGCGGAAACATATATCAAAACACGCCCAACCAGGACAACACCACTCCCGTCCTCACCACTGTGCTTTCAGCAAATCATCCCAATCCCTTCAATCCGGAAACCGCCATCAGCTATTCCGTAAAGAATTCCGCTGAGGTCAGGATCGATGTTTACAACCTGAAGGGCCAGAAGGTGCGCACCCTGATCAGCGAAAAGAAAGCCGCCGGCAATCACAGCGTCACCTGGAACGGGACGGACGACAACGGCTCCCCAGTCTCCAGCGGCGTCTATCTTTACCGTATGACAACGGACGGATTTGCCTCCACCCGCAAAATGATGCTCATGAAATAAAACTCATATTAACTCTGATGAGATAAGGCACTGCCGTTTTGAGCAGTGCCTTTTCTGTAATAGCTGCAGTAGGGGTCAGTCTCGTGCCGACCTTCACTTCGGGCTGGCACAAGACCAGCCCCTACCTTGTCATTCCTGCGAAAGCAGGAATCTTCCTAATCTGTGGCACGGACAATCCTGTCCGTAATACAGACGAGGCGTCTGTATCTACATCGTCATTCCCGCACAGGTGTCATCCTGAGCATAGTCGAAGGATAAGACACCGTCCGCGTGTCTGCATTTCGACTGAGCTCAATGTGACACGCTGATCTCGTCGTTCCTGCGCAGGCAGAACTACAAACTTCTTCAACTGCTTCACAGTTTATCCTTACCACTATCTTCCACCTTCCTTACTTAATTGATAAATCGTAAGTTACCTTGAGATAACCGGAGTATAAGGGCATGGAGGCGATCATTGTCCGGTTAAATACTGGTAAAAGCAGGTTTGAGTTGTATGGATCGTGGAAGGGTAAGTATGGGAGGGAAAGGGATTAAGGGATATAAAAAGAGCTTATTCTTGCTTGAGGGAGCGGGTCATGAGTTCGAGCATGGCAAGTTTGGGAGATTTATCATGGAAGAGGACTTCAAAGATCTGTTCTGTGATGGGCATTTCTATTCCCAGGTTCTGGCTGAGTTGATGAACGGAACGGGTGGTTGCCACTCCTTCGGCGACGGATTGCATGGCGGAGAGGATGTCCGGGAGTTTTTTTCCTGTTCCGATCTCGTTGCCGACGAATCGGTTGCGGCTGTGCAGACTGGAGGCGGTGGTAAAGAGGTCCCCGATGCCGGAGAGGCCAAGGAAGGTTTCGGGCTGTGCGCCCAGAGCCAATCCCAATCTGCTGATCTCAGCCAGGCCTCTCGCCAGGAGGGCTCCCTTGGTGTTGTCGCCATATCCCAGACCGTCAATGATCCCGGCAGCAATGGCAATGACATTCTTGACCGCTCCGCCGATCTCTACTCCCGCCTGATCCGCAGACCGGTAAGCACGGAAATAAGTTGTACTGAACAGCGGCTGAAGCTCCTGCAGGAGTTCATCATCGGGACCGGCAAGGACCACGGCGGTAGGGATCTGGCGCGCCACTTCCTCGGCATGGGAAGGACCGGAAAGGCAGACAATTTTACCACTCAGTCCGGGTGCAAGCTCTTCAGTTAAAATCTCTGACATGCGCTTGAGCGAATGCTCCTCGATGCCTTTGGCAACATTGATCACGGCTTTGAGGCGAGGCAGTTGGTTGATGTAGGGCGCGGCTTGTCTAACCGCTGCGCGCAGGAATTGGGAAGGAACGGCAAAGATGAGATAATCGGTTTCGGGAGTCAGGACTTCGCCAAAATCATGGGAAAATGTTATTGATTCTGGAAGGGTGACACCCTTGAGCAGAAAGGGATTGGAATGGGTTTCTCTTAAGAGGGCAACAAACTCTGGATTATACTCCCAGACCCTGACCTGGTGGCCGTTTTCGCTGAGCAGCTTGGCGAGGGCAAGGCCCCAGGCGCCGCCGCCCAAAATGGCAAACTCAGTCCTCATCCCTGATTATGATGTCGCTCAGGCAGCGCAGGTCGTCCTCATCATCGTCGTCGTCCAGATCGTCCGCCCAGTCCTCTTCCTGATCGCCAACCCAGTCGGGACAAAAGAGCAGGTCTTCCTCATAGTCCCAGCCGTCCACATTGTCCAGGCCAAAGCGGTCCAAAATCTCCTGTTCCCAGAAGGAATAATAGACGGTGCCTTCCTTGATGCCCCAAACCAGGACCGGATGTTTATAGCGTCGGATCTCAACCTTGATGTTCTCCACCATGTCGAGAAATTCTCTCAGTTTTGCGGGGTCTGTTTCCTGACGGAATGTCATTTCCAACTCCTTTGCCATGAGTGCTCTTTCAGCCCGGCCAGAAAAAATCAGAACCTGTAGCCGGCGTTTAAGCCAAACCGGTTCTCGCTGTATTCCTTGTATTTTCTGACACTTGAATAGGCTGCATCAACATTGCGGAAGATGTGAGAGTAGTCAAGAGATAAATTCCATTTGACGCCGGGATAGAAATGCAGCCGGGCAGTGGTGGTGTTTATATTGTCAATGCGGTTGCGGTGCCAGTTATCGCCGCCCTGGTAGTAACGCTCTTCAAATCTCAGGTCGAGCTCAGGCCTCCACTGGATGGAGGGATAGCGGCTGTCCAGGTTCATTTTCTTGAGCATGATGCCAAAGTCATAGACATTGCTTTCATAGGAGGCGTCTTCAGGATTGTCAAAGCTTGCGCTCTTGTCTGTTTCATAAACTCTGTAGGAATAAGAGGCATCGAGGTAGAAGGTGGGAAAATTCTGCTGCCAGCCGAGGATCCAGGTATCAATGTCGCCGTCGAATTCGGTGAAATACTGATTGTAGTAATAGACATCCTTGCGGTACTGAAGAAAGGCTGTTCCAGTCTTTACGGGCCTGATCCTGAGATCGGCGCGGTAGTGGTCGCGGTCATAGCTGTATCTTTCCGATTCGCCCGTTCCGTCGGAATCAGTGTAATTGCGGATATAAACGTCTGGATAATAACCATAATAGAGGCCCAGTTCACCCAACCGGCGGCTGATCTTGACGCCTACCAGAGCGCTGACTCTCTGCCTGGAGGTGTTCAGGACATACTGGCTGCCGTTGAGCTGTAAAGTAGGCTGGATCTTCCACCAGCGCCAATGCGTGTCATAGGAGCCGTTGAACCTCATACTAAGAATAACGTCATCGGCGGATTCCACAAAATCAAGGTCGGGATGGCCGTCCTCATTCCTCTGCAGGTCATAGGAAGAAAGCTGAAAGGCGTTGTCGGTGTAGGTCAGACCCATACCAATGGTTGCATTGAACTGACCGGAGAGCAGGACTGAGCCGTTCATCAGAATAAAGAGCAAAGTAAGAATGATTGGACGGAAGGACTTGGGCTTGCAGATGGAGGGTTTTCTCTTTGTACCGCTGTTATCTTTTATGTTGCCGGAACCGGAGTCAGCGGTTTCACAGCCGGCGTCTGCAGCCAGCTCGTCAACGCTTTCCGGCAGGGCTTCTGAGAGGTTCTTCAGTTCATCGTTCAGGATCAAGCTCATAACAGCACCTATTTGGCTTTCCTGATCACCGGCCTGACGAGGAAGAGGTGTCCGGAAAGGGCTTTCAGTTCATAGGTCATCACCTTTTCCCGGGCGAAGAAGTCTTCCCTCTTTCCGATGGTCAGGTGCGGAATGCCTTCCACCGTGTAGGTATTGGTACGTTTCTGGGAAAGCGTGATCCTCTTGATCAGCTTGCCGTCTTCATACAAACCCAGAATGGGAACTTCCCTGTCCTGAAGCTGAGCCCTCATATAAAGCGTGAAAGGCAGACCCTGATTGACCTGGAAGGTGAGACTCTTTTCTTCGTTGACGCCGTAGTACCTGCTCTTGCTGCCTTCGTGCTCGATGTCGTATTCACCTGCGCTGGCAATGATCTTCAGAGAAGGGACTTTGGGTTTTTTGCTCTGCACTGTGACAGGCTGAAACGCCCTGAAATAGATCTCGCTGAAATAGCAGATGAGTTCCAGTCTGGTCAGTCCGGGAGGCAGGGTCAGCCGGATGGGTTCATACACCTGATACTCTTCCGAAACGGCGATTAGCTTCAAATCATAGACCACGCGCTTGTTATCGGCTTTGATGATGAACTGGGGTTTTTTAACGGGTGCTTTACTGATGGCGCGGATCTCCAACGCAGTCAGATCCCTGATGTCCAGGTACATGCTTTTTTCCGGCAGGGAACGGTAGAAGTAAAAGTTTCCGGTGGGTGTTTTCAGCAGGCGTCTGGTGCCGGGATTGTCAAAGGTCATGGGTTTCCATTTCAGAGCCACGGCGCTGAGCCCGGCAAGCGCTGACAGGATAAGAATGAGTGCGACGATGTATTTGATTTTATGTTTAAGCATTCAGTATCTCTCCAAATTATAATTCTTCGTCAGGGTCAACCAAATTAGCCATGAAATGCCTGTCTTTCCTGTCAAACAGGACAACGGCTATGATCGCCGCCACCAGGACAAACAGACAAATACCCGTGACCCAAAGGTTATGAATCCTGCTGCTGAAGATCCTGCCTTCGCCGGGTTTGGGCAGATTGTCAGGTGCGATCGGCAGACCATGGTCACGCGCCACTCTCAGGATGCGCAGAACGTGCAGCACGGGAATGTTCTTTTTGGCAAAGAGCATGGCCACGCCTTCCTGATCAAAGGGTTTTTCCGCCAGTTTGCGGTTGATGCCTTCCGGGATCAGTCGTGCATTTACGTTGCTGCCGACATTGGCAAGGCCGCCGCCGATGTTGATGAACAGGCGATAGCGTTCCCCCTGGGGAAGCATTTCCTGATAAGCTTTCATCCGCAGGTCGATGTTGTCGCTAAGGCCGTTGCCTGAAAGCAGGGGAACGTTGTTTCTGCGCATGGCGTTGCGCATGGCTTCGATCCCGCTGTCGGAAAGCCCGATCCCGAGATCGTCCCTGCCGCCGAAGGAAGCATAAGCGCTGCCGAATTCAATCCTGCCTGATCTCTTCAGGATGCTTTCGATGTCCAGCCAGGTCAGGTCTTCACGGTTGGCTCCATACATGGCGGAACTGACTGCCGTGATGATGACGGGTTTGAGTTCCAGCACATTCATTGCCGCATAAAGCGCTAGATTGGTTCCCGGATTGGAACCCGTGATACCGACCGCCACGTAATCACCGGATTTGACTTTAGCGTCTTTCAACATCTGGATGAAAGCAGCCGCCAAGTTGGGATTCAAAGCTGTCTGCTTTTCTGACAGCACACCACGTGAGGTTGTTATGGAACTGAGTTTGTTGCCGATCAGCCCTGTCTTGTAATGGTCATCGATAGGGTCAAAAACAAAGTCTCTGGCTGTCAGTTCTGCTCTGATGATTTCCAGATAGTCATTCATCAGGTTGGCAGCCTGAACTTTTTCTTCATAATAATTGGCACGGATGTATTTGTAACTGCTCTGGGCGATCACAAACAGGATAACGCTCAGCACCAGCAATGAAATCAGGGCACAATCGGATCTCAATGATGGACGAAACATGATCACACCTCCCCTGCAAAGATGACCATCAGGATCAGCCTGACCAGCACTGCCGCGATCATCATCGTGGACAGCGTCTTCATGAAGCCCTGACGCTCAAACCAGTTGGCGATCAGGCCCGGAACTATGTAGCCGATGGACTGCATCTGCAGATCATAAACGGTCGTACCGTGAAAGATCAGATTGCGCGAAGCCCAGCCCAGAATGAAGCCGATCAGGATACTGAGCACCATTCTGCGCTTGCCGAACAGCAATGTAAAAATACTTATGATCCTGATTATGCCCCAGGTCAGCAGACTGACGATCAGCGTCCCAAGTATCTGCAACGGTTTATCCAGATACAATGCTATGTACCCCGGGACGACGATACCGCCTGCCGAGGCTCCCAATAACTCCGTGAATAGTAAACTGATGATTACACCCAAACCTACTGCTGCTTCGATCACTTTACAGCTCCTTGCTTCTCTGTTTGCCTGATGTTTTTATTGGATTGTTTCATTTTATGTTTGAAGTGCGCCACAATCTGCGCGCCGTAAAAAACCTGTCCTGCAATGTTGCCGATTCCGATGACGTGTGATTCCTTATCCGTCAGCTCCAGCACTTTTTTATAAATAACTTCAGGCAAGGGCGATCCCAATGCCACTATCTTCTGTTTGGGAATGCCCTGATGCAGAGCATAAGCTTCCACTTTTTCATGGATCTCGCCGGTCAGGAAAAGATAGGAATAGTCCAGCGGCTTGACGGCGTTGACCAATTGCTGCGAACGGAAAAAGCGGTCTGCCCTGCTGTTGATGATAATGATTTTCTCCACTTTGGTCAGGTGCCCCGTGATCATGTGAATGATCTGGGCTGAAGAATCCGGATCGTTGGCAGCAAAGACATTGTAGAAATTGATGGTCTTGTCACCGTCAAGAATCAGGTATTTTTTCAGGGCGCCGGCATCCGGATGGCTTTCCTGCATTCCTTTGAGCGCCACTTCACGTGAAATTCCCGCTTCCGCACAGACGGCCAGCGCCAACTGCACATTCTCTGCGTGTTCAATATAACGGAATTTTGCCAGCTCTTCCTGTGTCACATCGACAGGACGGATCTTGTGAATTTTGGTATTATATTTATCAGCCATCTTTTTCAGGATGGCAAAGTTCTGCTCTTCCGCTGTGTAGCAGATGCCATTGGGCGGCAGTGAATTGCTCAAGCTCATGGTGACGCTCTGCACGGTAGCTCCCATCACATCCACATGGTCTGCGCGGCAATTGGTGATCACGCCAATGGTGGAGCGCACGAACTTGCGTTCCGTGATCCATTGGAAGATGGGATTCACCGCCATACATTCGATCACAATGGCCTGCGGCTTGAGCTCCAGTGCGTGCCTGAAAATATATTTCTGCTCAATGATGTTGGCGCCCATTAATCTGATGATGGCAGCTTCGCGTCCGTCGGGCAGAATGACCCTCGGCAAGGTTCCAGTCGTTTTGGCTACAGTGCGAATCCCGCCTGCTCTCAGACCGGCGGCGATCAGCCTGGTCACGCTGGATTTTCCGCGTGTGCCGTTGACATGGATCCTGATCGGAATTGCCTTCACGTTGCGCAAATGGCGCAGGTATTCCATCGCCCAGTAAAGCACCAGAGCAATGCTCGCCAGAATTAGAACTATCATTAAATTCCTCTGTTTAACTTCTCGATCTAAAGCGTATTTCAAGCTTTTTGTTAAAAACTGAGACCTTGCCTTTCTTGGCAAGAACAATTTTAGCATGCAGCACCCTGTTCTTGTGCAATAACCATTCCAAAGCCCGTTCCTTTCGGTTTCCCTCCATTCTGTGCCTGAGCTCCTATGCCCGGGCGGAGGAGGAAAGGGGGAGGCAGGTTTGCGGCAGGCAGGGAGGAAAGGATAAAAAAAGGCTTGACGAGTATGCAAACAGGGAATAAGGATAACAGAATGGATAAAATTATTGTATTGCAGCAGATAGACTGGGGACGGGAGGAGAATTGATTTGATTCAGGAAAGAATGCACCGGCTCAACGGCAAGGAACTGAAGCGGGGTAAATTTGTGCTCTACTGGATGCAGCAGGCGCAAAGGGCACAATACAATCCGGCTCTGGATTTTGCCCGCACCCAGGCTGAGGCGTTTTCCCTGCCGCTGGTCGTTCTGTTTGTGATTACTCCCGATTATCCACATGCCAACCTGCGCCACTACAACTTCATGCTGCAGGGTCTGTCCGAAACCATCCATACTCTGAACAGCAGCGGAATTGAGACCATCATCACCAAAGGCAAATGGGTCGAAACAGTGGTCAAAGCCGCTCAGGATGCGGCATTGCTGATCACCGACCGGGGTTACCTGAGATATCTCAGAGATTGCCGGCGGCAGATCGCGGAGAAAATCGACTGCCAGATGCTGGAAGTGGAAAGCGAAGTGCTCATACCCGTGGAACTGCTGATGCAGAAAGAGGCATACAACGCCAAGGTGCTGCGCGACAAGATCCACAAGTTCCTGCAGATCTCGGGGCCGCGTCTGACGCGTGAGTTTGAGCTGACATCAGTTTTGTCGCAGGCAGATCCCAACCTTAGCCCTGACCTGTATTCCCTGATGCCCCGCACCGATATGAAAGTCAGTGCCACTGATTATTATCAGGGCGGGCACAGCGAAGCGGTCAAGCACCTGAATTACTTCATCAGAAACCTGCTTGCTGATTACCAAGAGCGGCGCAATGATCCCGGAACCGACTGCCAGAGCAAGCTGAGCCCTTATCTGCATTTCGGCCAGATCTCGGTGCTGGAGATCCTGGACCATGTGATCAGTGCGCTCGGCCTCTCGCCCATGGAGTTCTGGCACTTGGTCATCACTCACAAACCCGGTACTCATCCCGACCAAAAGATCAACAGCGCTCTGACCTTGTTTGAGGAGATGATCGTGCGGCGCGAGCTGAGCATGAATTTCTGCCATTTCAACGATGATTATGACCAGTATTCCGTGCTGCCTGCCTGGGCACGCTCCACCCTGAGGGAGCACAGCGCTGATCCCAGGCCTTACATTTACGGCATCGACGCTCTGGAAAAAGCGGAAACGCATGATCCATACTGGAACGCAGCCCAACTGGAAATGCTCAAAACCGGCAAGATGCACGGCTACATGAGAATGTATTGGGGCAAGAAGCTGATCGAATGGACCACTGATCCGGAAGACGCTTTTGCTATTGCCCAATACCTGAACGACAAATACGAACTGGACGGACGCGATCCCAACGGCTATGCAGGCATTGCCTGGTGCTTTGGCAAGCACGACCGCGCCTGGCAGTCCAATCCGATTTCCGGCAATGTGAGAATTATGAAGGATAGCGGCCTCAAACGAAAATTCGACATGGCCGGCTATCTCAAGAGAATAGAAAGTTTGTGATTTCCGGGGAGGAAACCATGCAGACACGCAAAATCGTCCTGATCTTCCTGACCCTGCTCCTACTGATCATCTCCGCATCCGCACAGGATGCGCCTGCCAAAAAAGTGGTCAGGGTCGGCGGAGACATGTTCTTTCCGCCTTATGAGTTTTTAAATAAGGATGAGAACTTTGACGGCTACAACGTCGAACTGACCAATGCCATCGCCGAAGTGATGAACCTCGAGGTGCGCTTCCGGTTCGGCAAATGGTCCAAAGTGATGGAATGGCTGGACAAAGGTGAGATCGATATCATCCAGGGCATGGCCTACTCGCCGGAACGGGCAAAGAAATACGCCTTTTCCCTGCCCCACACCGAAACCTGGCGCTGCTTCTTCGTGCGCAAGGATTCCAAATTCAGACACAGCAAAGAACTGCTCAATGCTGAACTGGTCCTGCAGGAAAAGGATATCGCAGTGGAATATCTGGATGAGCAGGGCTTCAAGGGCAGCCGGTTCTTCGCGCCGTCACAGGACGGAGCTTTGCAGCTTCTGGCTCAGGGCAAGTTCGACGCAGCGGTGGTCACCTTCAGACACGGCATGGAAATCATCAAAAGCTTGGAACTGAACAACCTCAGAACCATTGACGAACCCTTCTCGCCCAGATTCTACTGCTATGCCGTCAGAAAATCCAATTCCCTGCTGCTTAACGATTTCAACACGGGACTCAGCATCCTCAGGGAAAACGGCAAATATGCAGCCATCCAGCAGAAATGGCTGGGCAAGGACAGTCTGGAAAGCATCTCCAGAAAGCAGCTGATGCACAGGGTGCTGTATGTGGTCGTGCCATTGTTCATCGTCTTTCTGAGCGCTCTCATCTGGGTCTGGCTGCTGCGCCGCCAGATCAGCCGCAAATCGATCGCCCTGCAGCGGGAACTGGAAGGCAGACTGAAGTATGAAAGCGAACTCAACCGTGAATACAAGATGTTTGTCAACGGCCCTGTCATTGTCTACAAGCTTACCAGCGACCCCAAGATTGTTACATATGTCTCGGAAAATATCCGCCAGTTCGGATATGACCCGCAGGACCTGATCCTGCATCATCTGAACTTTACCGATATCATCTTTTCAGAAGACAGGGATAAATTCCTCGATCAGTTCACTCTTGACCTGGAGGAAAAGCGGGAATTCAGCGCCAAGCAATACAGGATTGTAACCGCCTCGGGACAGATCTGCTGGGTGTATGACTACACTTTGATCGTCAGAGAGGAAGGGGAACAGCCCTGGTTCTATGGCTACATGCTTGACATCACGGCTCAGAAGACCCTGGAAGCAGACCTGCTGGAAGCCAAGGAAAAAGCCGAAACCGCCAACATCGCCAAAGGGCACTTCCTCTCCAATATCAGTCATGAGATCCGCACTCCGCTGAACGGCATAATTGGCTTCATCCAGGTTCTGCAGCATACTCAGTTCACACCCGAACAACAGGAATACATGGATCTGATCAGCAGTTCCGGCAAGACCCTGATGAAAATTGTCAACGACATCCTGGATTTTTCCAAGATGGAATCAGGTATGCTGGATCTGGTCATTACAGATTTCAACCCCTATTTCCTGATCGACGACATCATCAAGACCTTCACGACCGCATCCACCAAACCGGAAGTCGATCTGCGCAAAAGAGTCAGCGATAAGCTGCCCAACATCATCTTCGGCGATATGATGCGCCTCAGGCAGATCTTTATCAATCTGATGCAGAACGCTCTCAAATTCACCGATACCGGCTATATCGAGATCACTGCCGATGTCTATAACCAGCATGAGGATGATATCCGCCTGCTCTTTGCCGTCAAGGACACCGGCATCGGCATCGACCCCATGAAGCAGCGCGACATCTTTGACAACTTCATCCAGGCGGACCAGACCCTGACCAGAAAGTACGGTGGAACCGGTCTCGGGCTTTCCATCGTCAAGAAACTGGTTGCTCTGATGGGTGGATTCATCTGGGTGGAAAGCGAGCCCAACAAAGGCAGCAGCTTCTTCTTCATTCTCGGCTTCAAGACCAAGGCAGACCTGCGTCCGCGTTATGAGGAACTGCTGGAGGAAGAGGAAATGGAAAGCGTTCCGCTGCCGCCTCTGAAAGTTCTGTTGGTAGAGGATGAGCCAATCAACCAACTGGTCACCAAGAAACAACTGGAACACTGGAACCTGGACGTCAGCGCCGTATCCACCGGTAAGGAAGCGATGGAACTGATCAGGCAGCAGGATGTTGACTGCATTCTGATGGATGTCCAGATGCCTGAAATGGATGGCGTCACCGCCACCAAGCTGATCCGGGAACAGGAGAAGGAAACCGGCAAGCATGTCTCCATCATAGCCTTCACGGCGTCTGCCATGGCTGGTGACAAGGAGCGTTTCCTGGATTGCGGGATGGATGATTACATCGCCAAGCCGATCGATATCAAGCACCTGTATAAAATGCTGAAACAAGTAAAGACTGATTGACCTGATGCCCGCCGCACGGAAAGCCCTGATCCTGATCCTTGGCCTCTGCAGTTTGCTGCAGCTAGGCAGCCTGAAAGGCAAAACCTACAAGATTGGCGTCAATTGCCAGTTTCCGCCTTATGAATTCATGGATGAGCATGGCCGAATCTCAGGCGCTAATATTGACATGCTGCGCGCTTTGGAAAAAGATACAGGCATCCTGTTCAAACCCGTCTGTGATGACTGGAGCACTGTCCTGGAAAAATTCCAGAAGGGCGAAATCGAGCTGCTGGCAGGATTGGTGATGACGGAGGAACGGCGGCAGAAGTATCTGTTCACCACTCCTCATACCTTCATTCATTATTCTCTGTTTGTGCGCAAAGGCGGCAGCAGTTTCCACAACTGGCAGGATCTGAACGGCAAACAACTGCTGGCTGAAACGGGCAGTGTGTCTGAAGAGATAATCAGAAACAAAGGCCTCTCGGTCAAATTCCTCTACACTCCAAGCTACAGCGAAGCCATGCAAAAACTCTCCAATGGAACAGCCGATGCGGTCCTGATGCCCAAGATTCCCGGCTATTACTACATATCAAAACTAAATCTGGATAATCTGATCGAGGCGCAGACCCTGGGAGAAGCTTTGCCCTATTGCATCGCCCTGCCTTTGGGATATGAAGGCCTGAGGGATGAACTGAACCAAAGCCTGATCAGACTGATGAGCAATTTCAGTCTCAGAAAAAGCCAGAACAAGTGGTTCGGCATCTACAGCAGCGATGTCTCCGCCATTGAAACCCACAATTTTTTTTACAACTACCTGTTCTATGGACTGATCGCCGGACTGATCGCAATCGCCCTTTTCATTTACCTACTGGTCAAACGCATCAATCAGCAGAAAAAGTATCTCGCCATGCAGATCGCGGAACGCACCAATTATGAAACGGAATACAACCAGCGCCATCAGCTCTTTGTCAACGGGCCGATCGTCTTTCTCAAATGGAATGACTACAAGCGCGAGATGTTTGATTCCATCTCGGACAATTTCTCCCGCTTCGGATACGACCCTTCGGACCTGATCTGCGGCAAACTGAAATACCGCAACCTCATTCATCCCGACGATCTGGACAGAGTTTTGCTGGAGCGGCAGAAGCACCTCGAGAGGCAGGAATTCAACTATTATCAGATCTACCGGATCATCTGTCCGCCCCTGCCTGATGACGAAGCAGCCGATGAGATCGTCAATCTCTGGCACGAGCGTAACCATGTGCTTGCCAATGTCAATACCGCAGTCGTCAGGTGGGTGTTTGACTACACGGTTGTCATCCCTGACGAAATTCCCAGCACCTATCACTACTACGGATACCTGCTTGATATTTCACGCCAGAAACAGATCGAAAACGAGCTTCTGAAGCAGCATCAATCCGCCCAGGTTGCTATGAATACCAAAGACATTTTCCTGACCAGCATTTCCATTGAGATCAATTCTCCGCTCAATGCCCTGATTGGCCTCATCCGCAAGGTCAAGGACAAGGAACTGAGCGAGGAGCAGACAACTGACCTGCAGACCATCACGGAATCCGCCCTGCACCTGAAACAGATCCTGCAGCAGATCCACGATTTTCTCAATATCCTGAAGGGCAGCATCGGTTCCATTCCGCAGTGGTATGTGCTCAAACGCCTGCTGGAGCCCATCATCGACGAGTTTCAGATCAAAATAGCCAGCAAAAAGATCTCCTTTGAATACAATGAATTTCAGCCCTCCGCACTGGTTTTCCTTGATGCGGACTGGATCCAGAAGGTGCTCAGGATCATCATGGACAACGCCGTCAAATTCACTTCAGAAGGGAAGATCGCGCTGACCGTGGATCTGGGCAGAACCAATGAGGGCAAGGATGAGCTGTTGATCACGGTTGCCGATACAGGCATCGGGATCCCTCCCGATAAATTGCAGCTTATTATTGAACCCTTTACCCAGGCGGATGAAACCTATACCCGCAAGTTCGGAGGCATTGGACTGGGCTTGAGCATTGCGCGCAACCTGCTGATCCAGATGAACGGCAGACTGCTGATCGAAAGCGAGCCGGGCCAGGGCACGACGGTCAGGCTCTGCCTTCCCGTCCTCACCCGTTCCTGAGCTATGGCAGATATCTGTAGATGATGATCTTGTCTTCCTGGCCTTCTTCCCACCAGTGAAAGCCCAATTCTTGCAGAACCGGGATCTCGGCAGCGCGGGAGGGATGCAGCAGGAGCTCGATCTCTTTCTTTTTTCCCAGATAGTATTGAATGTAGGGCAAGGCCTGATCCAGCCATTCTCCTGCCGGTGAAAGAAGACACACGGTTGGCTCTTCCCCGCCCACATAAAAATGCCCGCCTTCCGCTTTGGCAACCTGCACCTTGCGGTTCAGCCAGTTGACTGCCTGTTTGGTGGGATGCAGAAACTTCCAGCCATAGGGAAGCGAGGTCGGAAAGTAATCGGTCACGTTATCGAAGATCTTGCTGAAGTGCTTGGGAGACGCCGGTTTCACGGATTTATGGGTTAGAATGTAATACTCATCCACAGGTTTGAAACCTGCCTGGGTGGAGATATGAATGCTTTCCTGGTTCAGGCAGTAGGTGGAAAACTCGATGTGCTGCGCCTCTCCGCTCTGAACGAACTGCAGTGCCATGTCCAGGACGGTCTTTGCCAGTTCCTTGCCCAGGCCTTTGTGCTGATACTCAGGATGAATGCGCAGCCCTTCCAGCCAGACGACCCCATCCGGCAAATGCGTGATCTTGGCGCATCCGATCAGCATATCCGCGTCAAACAAGCCCAGAAAACCGCCTTCCTCGATCCAGCCCTTGGCAACCTTACCCAGGTAGTCATTGCCTTCCCAGATGTGCCTGGCAAGTTCTTTCACCGCTTTCAGGTCGTCGATGTTCAGCAGTCTGATTTCAGCTTCCATAATCTATCCCCTTTGGCCAAAACCAATATCTGGGAGCAGAGAATACGTCAACCCTGAAAATGAAACTGAGCAAAGCCGTTATGAATTGGAATGATGGTTTGGACTCAATAACACCTTTCCAAACATTACGAGAGTTGTAACTCGCTGACCCAAAATGCAATGCTTACAACCATTGCCATAAGGGGTGGGGTTAATTGGATATTATGAATGATATGAATAAATTCTGGATGTCATCGTCTTGTTGATTTGATGATGCAGAATATAAATAAGGAGGTAAACTCAGCTTTCATCAAATATCCCTTGACAATAATGCGCAATTATAAAATCCTAAGTAAAATTG
>CAZWJK010000030.1:3456-20070 GCA_964634035.1 uncultured Candidatus Cloacimonadota bacterium | reverse complement strand
GGAAGGGCCAAGCAGGATGAAATGCCTGACCCTTCATTATAAAATGATTTAGTTACTTCAGCAGGATCATCTTCTTGCTGCTGCTGAACTTGCCGCCCTTGACTTTATAGAGGTAGATTCCGGCTGTAACATCGCGGCCGGAGGCGTCTTTGGAGTCCCAGACCAGGTTGTGGATGCCGGCGTTGGCGGATGCGCTTTGCAGAGTTCTGATCAGTTGTCCCTTCGTGTTGTAGATCTCGACTTCAACAGTCTGGGGTGATTTGACATCCACAGAAATGGTGGTGAAGGGTTTGAAGGGATTGGGATAGTTGCGCAACGAAGTCACAGGGTTCTGGGGAATGACTTCATCATTGGCGGAGGTGGGGTTGAAGTCAGCCAGGAAGCGGGCTGTGACCTGATTGGTGTTGTCATACTGAGTGGTGATCACAAGCATGTTTAGCGCACCGGTCGGGATGGGCTGGCCGATGTAGTCGGCTTCGAAGAAATTTGTCCTGAACACGATCTGGCCGGTGTTATCGGAAATGGTGTAATTCACGCCGGTGGCAAAGGGTGTGGATGTATCCAGGAAAGTAACATCATTAAGGCGCACAAGCTGTGATTCATAAGTGTCGAACAAGGTATTCAGATCGTTGATTGTAAGCACCGCCGGGGTCACATAGTTGCCTGATGATGTGGCGGCAGGGAAATTGGCGAAGGGAGTGAACTGCAGCAGATTGTGATAAACACTGAGCTTGCCGATGATGGAAGGGACCATGTCACCGATCTGGTAAGCTGTAGTTATAACTCCATTCAGGTCGTCAATTTCAATTGCTCCGGTAATGTCCTGCAGATACTTTTTGTTTCTATAGGATTGCTGATAGGTCAGGACCATGTCGCCGGTGACCTGATAGATGGTCGTCCCGTCGGCGTTTGCGGCTCTGA
Organism: uncultured Candidatus Cloacimonadota bacterium; assembly: GCA_964634035.1. Lineage (GTDB taxonomy): Bacteria > Cloacimonadota > Cloacimonadia > Cloacimonadales > Cloacimonadaceae > UBA5614. Next base: position 19,149 of record CAZWJK010000030.1, on the reverse strand, counting down.
GCTGAGCCAAAGAAGTAAGATTGGTGACAGGCAGTTCAGTTATGGTTATGTATTCTTCTGAGATATCAGATACATTGTTGTCCTGAGTAGAAATCTTTATCCTGTAGTTGTTTCCGGTTGCATGAGTCAAAGGCACTGTCCAGTCAAAGCTCCCGCTGGTCTCAACAGATGGTGCCAGAAGTTCCAGGTCTCCATCATTTTCGAGCTCAATCTTTAAATTTCCCGTGATGTTCACACTGGACCAGGCGATGGTATAAGTCTGTCCCAGATACCAGGTTACAGCGGTGTTGGGATAAGAGATGTAGATTGCCGGATCAGTCGTCCCACCGGTGAAAGTATGCCAGCCGAGGTAGGAGAAAGTATTTTGCGGATACTCAGTCCATTCATTCATGTTAAATGTAGTTGTGGGACTGGCGATATTACTGTTCCTGACCCAGGTCACCTCAGCGCCCCACATTTCAACCTGGTCCACGTATCCAACCAGATCGATCATGACACCGTTACGGAATAGAGCTACCGCGTCATTGCCGTTGAAATTAACTGCCTGACTGGTGGTGGCCAGATCGACAAATGGTTCGTTTGCCAGATTGGTGCCGCCGCTGGTGCTGTTGACTATAACGAAGACATCATCATTCTGAAGAACTCCGCTCAGTACAAGTTCGTTTCCGAAAGAACCTGCACCGTTAGTCTGTTTTTTCAGTGAAACCGTGGAAAGGTCAACAGGAGAGCCGGTACCGTTATAGATCTCGATGGCTTTGTTGTATGATGTGCCTTCCACGTATTCAGAAATGATCAGGTTCGTGGCCTGGGCAGATAACATGGCTGCCAGGCAGACGAACAAAAGAATGAATAGACTCCTTAGTTTCATATGGGTATCCTCCTTATGGGAACAATTTTAATAACATATATAAAAACGGTCCAGCCAGAAGCAGACTGTCAACTCTGTCGAGCACTCCGCCATGACCGGGAAACAGATTGCTGCTATCTTTGACACCGCCGGTTCTCTTAATCTTTGACTCGAGCAGGTCGCCAAGCTGACCGAGCAAGCCTGCGCTCACAGCTAAGAAAGCGAGCTGTTTCAGACTCCAGAAATCAATTACGAAATAGATCAGTGCGCAAATCACAAACGGAGCTGCCAGGCCGGCAACAAATCCTTCTAGAGATTTATTGGGACTGACGGGGAAAACTCCTCTGCGCCTGCCGAACTTCATACCAATAAAATAAGCCGTGCTGTCTGTAATCCAAATCAAAATCAGCAAGAACAGCAGAAGACTTTGAGCGTGAAACTCATAACCAAGCCGGAAGATCAATCCGAAAAAATATCCTATGTAGATCCAGCCGTAATTTGTCAATAGATAATCTGTCAGCTTCTGCTGAGGTTTTCTGTGCAGCAGCCAGAGCAGCGGGCTGAACAGAATCATCAAAAGGACAACGACATCCATTGAGTAATAGGGCAGATGAAGCCGGGCAGGAATTGCAGTTAGAATAAAATACAGCAGGCAGAAAAAAATGTGGATGAGGAGGATGGGGAACTTTCTTTTAAGCAAAATGTTGTGATATTCCCACATCCCGAAAGCAACGGCAACTGAAAGCAAGGCAAACAGGTATGCTCCGCCCAGATACAGAATAATCAGCGCCAGAGGAATGCCGATTATGGCCAAAGTCAGTCTCTGAGCCAGGTCTTTACTCATCAACACCGCCAAAGCGTCGCTTCCTGCCCTGATAATCTTTCAGGGCTTTGACGAACTCAGCTTTATCAAAATCAGGCCACAAGGTTTCCGTTACATAGATCTCGGAATAGGCAGCCTGCCAAATCAGGAAATTGGAAAGGCGCAGTTCACCGCTGGTGCGGATGATCAGGTCGGGATCAGGGATCGACTTTGTATATAAATACTGAGACATGATATCAGGATTGATTTCAGAAGGATTCAATTTGTGATCCTGGACATCTTGGGCCATGGCTTTGAAGGCATCTATGATCTCCTGCCTGCCGCCGTAATTGAACATCACATTGAAGTGCAGTCCCGTGTTGTTCCAGGTTCGGCTGGTGATCTTGTGCGCCTTGGAGAGATAATTTTCATCCACTCTTTCGGGACTTCCGATGATTCGTACATTGACATTCTTGCGGTGCTGTTCGTCAATTTCCTTGTTCAGATATTCCATCAGAAGCTTCAACAGACCTGAAACTTCGTCCTGGGGCCGTGTCCAGTTCTCAGTGGAAAAAGCGTAAACGGAGAGATGGGGGATGTATAACTCGCCTGCCAATTCCACAACCTTGCGCACAGCTTTGGCTCCTGCCCGGTGACCATAAAGGCGGGGACGGTGCCTTTGCTTTGCCCACCTGCCGTTGCCGTCCATGATGATGGCAACGTGTTGGGGAAGCCTGTCCAGGTCCAGATCGGCAACCAGTTTTGCGGTCTCTTTATCCATTATTCCCGATCCTCTGTTTGGCTCGCGCTTTGAGCCAGGCATAGATGAAACCGTCCAGTTCGCCGTTCATGACCTTTTCCGTGTTGCCGATCTCAAAATCGGTCCTGTGGTCCTTGACCATCTGATAGGGCTGAAAGACATAAGAGCGGATCTGGTTGCCCCAGCCGATGTCGGTCTTGGCGCTCTCCATTTCCTTCTTTTCCTTGTCCCGCTGTTCCTCATAATGCTGATACAGGCGGGATTTCAGAATGGCCATGGCTTTTTCCCGGTTCTGGATCTGGGAGCGCTCGTTTTGACAGGAAACCACAATATTAGTCGGCAGATGGGTGATGCGGACGGCGGAATCGGTAGTGTTGACATGCTGCCCTCCTGCTCCGCTGGCGCGGTAGGTGTCAATTTTAAGGTCTTTTGGTTCTATTTCTATGTCGATATCATCATCGATTTCGGGATAGACAAAAACGCTGGCGAAAGAGGTCTGGCGCTTGCCCTGGGCATTGAAAGGCGAGATCCTGACCAATCTATGAATGCCGATTTCGGCTTTGAGCATGCCATAAGCATAGTTGCCCTTGATTTCAACTGTCACGCTTTTCAGCCCGGCCTCTTCTCCAGCCAGACTGTCTATGATAGTGAATTCAAAAGAGTTTTTCTCAGCCCATCTGGAATACATCCGAAGCAGCATCTCCGCCCAGTCCTGAGCTTCGGTGCCGCCGGCTCCGGCATGAATGGAAAAGACGGCGTCGTTGTGATCATACTTATCATTCAGCAGGCACTCGATCTCCATCTTTTCTGCAAAGGCCTTCCAGTCTTCCCAAGTATCCAGAACCTCAGTAAAAAGATTTTGATTGAAATCCTCATCCAGCAGGACAATGTAGGTTTCGATCTCTTCTTTGATGGTGTCGAGTTTGTTTATGTGTTCGAGTTCTTCTCTCAGGATGCTGATCTGCTTGGTGACTTTTTTGGCGTTATTCTGGTCATTCCAAAAATCAGGGGCATGCATCTGCTCTTCCAGCTTCTTGAGCTGAGCAGTTTTGCCATCCTGATCAAAGTAACCTCCGGATCTCAAAAATCTGTTCGGTCAGTTCGTCAGCTTCTTTTTTGAAATCGATGTAATCCACGTTCATTCCTTTTTGCAATAAGATTATAAATATCTATTAACTAAGAATTTGAGACGGAAATTTAGTCAAGAGGTTTTCTGCCCCACGGATTTTGTAAACCAATGCTGCTTGACAAAATAGCGGATCGTTCCAAATTGATTTTTTTATGTGAGCGGGATTAGCTCAGTTGGTAGAGCATTAGCTTCCCAAGCTGAGGGTCGCGGGTTCGAGCCCCGTATCCCGCTCCAGTTTTTTTAGTATCAAATTCAGATGGATTTTGTTATGAGGTTCTGATCCTGTCGTAGCGGAATTTGAAGCTTTTGATGCCTTCGAAGATGGTTCTGGCAAGGCGTTCCTGGTATTGTTTGTTAACCAGAAAAGATTCCTCAACGTGGTTGGAGATGAAACCCATTTCCACCAGAACGGCGGGCATGAAAGCGCCTCTCAGGACATAGAAGTTTGCCTGTTTGATGCCCCGGTCGGCTGATTGGGTTCCTGCACACATGTTCATCTGGAGTTTGAAAGCGAGGTTGTTGCTGTGCTCGAGGTTTTCCGCCTGCAGAATATCAGACAGGATCAAATCCACATCATTGTATTTCCTGAGCGCTTCCTGGCCGCCTTCATAAATTTCCACGACCGAGTTTTCCAGTGCTTCCACCGCTCTTGCTTCAGTGGTTTTGGCGGTGGAGAGATAATACATTTCGATGCCTCTGCTGGATCTGTTTTGGGAAGCGTTGGTGTGGATGGAGATGAATAGGTCGGCCTTGTTGTCATTGGCGAATTTGGTTCTTTGCTGCAGGGATACGAAACTGTCGTCGGAGCGGGTGAGCAGGACTCTGACGCCCAGTTCCTTTTCCAGTATGGATTTGAGCATCAGGCTGACGCTCAGGTTAATGTCCTTTTCCCTGGCTCCGATTGTTCTGCCGACCGCGCCGGGATCTCTTCCTCCGTGGCCGGGGTCGATGACGATGGTTTTGATCGTATAGTCAGCCGGTTTGGTTATGGAAAGCAGCTTTCCGTTCCAGGACACTTTATCTTCAAAAAGCTGCGGCAGTAGTGCAGTCACAAACTCCAGCGGCAGAAAGTATTTGCCCTGTGTAGCAGTAAGCGGATAGGAGTATTTGTAGTTGTTATTCTTAAAGGTGAAAAAGGCGGAATGGACGAGAAAGATGAACTGCTCGTCATAGATGGTGAAATAGATGCGTTTATCGGAGCGCTCTTCCTTGACGGAGGCCTTGAACAGTGCTGCCGTTTCCTCCACATCGCAATAGTTTTTGTCATCGATCTTATAGATACGCAGATACTGTGTCTGATTTGTTCCTTTGGTGCTCACCTGCAGCGAATCCTGTGCCGTGAGCGCAATCAGACCGCTCTGCAGAATGATCAGCAGAACAGCCAACATGATCAGCCGAACCAGATGTCTTTGGTTGAGTTTTATCATTATCCTTCCGTGTCTTTAAAATCGGGTGTCCAGTCATCGGAACAGGAAAGCTCCTGCGTGAATCCATTGCTATAATCCAAACTTTCCAGAGTATCGAGGACTTCCTGATACTCTTTTGCAGTAATGCCCCGGTTGATTTCGGGAAACTTTTCCGCCTGCCAGGTGGGGTAGTATTGCGCCATCAGACTGATGAAAACCTCGTTGCCCAGGGCGTCATGGATCCATTGCAAAGTTTCAGAGACGCCGGCGATCCAGTTCGGAAGCACGAGCAGCCTGATGATCAGCCCTTTTTGTGCAATGCCTTCCGAGTCACAGACCAGGTTTCCCACCTGCCTGAACATCTCCGTGACGGCTTTGCGCGCCATGGCAGGATAATCCTCTGCCTTTGAATACAATCTTGCCTGCTCGTTTCCTGCATATTTCAAATCGGGCAGATAGATGTCCACCAGCCCTTCCAGCCGCTGCAAGGTCTCCACTTTCTCGTAGGCATTGGAATTCCACACTATGGGGAGGCGCAAACCCTCATCCTTGGCTTTATGCAAGATATCTGCCAATTGGATCGAATAATGGGAAGGCGTCACCAGATTGATGTTATGCGCACCCTGCTCCTGAAGCGAGAGCATCATATCGACTATTTCTTTTTCTGAAGCGGATTTGCCCCAGCCCAGATGGCTGATGGTGTGGTTTTGGCAGAATACACACCTGAGATTGCAATGTGAGAAGAAAATTGTGCCGCTGCCCCTGGTTCCGCTCAGGACGGGCTCTTCGCCGTAGTGAAGCTGGGCAAGGTTGACTTTGACTTCTGCGTCTGCCTGGCAAAAACCGATGGTTTGATAACGGTTGACGCCGCATTCCTGCGGACAGATTCGGCAGCTGGTCAGTTCCTCATAAACTTTAGGCATTGGGAAGGGTGAATCTTTCAGGTAGCAAGGCTGCCAGAGTGGTTTCCACCGTCTCTTTGCGGTTGGCGATGAAGACCGGCATATCGTGAGCGAATTCCGCCAGAACCTGACGGCAGGCGCCACAGGGCGGGAAGGAAAGTTCTGAATCCACATAGATGACGATGGCGGCGATGTCCTTGTGCCCTTCCGCCACCGCTTGAAACACGGCGTTCCGTTCCGCGCAGATAGTGAGTGAAAAGGAAGCGTTTTCCACGTTGCAGCCGCTGTAGATCTTTCCCGAATTGGTGAGCACAGCTGCCCCGACTCTGAATTTGGAATAGGGGGCATAGGCCTTTTCAGCCGCGGCTTTGGCGAGTTCTATCAGTTCTGTTTTTCTGGCTTCGTTGATCAGAATCATAATTTCATCCTATTGCAAAAGTGCCAAAATCAGTCCGCCCGCAATCACGGAACCTATCTGTCCGCCTACGTTGGCACTGACTGCCGGCATTAAAAGAAAGTTGAAGGGGTCCTCTTTCTGGCCCATCTGGTGAATGACCCGCGCCGACATCGGGAAGGCGGAAATCCCGCAAGCTCCGATCATCGGATTGATCTTCTGTTTACGGAAGAGATTGAGGAATTTGGCAAAGAGCACGCCGCCCGCCGTATCAAAAACGAATGCCGCCAGCCCGAGCAGAATGATGATCAAAGTCTGCACACGGACGAAATTTGCGCCAGTCATCGTGGAGGCGATGGTGATGCCCAGCAGGATCGTGACGAGGTTGGCAAGCTCTTTCTGTGCGGTTTGGGAGATGCTTTCCAAAACACCGCTTTCCCTGATTAAATTGCCGAACATCAAAAATCCGATCAGGGCCACGGAAGCGGGTGCGATCAGCCCTGCTAAAAAGGTAACGGCGATGGGGAAGATGATCTTAACGGTTTTTGGAACTGCGCCGGAGTGGTATTCCATGCGGATCCGGCGTTCATGTTTAGAAGTTAAAAGCCGTACCACGGGCGGCTGGATGATGGGCACCAGCGCCATGTAGGAATAGGCGGCCACGGAGATCGGCCCGATCAGGTGTTGGGCGAACCTGTTTGCCACATAGATGGAGGTGGGTCCGTCTGCCGCGCCGATGATGCCGATGGAGGCGGCTTCCCTGATCGGAAAACCGAATAAGGTTGCCAAAGTGATGGTGGCGAAGATTCCAAACTGCGCCGCAGCGCCGAACAGGAGCATGTAGGGATTGGTCAAAAGCGGCGTGAAGTCGATCATAGCGCCGATGGCGATGAAGATGAGCAGCGGAAAAAGTTCCGTGGCGATGCCTGCTCTGAAAAGTATGGTCAGGGGCCCGTGTTCACCAATGGCGGCGGAGAACGGGATATTTGCCAGAATCGTCCCGAACCCGATGGGCAAAAGCAAAGTCGGCTCATATTTCTTTTTGATCGCCAGCCAGATCAGCGTCAGTCCGATCACGAGCATAACGCCCTGTCTCCAGTCCAGAGAGGTCACGCCAAGCGCGAGTGAATTCATTCCATAACTCCTTAAGCGATAACCTATCTGTCCGCCTGACCTCTCCTGTCAACCAAAATCAGTTTGATCCGGAGTTCGAAGCCGACGTCATTGGAGTTCAAAGCCAAACAGGTTTATCAATGGTATCAGATCTCAGGGGCTTTGGACTTCAATGTCATATCCTGTTTCCTTTGAAGTCCAAAAGCAATATTCACTTATCTTACAAGTAAGTTTCTAGCTGATAAGAGTCGCAATTGTGATGTGATTATTTGATATATAAGACTTTATTTATTGCTCTTGACTTTCCGCTATCGTATAAGATAAAATAAATACCGGCAGCCACAGATTGGTTATTGTCATTCTTCCCATCCCAAATCAAGTTATGCCGCCCGGCTTCAGGAAATGTGTCATGCAACTCTCTGATTTTTATGTCTTTGATATCAAATACGCTCATTTCGGCATGAAATTTAGTGTCGATGCAAATCTCAATGCTGTGTTCTGCTTTGAATGGATTGGGAAATAGTCTGAGGCCGAATTGTTCAGTAATATTGACTAAATCAGCGATACCATTAATATAAGTTTTGTAAGCAGATACAATATGTAAAATCAGGTCTTCTGCCAGCCCTCATTTCTAACTATACCATATTTAAATCCTTTATACTTCCCGGGCAGTTCCCGGGCACTTCCCGGGCTTAGCTTGGGAAGTGCCTCAGAAGAATAAGGGAATTATACATGTTAATAATATTGGTTTTGAGCCAGCCCAGAGTTAGGGTCGGCGCAAGGACGAATGACTATGTAAATACAGACGCCTTGTCTGTATCACGACGTATGTGGCTCGGGAAATCCTGCCCGAGGAAAGAACACGGACAGGATTGTCCGTGCCACAAAACAAGGAAGATTCCTGCTTTCGCAGGAATGACAAAACAGGTTGGATTCCTGCCTGTGCAGGAACGACACCTCAGATTTAGCTCAGATGACACCTTTGTTTTGTAGTTCTGCCTTCAGGCAGGTATGTTAAAATGCATAGGGATGTGTAATCGAATGAGACCCGCGTAAACGCGGAACTACGAACCGCTTTCACAGGAATGACAAATACTAGAGCGCTTGAATGACGATGAAAGGCAAACAAATCAAGCGTGTCACATTGAGCTTAGTCGAAATGCGAAACACGCGGACAGGTTTACGGTGTCTTATCCTTCGACTGTGCTCAGGATGACACCTCAAATGGAATGACAGGGTTGAGTTATTTCCATATTGACAGAAAGTCGAGACGGGATAAAATGGTAAATTGCATAAAAACAGAAAGATGAGCACACAAAGGAGAGAGCCATGATCACGGAAAAACTGATCCCCTATTTGGAGAAGGCATTCAAGGATTACTGGACCCTTCCCGCTTTTTCGGATTACCCGGGGCCGTTCATGACCTATAAGGACGCAGCACAGCGGACGATCTGGATGCACCGTCTGTTCCAGGCGCACGGGCTTGCCAAAGGCGATAAAATTGCCCTGATCGGAAAAAACAGCTGCAACTGGGCGATCACCTGGATCTCGGGCGTGACCTATGGTCTGGCGGTGGTTCCGGTTCTCTACAGCTTCAGTACGGAAGACACTCAGCACATCATCAACCACTCGGATTCCAAACTGGTTTTCATCTCCTCCGAAAAATACGACGCCATTGATGTGGAAATGCTCAAAGAGGTGAAAGGCATCTACGCGCTGGAAAGCTTTACGCCGATGCCCAACAGGGATAACACGCCCCCTCCCGCGCTCAAGCCGATGGACCAGATGGACGATGTCAAAGCTTTGACGCCGGAATCGTTCAATCTGAAAGATGTCTGTGACAACGAAGACCTGGCCTCGATCATCTATACATCGGGCACGACGGGATTCTCCAAAGGCGTGTCACTACCGCACAGAGCATTTCTCGCCAACCTGATCTATTCCAGAGTTACTCTGACCTACAGAGTCGGCGCTAATCTGCTCAGTTTCCTACCGCTGGCGCACGCTCTGGGCCTCACGATCGATATGGTCTATCCCTTCACGCGAGGCAATCACATCCACTTTCTGGACAAGATTCCCGCTCCCAAACTGCTATTGGCAGCGCTGGCGGAGGTCAAGCCGGAGATAGTGGTGGCGGTTCCGTTATTGGTGGAAAAGATATACCGGAAACAGATCCAGCCGCAACTGGAATCGCCCAAAGTGAAGAAGCTGGTTGCGATACCGCTGCTTAATCAACTGGTCTATAAGAAAATAAAAGCAAAACTGATCACCGCTTTCGGCGGCAACATGAAACACCTGTTGGTGGGCGGGGCGCCTCTGAACGCTGAAGTGGAGGCCTTTTTCAAGAAGATCAAATTCCCCATCACAGTCGGCTACGGCATGACGGAATGCGCTCCCCTCATTTCCTACGCGCATTGGCAGGAACGCAAACTGGCCTCCTCAGGCAAGATTATGACCCTGGCGGAAGCAAGGATCGATTCACCGGATCAAGAAAAGATCCCTGGCGAAATTCTGATCAGGGGCGACCTCCTCTTCACCGGCTATTACAAAAACCCTGAAGCAACCGCAGAAACACTTCGGGACGGATGGCTGCACACCGGTGACATCGGAACTTTGGACAAGGAAGGTTATGTCTTCATCAAAGGGCGCTGCAAGAATGTCATCCTCGGCCCGGCGGGAGAAAACATCTATCCCGAATCAATAGAAGAAAAACTCAACAATATGCCGTATGTCCTGGAATCCCTCGTTCTGGAAAGGGACGGCAGGATCACCGCTTTGGTCTATCCAGATCTGGAAAACCTGGACAACGACCATATCCCGGAAGCCAAGGTCAAAGAGATCATGGAACAAAACAAAGCGGCTCTGAACAAGGGCCTGGCGGATTTTTCCAAAGTTGCCAAGCTGCAGATCGTTTCTGAACCATTCCAGAAAACGCCGACCCAAAAGATCAAACGCTACCTGTATGAATAAAGGAAAACAACAAAACATGAAACCGAACCGGATCACACAACTGAAAGAATTTCTGGATAACTCGCCGACCAGTTTCCAGGCTGCTGGGCAAATTGAGAAAACGCTTGTTGCCAAAGGATTTGTCAAACTGGACGAAACCAAAACCTGGAAACTCAAAGCGGGAAAAAAATACTTTGTCGTGCGCAACCAATCCGCCGTGATGGCTTTCATCACTGGCAGAAAGAAGCCCTCGCAGACGGGATTCAACCTCGCTGCCTCGCATCTGGACAGCCCCGGGCTCAAGATCAAATGCGGTGGGGATAAGATTGAACGCAACAATACCAAACTGGCGGTGGAACTCTATGGCGGGCCCATCATCAGCACCTGGCTGGATCGTGAACTTTCCATCGCGGGAAGAGTCATGGTGAAAACCAAAACTGGTGAGTGGGAAAGCGTTCTCATCGACCTGAAGGAGCCCATCGCCATCATCCCGAATGTGGCGATCCACCTGAACCGGGAAGTCAACAAAGGATTCGAATACAATGCCCAGAATCATCTTCAGGCCATCATCCAGGCCGTCGGCAAAGATAAAAAGCCTAAATCATTCAAAGAGATACTGGCATCCAAACTGAAGGTGAAAACGGAACAGATCGGGGCGTATGACCTCTTCCTGTATGACCCGTCACCGGCTGCCCTGACTGGATCTGACAAGGAAATGCTTTCCAGCGGACGGCTCGACAACCTCGGGATGTCGCACGCCATTCTGGCTGCCATCGCTGAAGCTGAGCCGGCTGAGGCAACCTCCGTCGCCATCTTTTATGACAATGAGGAGATCAGCAGCATGACCCCCGAAGGCGCGGATTCGTCTTTCACATCAGATATCCTGACCAGGATCTGCCTGGCGCAGGGGCTCTCCCAGGAAGAGACTTTCATCGCCTTAAGAAAATCGTTCCTGGTTTCAGCCGACATGGCAAATGCACTGCATCCCAATTTCCCGGAGAAGTATGACTCCGCTTTCGTGACCATGCTCAACCACGGCCCCGTGATCAAGATGAACGCCGGCCAAAGATATGCCACCACGGCAGACAGCAGCGCCAGATTCGAAAGTGTCTGCGAAGCCGCCAAAGTTCCATATCAGAAGATCATCAACCGCTCCGATTCGCTTTCGGGCATCACCATCGGGCCGATCACTTCCTCGAGATTGGGCATCAGAACCGTGGACGTGGGCAATCCGATGTGGGCAATGCACTCCGTCAGGGAAACAATGGGCGCGCTCGACCATGAATACCTGATCCGGGCGCTACTGGAATATTATAAATAAAACATATATAGGAGAACAAACAAATGGCTGTGTTCAAACCATTCAAGGCAGTGCGTCCGGTTCCTGAACAGGCGGCGGAGATCGCATCCCTGCCGTATGACGTGATGGATTCGGAGGAGGCGAGGATCGAGGTCGCCAAACACCCGCTCAGCTTTCTGCATGTGGAAAAACCGGAGATCGACCTGGAAAAAGGAATTAATCTCTATGACGACAGGGTCTATGCCAAAGCCAAAGAAAACCTGTATAACTATCTCGATAAAAGACTGATGTTCCAGGATGAGAAACCCGCTTTCTATATCTATAAACAGACCATGGACGGCAGACCTCAGATCGGGCTGGTGGGTTTGGCATCCATTGACGACTATCTGAACAACCACATCAAGAAACACGAACTGACCAGGGCTGACAAAGAAGCGGACCGGATCAGGCACGTGGACACCTGCAACGCTCATTCCTCGCCGGTGTTTTTCACCTACAGGCATCAGCAGACAATTGACGATGTGGTCAGAAAAGTAATGGCGGAGACGGCGCCGGTCTATGACTTTGTCTCGGATGACGGGATCGGACACGCTTTGTGGGTGATGGATCAGGAAGCCGATATCAGGGCCATTGAAACAGCTTTTTCCCAACTGCCGGACCTCTATGTGGCGGATGGGCATCACAGAACAGCTTCCGCCGTCAGGGTGGGAACCATGCGCCGTGAAAAGCATCCGGATTACAAAGGTGATGAGGAATTCAACTATATCATGGCGGTGATCTTTCCGGACAACCAACTGCACATCATGGATTACAACCGCATCGTGAAAGACTTGAACGGCCTTTCCAAAGATCAGTTTCTGCAAAAAGTAGCGGAGAAATTCACCATTGAAGAGAAAATTTCCGAACCTTATCATCCGGAAGGCATTCACAACTTCGGTATGTACCTGGATGGGAAATGGTATAAACTCACTGCCAAAGCGGAAACCTGGGACGCCGGCAATGTGGTGGAGTCACTGGATGTGTCCATTTTGCAGAACAACCTACTGCACCCGATATTGGGCATTGAAGACCCGCGCCGGGACAAGAGAATTGACTTTGTGGGCGGGATCAGAGGCCTGGCAGAACTTCAGAAAAGAGTGGACTCGGGACGGGAAGCGGTGGCGTTTGCCATGTTTCCGCCCTCCATGGATGAGCTGATCGGGATCGCCGACGCTGGCGAGATCATGCCTCCCAAATCCACCTGGTTCGAGCCGAAACTGCGCTCCGGGCTCTTTATCCATCTGCTCTGATGAAGAAGAAATTTGCCATTGTCAGCTTGGGTTGTCCCAAGAACCTGGTGGACAGCGAGACCTTTTGTGACATCGCCATCCGGCATGGGTATGAACAGGCGGAGGGTGACGAGAGTTGCGAATTCGTCCTGATCAACACCTGCAGTTTCATTCACGACGCGGTCGAAGAGCTGAGATATGTTCTGAAAACGCATTGCGAACTGAAGTCCAAAGGTCAGGTCAAACGGATCTATGTAACAGGTTGTATCATGAACAGGGGTTTAAAATGGATGCAGAGAAGCTTTCCGGAAGTGGACGCCTGGATCGGGATCAAGGATTTTACCGCTTTTGAAAAACTACTATCCAGCAACACCCTTGGCAGCTACCAGAGATATCCGCTGACGGACGGACCCTATGCCTACCTGAAGATCAGCGACGGCTGCAACAACCGCTGTTCCTACTGCACCATCCCCTCCATCCGCGGCAAACTGAAAAGCACGAAGATGGAAGATTTGGTCAGAGAATCGATTTATCTTGCTCAAACAGGAGCGAGGGAACTGGTCGTCATAGCGCAGGATACAACCTCCTACGGAAGGGACCTGTACAAGAAAAGAATGCTGTCTGAACTGCTGAAAAGACTTCACGAGGTGCCGGGCTTCGATTGGATCAGATTGATGTATCTGCATCCGGGACATGTTGATAAGGAATTGGTCAAAACCATTGCCGCTTTGCCGAAGATCGTCCATGCTTTTGAAATGCCCTTGCAGCATTGCAACGATAAAATTCTTTATGCCATGAACAGGAAATATACCAAAGCTGATATCATCAGGGTGTATGAAATGTTCAAGACGGAAATGCCTGATTCCGTTTTCAGGACGACGTTCATCACCGGTTTTCCGGGTGAAAGCAGAAAAGACTTTCTGGAACTCATGCAGTTCATACAGGATTATCCGTTCCTGAGGATGGGAGTTTTTGCCTATTCAAGAGAATACCCAACGCCGGCTTTCGATTTGCCGGATCAGGTTGGTGAAAGAGCTGCCATCAGAAGAAAGGAAGAATTACTCGGCCTGCACAGGGAATTATCTATTCAGTACCTTTCTGAGTATGTCGGTAAGGAATTGGATGTATTGGTTGAAGAAGCTTATCCGGATGAGGGCGACTACTTTGGCAGAGCTTGGTTTGACGCGCCGGAGATAGATGGCTTGGTGAACTTCAGCGGTGGTGATGCGGATTATGGTGATTTGGTCAAAGTCAGGATCGATGACGTGATTGATATTGACTTATATGGCACCATGAAAGGGATTGTCTCAAAATACAATGAATAACAGGTAAAGAACCGATGCAAAAGAAAGTAGCTCTGACTGGTATCAAACCGACCGGCATTCCGCATATCGGAAATTACATTGGGGCGATCAGGCCCGCCTTGAAACTGGCGGAGACCTGCGAAGCCAGATATTTCATCGCGGATTATCACGCTTTGAATGCGATCAAGGAAGCTGATAAGATCAGAGACCTTACATATGAGATCGCTGCTGCCTGGCTGGCCTGCGGTTTGGATCCCGAGCAGGTGCTGTTTTACAGGCAGTCGCAGGTTCCGGAAACCTTTGAACTTATGACACTCCTGCTGGCGTTCACTCCCAAGGGCTTGATGAACAGGGCGCACGCTTACAAGGCCATGATCCAGAAAAACAAAGAAGATGGCAAAGACCTTGACGACGGCGTCAACATGGGCCTTTATACCTATCCGGTTTTGATGGCGGCGGATATTCTGCTGTTTGACACAGATTATGTTCCGGTCGGGAATGACCAGTTTCAGCATATAGAGATGGCAGTTGACATAGCAGAAAGCTTCAACTTCATCTATCAGTGCGAGGGATTCAAGCTTCCCGCTCCACTCGCCACGGAACAGACCAAGACAGTGGTCGGGCTGGACGGCAGAAAGATGTCCAAAAGTTACGGCAACATCATTCCTCTCTTCGCTCCGGAGAAAGAGCTGAAGAAGCTGGTCATGAGGATCGTAACCAATTCCCAAAGCATAGAAGAGCCCAAGGATCCCGAGACCTGCAATGTGTTCTCACTCTATAGGCATTTTGCCACACCTGAACAGGTTGAAGCCCTTAAACAGAGATATCTGGCGGGGGGCATGGGCTGGGGACACGCCAAGACAGAATTATTTGAGGTGATGAATACAGCTTTGATCCCATTAAGAGAGAAATACACTCAGTTGATGCAGAATAAGGATTATATTGATAGCGTCCTGGCACAGGGATCGGTTAAGGCCAGAGAACTGGCAGCCAGAAAGATAAAGCAGTTAAGGCAAATCGTTGGCCTGTCCTGAAACAGAAAACGGTTGACAAAAAGCTGGCTGACGGAAATTTGGCTTATCTTACTATAACATATTGATTTTAGAGGTTAAAAATGATTCTATACACAGTGATGTTAGTTGTTCATATACTAATTTGTGTCGCTTTGGTGCTTGTGATCCTGTCTCAGACATCCAAAGGCGGTCTGGACGCCACTTTGGGCGGAGCTGCCATGAATGTCTTCGGTGGCAGCGGAGCATCAGCTTTTCTGAAAAGATGGACCCAGTATCTCGGTGTTGCCTTTGTGGCTTCGTGCCTGATCATGGCTTTCCTGGTCAAGAACCTCAAGACATCAAGCCGGGCATCCGACCTTCAGAAAAGGATAAATACAGAAGCTCCGGCTCAACAGCAATAATTCATTTTATCCAAGCTGCAGAAGTGGTGGAATTGGCAGACACGCAAGACTAAGGATCTTGTGCCTTTAACGGGTGTGCGGGTTCGAGTCCCGCCTTCTGCACCA
>CAZWJK010000030.1:0-3356 GCA_964634035.1 uncultured Candidatus Cloacimonadota bacterium | reverse complement strand
TGCTACACAGCCAGGCTCAAGATCAGCAGGGTCAGGTAAATGCAGGCCCCAAGGTTGTATTTGGTCAGAAAAGCCGGCTTTTGATAGTCCCTTGCCAATGTCTTTTCAGTTTCCGTTTCTATCTCTTTTCGCTGCTCCCAATTCGTATGAATGGCATCGATGATCTTGGATGTTATTGTTTGATTATCTGCAATATTTTGTATGGAGTTACGTGCTGTATCAGAGAAGTACCGCATGAACTTCTTGATATAAGTAAGAGTGGCTACTGCATAGAAAACAGCGGTTTTGAGCTGCTTGCTGCTTTTACCGGAATGGGTGTCTTCCAGAAACCTGCTGATATAGAAACTGGACGAGATATATGTCACGAAAAAAACTAAAATGCTGATTCTCAGCAGCAGGACGCCAACCCTGTCAATTGTTTCGCCCAGAATAATGGCAGTCAGAGAATAGGCCGCCATGAAAGGCAATAACATTCTTATTCCCTGCAGCAGGCATCTATAAATCGCAGGTGTTATTAAAAAATAGACAAGAGTTAATGTTAAGAGTACAATCAGGATTTTAACAGTAACTGCCAGAGCTGCTACTGAGCCTATGATCAGGATGCAGAGCTTG
Organism: uncultured Candidatus Cloacimonadota bacterium; assembly: GCA_964634035.1. Taxonomy (GTDB): domain Bacteria; phylum Cloacimonadota; class Cloacimonadia; order Cloacimonadales; family Cloacimonadaceae; genus UBA5614. The sequence continues at coordinate 2,744 of CAZWJK010000030.1, read as the reverse complement.
ACCCATGTATTCTGCCTGACAAAAAATGATTCAGGATTCAATCTGCAGAACATCAGAGTTATTCAGGTTTACGGAAGTCCGGTTTATCAGGGGGAAAAAGATCAGGAGGTGCTTCTTCCAAATGCTTTTTCTGCTCTTCTGATTGCTCATCAGGTTGCTCTGGAATTTCTTCTGTTTCCGGTTTGAGTTCAGGCAATTCCGATTTCTGGTCTGTTGAGTCAGGCAGCGTTTGCTGAGACAAGCTGTCAACCCGGGTGGAATCTATCAGAGTGTCCTGCACTGCATCTGATAGAATGTCGAGTTCTTCCTCATTGAAATTTATGGTATATTTGGTGCCGTTGTAAAAACGGCTCATCGCCTGATGATATTCATTGCTGCTGTCCAGCTTGGCAATTTCGTCCAGATAGGCCTTTGCTTTTACCGTATCCTGCTGCTCAAAACTGTAAAACCAGCCCAGCCGGAAATTTGTCCTGGCGCTGATGTTCTGATAATCCGATCGGGTCAGGCCATCCAATACGACAAGAGCGCTGTCAGGATTCTCTACAATGAGTGAGAGTGCGCTTTCAAGCAACATTTCCTGGTTTTCCAGATCCTGATCTATGATGCGAACCGGTTTTCCTTCCAGCATCATTTTGGCGGCCTGAACATATTTGCTGTCGGGATATTGGGTTTCCATGAGTTCGTAAAGAGGCTGCAGCAAAGCGGACTCCGGATATGTATTGAAGATCATGGCAGCTTTCACAAACAAGGCATAAGGGATCAATTCGGTTGCGAAAATTTCTTTATGCTCCTGCAGAGTTGTTTTTCTTGCCTCGGCATTGTCAAGTATGGTTTTGATCTGATTGAGACTGTCTGAGATCGCTGTCGAAGGTTTAGTCGTTTGAAGGGGCAGATCATCATCTTTCATATCGGCGGCAGGCTCGATTGAAAGTAGGCTGTCGGGTTCTGTAGCAAGTTCAGTTTTGACATCTGTCTCAAGAGAATCGGGATGGTCTTTGAGGTCATATTCTGATAACTGCAGAGCGTCAGGAATGACAGCATCTTTTTGTACCAAACTGGATGAATCCGGACTGACAACAATCTTGATACTATCTTCAATCATTGTCAACGAATCAGGATCCACTGATTTCGGGACAACGATCGAATCAGGCATAGCCGACAGCGAATCCATCCTGACCTGGAGGTTGTTTACAATAATATTCAGAGAATCAATTTCAGTCTGTAATCTGGCTGGCAAAGCTTGTATTTTATCGAAAACAGTAAAAGCGGAGTCCGGTAGATTTAGAACCTTGAAAAACTGGTTTGCTATCTCCAGCCGGTTGTCAAGATACTGACGCGGATCGCTTTCCCATGAAACTGTAGCTTTTTGCTTGATCAGATTCAGCGCGTTGTATTTCTGAGTTGCTTCTTCAGCATAAGGTGAACCGGCTGATTCAGATTTGACCTTGTTGTAATTCTCCATCGCCTTCTGCAAATCCTGCTGCCGGTAATAGTAAAATTCTGCCAGCCAGAAACAAGCCTCTGCGGATGCCAAAGTCCTGGCATTGTTTTTTATGATCTCCTGCAGAAGTTCTATGGCTTCGGTCTCTTTATCTGTTTCCAGCAAAGCTCTGCCGATCAAAACCCTGATATTGGGCCATTTATCCTGGCGCTCTTCGTCCTTGATCAACTTGTTGGCGGTCAGCAGACACTTCTGGCAATCATCAAGATAAAACTGGTTCAGAGCGATATAATATCTGGCATCATTCTTCATGATTCGGCTGATCCCGCGCGTATCCATTACTTGTTTGAACTGAGCCAGAGAATTTACATAGTCCTTTTGATCGAACAAGGTTTTGCCCAGAAGAAATGATGCTTCTTTGGCATGTATGGATTTGGGATACTGAGTCAGAAGCCTTTCCAACCAGAACTGAGATTTTACATTGTCCTTATCCTGCACGGCAAAATCTGCCAGAAGAAGCAGCGCTTGCGGATGCCATTTGGCCTTATCGGGTTGGCGGATATAGGCAGCCAGAAGCTTTTCGGCTTCGTCGGGCGCATTTATCTGACGGAATGACTTGGCCAGATAAAGTGTGGCGTCAGGCGCATAAGGGCTGTTGGGGAAATTGCGCAGCAGGCTTTCAAACTGATCCTTGGCCTGATATTGACTGTTACCTTTATAATAAAGAGCTCTGGCCAGCAAGAACAGCGCATCGTCTGCTTCGGCGCTGTTTTTTCTTTCAGTCAGGATGTATCCGCTTTTCTGGATAGTCTTGTTATAATCGTCAATGGCTTGGGGAGTCGGTCTGCCCTGCTGATTCAATGGCCTGTTCTGGGCAGATTTGAAATACTTTCTGGCATTGTACAGAGTATTATCATAACTGCAGCCAAGCTGAATGATGAGGCTTGAGATCAGGGCAGGGAGCAGGATAAGGGTAGGTTTGATCTTCATTGGCAAGAGTTCATTATTTTAGGGTGATCAGATCTTTGATAGTTTCATTGATCTTATTTTCCTTCAGCCAGATCTTAATGAAGTTGAGGTCTTCATACATGATTCTGTCCCGTTTTAATTGTCTGACATTTTGTCTGAGTTCAGACTTCACTTTTTCAATCACGGGAGAACTGGGGATCTTTCTGTAATCAAGAGCCTGCGCTGCTGCCATCAGTTCTATAGCCAATACTGTATTGACGTTTTCCACTACCTGCAGAACCTTATTGGCGGAAATCGATCCCATGCTGACATGGTCTTCCTGATTGGCTGAAGT
>CAZWJK010000029.1:6763-20517 GCA_964634035.1 uncultured Candidatus Cloacimonadota bacterium | reverse complement strand
GATTCATAATTGAAGTAATGCTCTGCGCTGTCATTGCTGTTATATTTGAAGCGTTTTTTGAAATCAGAAGATGCGATCTCGGGAGCGTGGATTTGTGACAGTTTGAGAACATTGTTTGACTGCCTGAAAGAAAGTGGCTGGCCATTGAGACTTCCGGACAGCTCTTTCAGGCCCCTGTTGTCTTTCAAGTCAAAGACAAGCATGGAGTTTTCCCAGTCAGGATTGATGCCGTCTGGCAGATTTTCAGGATCGGGCACGGCAGGCAACTGACATTCAAGATCGAGGTTGGTTTTATAGCCCGGCACCTGAAAGATGCTGCGGCGGTGGACTGTTGACTCCACTATACCGGTGATCTGCATAGATTCAGGAGTCAGATACAGATAATGGGTAATCGTTTTTGACCTGTCAGGACTCTGATTATCAGTTTGCTTATTTGCTTCATAATAGGGAACAGCGATAAAGGGGCCGCTGATGAGTTGTTTACCACCCCATTTGGAAGCGATCTCTGCAGTGACGGTTTCGCTGCGTTGATGACGCTCATTGATCAGATTGCTGATCCAGGCGACAGGGATCATCAGCATTAAAATGAAGAAGCCGATCAAAACAAGCTTCCAGAATGAAATGGATGGTTTACCCATGATGGATGTTCTGTCAGGTACGTCCGGCATAAAATAACTCCTTTATATGTGCTGGGATTGAAAGACAAAAAACAAAGCAGAGTTATTCAGCATCAAGTTATGCATTGATTTGTTTTCAGATAGAAAAAACAGATTATTCTGTCAAGAAAAATGGAGGTGAGATGGGAAAAGTTGTGTTCTTTAACCTGCCGGGAACCAGACCGTCGCATTTGGCGGATTTCTATTGCCATGTGTTTGGCTGGACCAAGGCAGCCTTCCCGGGTCTGGAAAATATCTGGGTCCTGTTTTCCGGAGCTTTTGATCAGCCAGGTATCAATGGTCTGATCATGAGCAGACAGTATCTGGATTATGTGGTCAACGAGATCGAGGTTGAAGATCTGGATGCAGCTTTGTTAAAAGTAACCGAACTTGGCGGTAGTGTCATCACGCCCAAACAGCAAATGCCGGGTTTGGGTAACTATGCCTGGTGTACGGATTTGGATGGCAATCAGATCATCCTGATCCAAAAGGCGGAGGAATATCTGAAAACTGTGAATAAAATGGCAGTCAACGGAATTCCGGATAATGGCATCACCAACCGACCCATTCATTTTGAGATCCCTGGCAGGGATTCGGAAAAACTGGCCGCTTTTTATGAACAGGCACTGGGCTGGAAAACCCAGAAATGGGATGGGCCAATAGACTATATATTTGCCATGGGCGGTGCAGAAGATGAGGCAGGTATCGATGGCGCTTTCATCAAAAAAGGATTTAATCAGCATCCCGTAAACACAATTTCAGTAGCCGACATTGATGATATAACAGCCAGGATACTTGCCAACGGCGGATCGGTCAAAACACCTAAGCACATGGTTCCGGGAGTGGGCCTGTTTTCCTATTGCCTGGATCCCGATAAGAACCAGTTCGGCATCATGCAGTTCATAAAAAGCAATGCTTGAGCCTTGGTAATTAACTTAAAAGTCAGTAATGTGACCCTGACATTGTTTGAATCCCTTAATTATGAATCATATAGTGTGTTATCGTGTTGGAACTACTTGTCCTTTTTGCCGACTTCAACACAGCCCGTGAAAGTGAAAGGTTTACTGATGCTGGTACCGAAACCTTCTGCCATCAGGGTTCCGGTTACCTTGTAATCCAGGTCTTTTTTCATCAGCGTCCTGGAGGCAAGCAGGATGGTATTGAAATTATTCAGTGTGAATACCAGCCTACCCTCCGCCTGATAGACTTCCTCTGTAAAGACCAGGGGTTTGGCCAGCTTACCGGTTCCGGCCAGTTTGTCATTGATGCGGACCTGGGCAGGAAAGTCTTTGAAGACAAAACTGAGTCCGTAGGGATTCAACATGATGAATTTGATGGTTAGTTCGGTTTCCTTAAGTCCCACATCCGTGATCGAAGTATTTAGAACCTTAAAAATGTCCAACTGAACAGGTGAGGTTGGTTTGGGAGGATTTTGAACAACCACACGGCGTTTTTTATCAGCGACAAGAGTCGGAATTTCAATGTCGGAAGGAATGGATGGGAGCATTTGCTCCAGGATCTCTGTGAAGTTTATGCTTTGTCTTTGCTGGATCTTGACGCGTTTGGAGATTCCGAAGACCTTGGCCAGGGCATTGGCTTTGACAATAAACTCGACATTGGGAGCGAAGTGACTGAGCAGCTTGGTGACCTTGCGGGTCTCCATCACGATCTCGAAATAGACAGTGTCAGATTGATGCTTGTGAATTTTTAAGGGCTGAGTCATGACAATGTTGCCCAGTTTTACGGAAGAGGTATCAGTAATGTCGACTGTCAGGGTCTTGACAGTTATGCCATACCAATTGGGATTTTTAATGACAATGGATAGATCGACTCTGGTATGGTCTGGAGTCAGCTCTTTGAGTTCGACCTTATTCAGGCGCTCGAAGACGGGTTCTTTAAAAAGCGAGCAGGAGCACAGCAGAATCGCTGTCAGCATTAACAAAGGCAGCAGTCTATGCATAGATTCTCCAAGTTAATCTAAGTTCTGAATAATAAGAGTAAATCTGATGAATATATTTTTCGAAGCCGGACTTGTGTCAAGTCCGAAATATAGCTTGACCGTAAATGAACAGTGGATTAAATAAGCACTAATTAAACGAATGAGGAAAGTATGAAGCAGGATGCCACAATACTTATTGTTGATGATGACAGATCTTCCATTAAACTGATCACTAAAATGCTGACCCAAAATGGCTACGCCATAGATACCTGCCTGACTGGTGAAGAAGCTCTGGAAAAAGTCAAAAGAACGGATTATGACCTGGTTCTTTTGGATGTGAAACTTGGTATGGGCATAGATGGCTATGAAGTCTGCCGACAGATTCTGAACATCAATAATGATCTACCCATCATTCTGGTGACCGCACATCACGATGACGAATCCATCAATAAGGGGTTTCTGATAGGCTCCAGTGATTACATCAAGAAACCGATATCCGAATTGGAGTTGTTGGCCAGAGTAAATAAGACGATCAATTTCAAGCGTTCGGAAAGGCGCAATCTACAACTCATTTATGATCTGTCCAAAAACATTGAAACTGCTGCCAGCATTCAGGAGGCAATGCTGCCCAAATGGATCTATCTGGACAAGAATGTGATCTTCTCATCGCATTATGAACCCTATGAGGCTGTGGGTGGCGATCTGTTTGACAGGATCAGGATCAGCGATGATCTATACGTTGTTTATATGGGAGATATATCAGGTCACGGAGTTCAGGCAGCCCTGCTGATGACCGCTATTAAGTCCATTATCAAAATCATGGTGGAAAATGACAAAGATAATCTGAATTTGCCTAGACTGGTGACCAAGCTTAATGAGCGTCTCAGCAATGAACTTTTCATTTTTGACAATTACCTGACTTTGCTGATCGGAATCATTGATCTTAACAAGAACGAGTTTCGCTACATGAATGCAGGGCACCCGCCCGTGGTTGTGATAGATACTATCAGCGGAGAAGCAACAGCTATGGAAAGCGCAGGATCCCTGCCTTTGGGTTGGCTGCCCAACCAGGTATATTACCTTGATGATATGGGAGTCATTCAGATCAATGAACAGAGTATTATTCTCCTGTTTTCTGACGGCATATATGAATGCGTGAATAAAAACGGAAAGCAGTTCGGAATTTCAGGTGTACTTAATACTCTCAGGCACGAGATCAAAGTTGATAGCTGCATAAGCCTGCCCTTTAGAATCAAACAGTATCTGGTAGACCATAAGTATAACATATCTTATGATGACTTTACCCTGTTTGCCTTTCAAAGGCGCAAGGATCCCGAGACAATCATATGTGATGCGGATACTGGTGAAAGCCAACCCTTGCATTACATGACTACCCTGCAGGCAGCATTGAGAGAAGTTGGCAAGACAGCAGTTCAATGTGAGGATATTGTTATGCAGGCAACCTGTAATAAAGAATTGGCTGCCAGGGTCGAACTCATAATCGACGAGTTTCTGAATAACATCATTAAATATGGCTACAATTACTCCGAAGATGCTGCTGTCGTTGTGGAATTTGCCATCCACAACAAGAACCTCAGGATCAAATTCTGGGATAAGGGAATTGACTGGACACCGGAAGAAAACTATTATACCATTGATAATCCCTACGACTTCGAACAAGATGTCTACAATACAGATGGCAGGGGAGTAAAAATTATCATGTCTATGTCCAATAAATTCCATCGGACAAGATATGATAAACTCAATGAAACCAAAGTGGAACTGGAAATATGATCGGTAGATCGAGCTATGAACATTCTGATAAGTGCTCTTGTTTTTGATGAAGGAAAATCCGGTATTGCAGATTATCTGATATCAATTTGTCATGAACTGAGCAAAAAACATAAGCTAGAATTGCTAATGCATCCATCGGATGCTGAGATCTTTCCAGTCAAGAATGAGAACATCAGATTCAGATATGTGAAAGAATATTTGAAAAGACCGATATTGTCCATGTTCTGGCATCTATACATCCTGCCTATGATAATCAGGTCAAACAACTATGATCTCATTCTTCTGCCGGCAGGCAACAGAAGATTGCTCGCCCGCTACCCCGAACAGACAGTTGTCATCTTTCATGATCTGGCACAATACTATGTTCCGGACAAATTTGATAGGTTAAGGATGTTCTATGTTAAGACTGTAATTCCGCATTACCTGAGAAAAGCACCCTGTGTTATGGCAATCAGTGAAAACACCAAGAACGACCTAATCAGATATTATAATCTACCGCTTGAGAGTATAGAGGTCAACTACAATGGATATGATCCCCGGAAGCTGGAAAACACTATAACGGGGTCGGAGGTCCGCCATCTCTATAATTTACGGCACCCATATCTATATTACAACTCCAGAATTGAGCACCCCGTAAAGAACCATCTGCATCTGATTCGTGCTTTTGAATTACTTCCTGACGAAGTGAAAGAAAGCTATGATTTAGTTTTCAGCGGAGCTGAGAGAAGGGGAAGCGGAATTGTGTTTAAATATGTTAAAGACTCGCCCGTTAAAAACAATATTAGGTTTTTAGGTTATGTTGATCCCGGGGTCCAGGGTGCTTTATACAGAAATGCTGACTTATACCTTTTTCCTTCCCTGTATGAAGGCTTTGGAATTTCCTTATTAGAGGCCATGGCCAGCGGCATTCCGGTGTTATGCTCAAACAGATCTTCCTTGCCCGAGATCGGTGGTGATGCTGTTTTAACATTTGATCCTGAAATGCACGCCGATATAGCCGCAAAGATTTTACTGGTGATAAATAACCCCAAACTAAGGCAAAGGATGATTGAACGAGGCTTGAGCCGGGTCAGGCAATTTAGTTGGCAGAACCATATCGACAAGATGTTGAGTCTGGTCGAAAATAGAGTAAGACAGAAAAAGGAGTTTTCATGATCAAGACTGATAAGTACACTCAGTATGCTGTTCAGAGTATTTTATCTCTGTGTGGCATTCCGAGTCCCAGTGGATTTACTCACAATGCTGTGGATTTTCTTAAAAAAGAACTGAAAAAAATGCAGTTTGCTCCCAAAACGACTCGCAAAAACGCCCTTATCTGCGTACTTGGCGGCAGAGGCAGGCCATTGGTACTGGCAGCCCATATCGACACGTTAGGGGCGATGATTCGCAGCATTAAAGGTAGCGGCAAAATTCGCTTCACTCCAATCGGGGGTTATGCCGGCGGATTTGTGGAAAATGAGAACGTTACCATCCATACCAGACAAGGCAAGACTTTTACGGGCACTATTCACTTAACCAGTGCCGCAGCTCATACCTATAAAGATACCCATACGCTGGAAAGGAATGAAGCCAGTTTGGAGATCGTTTTGGATGAGGTGGTCAGAAAAGAGGAGGATGTTCTCAAACTGGGGATCAAACCAGGTGATTTTATCAGTTTTGATCCCAGAACCATATATACAGAGTCTGGGTTCATCAAAAGCCGCTTTTTGGATGATAAGGCCAGTGCGGGCATATTGTTGGCGCTAGCCAGGGCTGTGAGTGATGGCAAGGTGCGCTTAACCAGAAAGACCTATATTATGTTCACAAACTACGAAGAGGTGGGTCACGGAGCATCTTCAGGCATCCCGGAAGACACGGAGGAAATGATCTCAGTGGATATGGGGGCGGTTGGCGATGATCTTAAGACTGATGAATACAAGGTATCGATTTGCGCCAAAGACAGCGGTGGACCCTATGATTACAATGTGACAAACAAATTGATTGAAACTGCGGAGAAAGAGAATGTTAACTATGCCCTAGATATTTATCCTTATTACGGTAGTGATGTGGAGGCAACCTTAAGGGCTGGGTATGATGTCAGGCATGGGTTAATAGGTCCGGGAGTGTTTGCCTCTCACAGTTATGAACGAACCCATAGACAAGGGATAGAGAATACGCTGAAATTATTAATCGCATATCTGAGTGAATAGTTGCCACAGAATATTGCTATGTTCTAGTTGACATTAATTTGTTTCACGTGAAACATTATAATATTGCACCTATTAGATGGTTAATAAGTGACAAAAATGTCAAAAAGCTAAAATATCAGTTACTGGAGAGTTGTTTTTTAAAGTGTTGCAGTTTCTTCTTGATCTTTGTATCGCTCAATGCCAGGATTTGTGCTGCCAGGATCGCCGCATTTTTGGTTCCATTGATCGCAACGGTTGCCACCGGCACGCCGGGAGGCATCTGAACAATGGAATACAGGGCATCTTCTCCGTTTAGCGTATTACCCTTCAAGGGCACTCCAATCACAGGCAAGGTTGTATGAGAGGCAATAACACCGGGCAAATGAGCTGCCATGCCGGCACAAGCGATAAACAGCTTAATACCGTCGGATTTTGCAGAATTGACTAGTTCCATGGTTTTCAAAGGATTGCGGTGAGCGGAAGAGACGTAAAAATCTGATTCTATTCCAAATTCCCCAAGCTGATCCTGGATGGGTTTACAGGTTTCCAAATCTGATTTGCTGCCGATAATGATTCTGACCAGAGGTTTACTCAATGCTGTTCTCCTTTGATTTCCGTTTCATGTGAAACCCGCACCATTAATTCGTCAAGCTACTGTTTGATAATTACTTATCCCCGTTATTGCTGGGCAGAGAAGTCAGGATTTTATGGATATCCGGAATGGATTTTGCAGTTCCCAGTTCTGTCAAAACACCAGGATTGACCAGTAATTTAGATATATATGAGAGCGAGAACAAGTGCTGTTTGTCATTATGCAGTAAAAGCATGAAAAAGACATTTACCGGCTTGTTATCCGGAGCATCAAAATCCACGCCTTCATCGGACCTCCCGAACAGAATGCTGGGGGATTTTATTTTGGAGGGATGTAAATGCCGGGGATGGAGCAAAGCAACACCATTTCCGATCGCGGTTGAGATCAGTTCTTCCCTGGCCACGACCACTTCATAGAGCCAACGGGCATCACGCACCAGGCGCAGGTCTTTAGCTTTCTCACTCAGAATGCGGATTGCTTCATATTTGTTTTCAGCGTGGAAATCAAGAAATATGTTATCCAGACGCATATATTCTTCAAAATGACAGATAACACGCTTAAGAGCTAAAAGTTTTTCCTCGCTCTCCGTCAGGTTTTCCATCCATTCATGCAGTGAATCAGAGTCTATTTTAATGCTCTTTCCGACCATTTTACTCTCAAAGATGTTGCCGTTGATCATTTCTTGGATAACCTGTTCGGAAACCTTCAGGATCTTAGCGGCTTCGGACTTGCTCAGCAGTTTTTTCGCCATGACAATGCTCCCTTTTAAATTTATGTATTTAATGCAGATAACTATAGAGACAAGCATTAGTGCCTGTTTTTATCTTGACAAAGATGCATTATTTTTATAGCTATGGATGTATGGTCAAGAGAATTATTTATTTTGGGCTGATTATCCTTATCCTGAGTGCGTGCAGTTATTCTGTCCGAACCAATGCATATCCGCATTTAAAGAGGATTCAGCTGTTGGCTTTGGAGAACAAGAGCACAGAGTTTTATCTGGGTGATGTGGTTTTTAATAATCTGTCCACCGCCTTTTCGGAAGACGGCAGGCTGAGAACCGTAACCCAGCAGCCGGACTGCCAGTTGGAAGGCTCGATCCTGAGTTTCAGCGAGAAGGTTTATTCCTACGACACAGTCAACAACGTGCAGGATTACCTTGTTGCAATCACCTTTGAGGTCACTTTCACCGATCTGATCAACAACAAGGTCATTTACGAAAACAAGAGTCTGGTCTTATCAGAGATCTATGCCGTTTCAGAGGAAAGCACCAGCCGTTTCAAAAGCAAAGATGATGCCATAACTGAGATCTGCGACAAACTGTATAAGAACATTCTTCAGAACACTCTGGAGTCTTGGTGAAGCCGGTCAGGCTGAACAAGTTCCTGGCTGAAGCAGGCATTGCCTCCCGCCGCAAAGCGGATGAACTGATCCAAGGCGGCCTGGTTAGTGTCAATGGCAAAACAGTATTGGAACTGGGCACTCAGATCGATCCGTCCAAAGATAATGTCGTTGCAGACGGCAAGACAGTCAAAGCTTCTGATAAAAAGGTTTATCTCATTTTGAACAAACCGCGTCAGTATGTGGTCACCCGGCAGGATGAATTTGACCGCAAAACCATCTATAAACTGCTGCCTGATTTTGCCCAGAATTGTGTTTCGGCAGGCAGGCTGGACAAGGATTCGGAAGGCCTGCTGCTGATCACCAACGACGGAGAAGTTGTGCAGGCGTTGACGCATCCGACCAAAAAAGTGGATAAGACCTATAGGGTGGAAATAGATCACCCATTGCATAAAAAGCAACTGGAAGACCTGCGCCGGGGAGTGGTCATAGAAGGCTATAAAACCAAGCCTGCAGGTGTCTTTGTCAAAAGCAACAAAGAAGGCAGCGTCGTGCTCAAGATGGTCATCAGCGAAGGCAAGAAAAGGCAGATCCGCTACATGATAGAAACCATCGGCAGAAAAGTGCTGGATCTCAAACGCATTCAGATAGGCGAGATCGAACTGGGCAAGCTGCCCACCGGCATGTGGCGTCTGTGTTCCAGGCAGGAGATCAGATATCTGATGGAATTGAAAAAGCAGCGGAGTAATGGATGAAGATAGGACTGACAGGTTTTCCCAAAAGCGGCAAGACCACCATCTACAATGCCCTGACAGGCAACAGCGGAGCCACAGACAAATACATCCAGGCACATCACGAAGCGCATATCGGCGTGGTCCAGGTTCTGGATGAGCGAGTAACCCGTCTGAGCGAGATCTACAAACCGAAAAAGACCATCTATGCGCATCTGGAATACTACGATTTTCCGGCTCTGTTTGCCGCCCACAACGAAGACATCAATGTCAATACCCTGCTGTCCGAGATCAAGACCATGGAGGGTTTTGCTCTTGTGCTGCGAGCTTTCAATGACAGCGAACTGGATGAATTATACGGGCAGGAAAATCCCCTTCAGGATGTATTGAGATTTGAAGAGGAGATGATCCTGCAGGATCAGGTGATCGCGGAAAAGCGTCTGGAAAAGATCGAACTCAGCTACAAGCGAGGCATCAAGACCCCCGCTCTGCAGTTGGAGGAAAAGATCCTGCACCACATCATCAAAGGTTTGCAGGAAGGCAATCCCATCCGCAGGATCGAGCTTGCTTCCGATGAGGAAAAAGCGGTGCGCGGATTTCAGTTCATGTCGCAAAAACCTCTGCTCGTTTTGTTGAACTGCTCTGAGGATAATTATCACCAGGCGGACGGCCTGCTTGCACAGCTTAAGGAAAAGGGCTATCTGGCAGCCGCGATCGCCGGTAAGTTTGAGGAAGAACTGTCCCAGATGGATTCTGCTGACGCAGCAGCTTTCATGGAAGACATGGGGATCGGTGAATCAGTGCGGGACAGGCTCACGCATTTGTGTTATGAACTGATGGGTTATCTCAGCTTTTTCACGGTGGGAGAGGACGAAGTGCGCGCCTGGACGATAGAGAAAGGCGACAATGCCGTAACAGCGGCAGGTAAGATCCATTCCGACCTGGCCAGAGGCTTTATCCGAGCGGAGTGTTTTCAGTACAGTGACCTGATCGCTCACGGCTCGGAAAAAGTGCTGAAAGAAAAAGGCCTGTTCAAGCTGGAAGGCAAGGAATACATAGTCAAAGACGGCGACATCCTGTCCATCCGCTTTAATGTATAAAAGATTTTTCAGGTATGATAAATGGCAGATAGAAGAAAGAGTAAAAAGAAAAAACTGAGAGCAGACAGCAGCCTTCCGCTTTGGAGCGTCAAGCTTTTTTGGGGGGTGTTGGCCCTGGCCTCGCTGTTGGGCATGCTGTCGCTGTTCAGCAGTGTATATAGTCTGCAGGCCGATTTTGAACTGCTGAAGGAAAGCAGCAATGTTTTCACCGGAATTTTCGGTGCCAATGCCATCCGGTTTGACAATCCGATCGGCGTCTTTGGAGTTCTGATCGGCAATCTGCTCGTGTTGCTGTTCGGCAGGATCTTCACCCTGCTGTCATTGTTCATTCTCCTGATCGTTTCCCTGCACGGCTTCATCTATCCCGAGCAGCCCGAGACCCGGTTTCGCGGCTTTCTGCTTATCATCATCATGTTTTGTTTCCAACTCATCCTGATCAACGGCAAAAGAAGTTACGAATTTGGTTCGGGCTGGCTGCCCTGGGGTGTCTGGTTTGTTTTAAGATCTGTATTCAGCCGGGTCGGCGGCTTGATCATCGTGATCGGCACCTCCGTCCTTGGTTTCATCATGGTCTTTGTTTACGAGACCATCAAGCAGAAGATTCTGGAAGGCTGGGAAAGTTACCTGCGCTGGAAGGAAACCAGGACTATGGAGCAGCCCTCCCAACAGCCCTTTGTGCTGCAGAAACCGGATGGCCCGTCCATTACTGACCATGTCTCGATGCAGCAGGAGGAAGCAAAGAAAAACGATCCTGCTGCCCAGGTCTCCGAGACTGAGAAGAAACCCCTGATCGTACCTCCCAAAACCAAAGAGCGACATGTCTTTCCCCAACCGCCTGATGAAGGAGAGATAGATTTTTCTGACCCCGACAGGGATTATGTGCTGCCTTCCATCCCCGATTTTCTGGAAAGCCCGGTCAAGCTGACCAAACGGGACAGGGATGAGATAGAGAATCAGATCAAGACCACCAGCCGCATCCTGATGGAAAAACTGGCTGAGTTCGGCATTGAGGCCGAAGTCATCAATGTCAATATCGGCCCCATCATCACTCAGTATGAGATCCGACCCGCACCCGGCGTCAAGGTCAGCAAGTTTTCCTCTTTGGCGGACGATCTGGCGCTCGCCATCAAGGCGAAATCGATCAGGGTGCAGGCCCCCATTCCCGGCAAAGGCCTGATCGGCATTGAAATTCCCAATCTCACCCGCGACACCATTTATCTGAGGGACATCCTGATGTCCGACGAAATTAATGCGGTTGACTCCAAACTGGCGTTCGGGCTGGGCAAGGAGATCTCCGGCAAGCCGGTGGTCACGGACCTTGCCAGAATGCCTCATTTGCTCATTGCCGGCGCCACCGGCAGCGGCAAAAGCGTCTGCATCAACACCATCATCATGAGCCTGATCCTGCGCACCAAACCAGAAGAACTGCGCCTCGTCCTGATCGATCCCAAACGCGTCGAACTGGCAGGCTACAACGATCTTCCGCATCTCATCGGCTCTGTGGTTACGGACAGCGAAACCGCTCTGGAAACGATGTATTGGGCGGTCAAGGAGATGGAGCGCCGCTATGAACTCCTGCAGGAAGTCAAGGTGCGCGATATCATAGCGTTCAACGAAAAGGCCGAGGATTCCGAAGAATTCAATAAACTGCCCTACATCATCATCATCGTGGATGAATTTGCCGATCTGATCATGACTTCCGGCAAGGACATCGAACTGCCCATCACCCGTCTGGCCCAGATGGCGCGTGCTGTGGGCATGCATCTGATCCTGGCGACCCAGAGGCCGTCAATCAAAGTCATCACCGGAATCATCAAAGCCAATTTCCCTGCCCGCATCGCCTTCCAGGTCTCATCCAAAGTCGATTCCAGGGTGATTCTGGATATGATCGGCGCAGAAAGATTGCTCGGCATGGGCGACATGCTCTTCATGCCGCCGGGAAAAGCAATGGCGGAACGCATTCACGGCGCTTTTGTCAGCGACCACGAGATCGGCAGGGTGTGTGAGTATTTGAAAACTCAGCCCAAACCCAGGGAAGAGATCACCATCGTCAGCCCTGACCACGGCGAAATGAGCTTTCTGGACTATGATGATGAACTGTTTCCGGAAGCGGCAAGGGTGGTGGTTTCCGCCAACCTCGCCTCAGTTTCCATGCTGCAAAGACACTTTAAAATAGGTTATGCCAGGGCGGGACGCCTGATCGACATGCTGGAAAAAGCGCATATCGTGGGTCCGCACCTCGGCAGCAAGTCACGCGACGTATTGGCCACCATGAACGACCTTAAAATGTATGGGATCACAGATGAAGAATAAAAACATCCTTATCACTATTGTATTGTTGCTCGTTCTGACCGTTCTACAGTCAGTTAGTTTGGATGAAAGTTACAGCAAAATGCTGGCTGCCTATGCCAAACTCACTTCCTGGCAGGCGGAGATCAGGCAGACCAATTTTTTCAAGGATTCCCAGACCACGCTCAATTCCACCGGTAGTTTCTATTATCAGAAAGGCAGGATCGCCATCCGTTATGACAAGCCGAATGAGCAGTTTCTCCTGGTGCAGGACGGCATGGTAACCGTTTATGACAAATCCGCCCAGACCGCAGTCAGGTCAAAGCTCACCGCTCAGGTGCAGTCGCTCGATCCGGTGCAGATCATCAAAACTTACTGGGAAGGCTCGGAAAAGACCATTATTGCCGGAAAGAATAACCAACTCACCATCACCCTGGTGCCCAAACAGGATAAACAGGTCAAAAAACTTGTGTTCAACCTGGATGCCCAGACCGGCTATGTAAATCAGATCAGCTATACTGATCTACAGGAAAACTCCATCGGGCTCAGCTTTATCAAGACCAAATTCAATCAGAAAATCCCTGATTCCGTCTGGAAACTGCCCATTCCATCCAATGTCAAGATCCTGGAATTCTGATCTTTCATTTGCGCACATTCTCTGCAGTTCCCTTTAAATCATCAATGGGAACGGAGTTTGCATAAATCATGAGACAGCAGCAGGTTCGTGCTTGACGCTCAGGGACAGCTTGGGGAATGCCCCCTAAGCTCCCCCGCTCGGGCACAGGAGGCCAGCAGGAAGAGATGAGGAAGAAAGCATGAAAGCATTAATCATGGCAGGCGGGTCAGGCACCCGTTTCTGGCCTTTGAGCAGAATTGCCAAACCCAAGCAGTTTCTCAAGATTGCGGGGGAGAAGAGCATGCTGCAGCTCACGGTTGAACGCCTGAAAGGTGCGGTTCGGATAGAAGACATTTATATCGTCACGGCCCGGGCTCAGGTGGAACTGGTCAGAGAGCACCTTCCTCAGTTACCTTTGGAAAATATAATTATTGAACCGTTTGGGATGAATACGGCGCCCTGCATCGGGCTCAGTCTGGCTTACCTGGAGGGCAGGATCGCTCCTTACGAAAGCATTATCGTGCTGCC
>CAZWJK010000029.1:0-6663 GCA_964634035.1 uncultured Candidatus Cloacimonadota bacterium | reverse complement strand
TGAACTGAATCGCCTTCTGGAAGATATTAAACTGGTCTGGAAACAGCAGGGCATGCAAGCTGACATTACTGATATCTACCAGAAAATGCCGCGCCTGCCGATTGACATCGGGATCATGGAAAAAGCTGATAAGAGAGCAGTTATCCCGGTTGATTATGGCTGGAGCGATGTGGGCAGTTGGAAAGCATTGGCTGATATCTCGCCTGCTGATGCCAATAGCAACTGTTTACCCAAGAAGAATTTTGCGCTTGACGCCAAAGGCAATTATATTATTTCGGACAAGTTTGTGAGTCTGATCGGGGTGGAAAATCTGGTCGTCGTCGAAACGGAAGACGCCATATTAGTCACCAGCAAAGAGCGCAGCGAGGATGTCAAAAAAGTGGTGGACAGCCTTGCTGCAACTAAACAGGATAATTTATTGTAAGGATATAGAATAGTTATGAAAAGAATGCTGATATTGTTGCTTGTGCTGCTGCCCTTGGTTCTGGCAGCGGATTTAACCGTAAACATACAGATTCCGCAGTGGAATCTGACCGAAAAGGGCCAGGACGGCCTTTTGCCCCTGATCATGGAACCGGGCAATCCAGCCCTGCCGTTTTATCCCGTTAAGGTTCTGCTGCCCATGGGTGAAGGGGTCAGTGAAGTCAGAGTTGCTTTCGATCGGGCAAAATCAGTCCGGAACAACGTCAACCTTGATTTTGTCAAAACTCCGCAACCCATTTCACAACCTGCTGCCGACCTAACTCAGAAAAACCCGGCAGTCTGGTCTGCCGATAAATTCTATCCTGCTCAGGATTTTGCCTTCATGGGCACTCAGCAGTGGAAGGGATACACTCTGGCGGTGATCAATGTCTATCCCTGGCAATACAATCCGGTCACAAAGCAGCTTACTTCTTCTCAACAGGCAGTGATCGAGATAGTGACAGAAACTGACAGCGAACTGCGCTTTGAGCAGGACAAAATGCTGATCACTAATGACAAGGTGCGCCGGATGCTGCAGAAAACAGTGGTCAATCCCGAACTGATGAGCAGTTACATGAAAACTTATAACCACACTCCGATGTTCCGCGACCTCAATCCCAACGACCCCAAACAGATGATCATCATCACCTCTCAGAACAAGATCGGCTGGTTCAATCAATACATGCTGTGGAAAGCTGGACAAAGCATCCCGACCGGCGTATTTGCCATTGAAGACATTCTCAGCACCTACACCGGCACCGACAATCCCGCCAAACTGCGCAGCTTCATTCTCGACGCTTTCCAGACCTGGGGCGGAAGCGCAACACCTTTGGAATATGTGATCCTGGCAGGCGACGACGAGATCATCCCGGTCAGGGGATTGGTCGGCCAGGTGGGTGACACCTATGACAGTTGGATGCCCAGCGATCTTTATTACGCAGGCCTGGACGGCAATTGGAATGCAGACGGGGACAATCTTTGGGGCGAATACCCGATCGATAATCCAGACCTGGTTCCGGAAGTCTATGTAGGCAGATTTCCTGCAGAAACTCAGCAGGAATTTGATAATATAATGAACAAGACCATGCACTATGTCAATAACTCGACCTTCAGCAACAACATTGCCAAGATGTTCGGCGAGAACCTGAACTGGAATCCCGTCACCTGGGGCGGAGATTACAAGGATGACGTGGCTCAGTACATTCCCGCCGGATACCATCTGGAAACGCACTATCAGAGAGACAATACCTATTCACCGGTGATCGTGATCGATGCCATCAACAGCGGAGCCGGCATAATGAACCACATGGGACACGCCAATGAGACCTTCCTGATGGGACAGAGCAATGGCACAGTGCAGGCCCTCAATAATACGGAATACGGCTTCCTTTATTCGCAGGGATGCTATCCTGCCGCTTTTGACCAACGCACCAGCGGTGACGGAGAATCGATCGGAGAGCATCTGGTCATGGCCTCAGGAGCGCTTTTTGCCTTTATCGGCAATACCAGATACGGCTGGTACATGCCCGGCAGCATCAACGGACCCAGCCAATACTTTGACCGGCAGTTCTTTGTGGGGATGTTCCAGCAGGGGATGTTCGACATCGGTTCAGCGATGGAATATTCGCTTTTGCAGAACCTGAATAACGCCATGCAGTCATCAGTGATGCTCTGGTGCTACTACGAGACCATCCTGTTTGGCGATCCTTCGACCGAGATCAAACTGCCCAATCCTGACCTTTCCTATCTGAACCTGGAATCATATCGCTTCGATGACATCGAAGGCGATGGAGACGGCAATCTCAATCCCGGCGAAGCGATCAGGCTTTATCCCAGAGTTTTCAACTATGCCGGCTGGAATACCGCCTATAATGTCACTGTCACGCTGGAAAATGTTCCTGCGGGAGTGACTCTGACCAACGCCAGCATCACGGTTCCGCAGCTGGCATCAGGCGCCTATATGGATTCCACCCTTTATATCAGGATGGAACTGCCGTCCGACATGGCGTTCGGGACCTATAGTTTCAAGATCAAGCTGACCGCTTATGACAACATCACTGATCTGCCTGTCTGCGAGCGCATGTTTTCTGCCGCCATGGACATTACTCTGCTGGACAGCCATTTCCCCTGGGATTGGTTCTATGCCAGCAAATCGGCTCCGGTGGTGGGGGATTTGCAGTTCAATAACGAAAACCAGATCCTCTATGTCGATGTCAACGGCGACGGGCACTTCATCAATACGACAGGACAAAGAATGGGCGGATTCAATTTCAGCAGCGAGGAAAACATCAACCGCAGCTTTGCCGTCGGAATGCACGAATCAATCAACACGCTGATGCACACCTATGCCTTCACCAGCAGGACCGGCAAGATCTTTGCCATTGCCCATAAAGACACGACCACCATCAATTACATCAACTACGACACGGGCAGCACCCTGCTCTATACACCCGTGATCGCTGATCTGGACAACAACGGTCTGAGTGAAGTGATCGCCGCGGCGCATAATAGAATGATCTATGCCCTGAACTATGATAATCAGCTTTTAAGCGGTTTCCCGGTGGAACTGACCGCCGCCTTTGGCGCTGAACTGGCAGTTGCCGACCTCGACAACAACGGCACCCTGGAAATCATTGCCGGAACGGTGGATGGCAAGCTTTGGGCGATCGAGTATAACGGAACTGTCAAAACCGGTTTTCCCGTTCAGTTGAACGGGGTCGTGACCGGTTCGCCCATCGTTTTGGATAATAATAAGATCGTCGTCGGCACCAGGAATAATCTGTATGTTGTTTCTGCAGAAGGGATGATCCTGACCCAGAGACAGATCTCAGGTGACATGGTTGGCGGATCCATAGCGGTCGATCTGGAGCGCAATGGTGAATTGGACATAGTGTTTGCTGCAACCAGCGGCATGCTTTATGCCTGCCGTCAGGATGGCAGCGACATCAGTGGCTTTCCCGTGAACCTGGGAACCTATGTCAGTTGTCCGCCTCTGGCTGCCGATATCGATGGCGACCTGCAGTACGAGATCATCGTCCAGAACCATCTGAACAGCGTCTATATCTACAACCACGACGGCTCCATGATCACCGGATTCCCCTTCAATATGAACTTTAACGGCAACACTCCCGCCACCCTGACCGATCTGGACGAAGACGGCAACTATGACCTGGTCTCCGGATATTCCAATGGTGTGCTGGTCATTAAACTGCGCAGGCCTCTGGGTAATATGGATGCCTGGACTGTCTATCGCGGCAGTCTCTCCCGTCAGGCCAGCTTTGCCGCCACCAACTTTGTCTCCAATCAGGATGAAGTTGCCCTGAGTCAGGTTCTGCTCGCTGCCAATTATCCCAATCCCTTCAATCCTGAAACGACCATCACCTTTGCCCTGCCCAAAGCTGAAAACAACGTGAATCTGACCATTTACAACAGCAAGGGACAAAAGGTCAGAACCCTGTATCAGGGAAACTCGGACAAGGGTGAAACCAGACTGGTGTGGAACGGCACTGACGATAACGGCAGAACAGTGGGCAGCGGGATCTATTTCTACCGTTTGAATGTGGCAGGAAAAAGCCAGTCCCGCAAGATGCTGCTGTTAAAATAAGACACTGTAGCTGAAACATTACTCAGAAAGAAGAGCGCTGCTGAGGTGTAACGATATGGATACCAAAAAGTTCTATTATCTCTATTACAAAGTCAGGGATGAGGATAAAGATACCATCCTGAAAGAAGCCGGCCTCTCAGAAGAGGAATTTGCCAGATTTGAAACTGAACTGGCGGAAGAAGTCAGTCTGATCAAAGCAGAACGCTCCAATCTGCCTGAGATCGGAGCTGATTTTATCCGTTTCACGCGTTACATCTATGAACCCGCTCCTGACACCGCCAAAGGCATTCCCCGTCCGGATGCGGTCAGCCCTGTCTGTGGAGAGATCATCCAGCTTCCTGCCGTGGGGATAATTGATAAACCTGCAATGACTTTGCACAAAGCCATTGAACAGCGGCGCAGTCTGCGCTCCTATGCAGATAAATCCTTATCCCAGCAGGAGTTGTCCTTTCTGCTCTGGGCCACTCAATGGGTGCGTGATTTCCGCTCCAATGAAAAAGCGGAGATCGCCTTTCGCAATGTGCCTTCCGCCGGCGCCAGGCATCCGTTTGAAACCTATCTGCTGATCAACAATGTGGATGGCATCCATCCCGGCATCTATTACTACCATCCCATCAAGCATGGCCTTGTGCAGGTCAGGGAAGGGTCTGAGTGGACAAATGCCGTCTGCACCGGTGCCTTTGACCAGGAAATGGTTAAAACAGGCGCTGTGACATTCATTTGGGTCGCCATACCCTATCGCACCACCTGGCGTTACAGTCAGAGGGGCTATCGCTATCTCTACCTGGATGCGGGGCACGTGGGTCAAAATCTGCATCTGGCGGCGGAAGCCATCGATGCCGGAACCTGCATGATCGGCGCTTTCTACGACGAAGGAATGAATGAGATCCTTGATCTGGACGGCACCAGCGCTTTCGTCATCTACATGGCGAGTCTGGGAAAAAAGCCAACTTCCCAATAATCCGAACTAATACCATTTATTAACTTTACAGGCAGTCGGTTAAATAAATTGACTGCCTCTGTTGTATAATTACATCAATATTGTCTTTAAAAATACTCGAAATTCTCCTCTGAGACTCACCTTAACTAATTATAAAACACTCCAAATCAATCTTTTAGAACATCCATGAAATATGGAATAAGGATTGCGTTCAATTATGCCGATCCTATGAATGTTTCCTCAACAAAATGCACTAAGGAGGAGGAGAAATGAAAAGACCTAATTTGATACTGTTGCTCTGTCTGCTGCTGACCGTAAGTCTCAGTGCCATAGATATTACTGTCGGTGCGGGGGACGAGCAGAACCGGATGCCCTTTAATTTCAACTACAGATTCAGTCTGTATGAAACCTTGTACTACCCGTCTGAAATCACTCAGGCAGGCGCCATAACTGCAATTTCCTATTACAACAATTTTCCGGATTGGCCGTACACCAATCAGCATGTTCAGATCTGGATGGGGATGACAACTCAGAGTGATTTGTCAGCAGGCTGGATTCCTTCTTCAGAACTGACTATGGTGTTTAATGGGCATGTGACTTTTCCCAATGGAGAGAACATCGTCACCATAACCCTGAACAATCCTTTCCAATACTCGGGAAACAACCTTGTCGTCATGTCCAGAAGTCCGTGGGTGAATCCCTGGACTGCCAATCCGCTTAATTTTTACTGCCAGACCGTGGGCACCAGCCGTTCCCGCGAGTATTATTCTGACAGCACCAATCCAGATCCTGCAGCGCCGCCTACAAGCGGAACCAATCTCACCCTGTCAGGCCAGTTTCCCAAGACCACTTTCCACTTTTCTGACGCACAGCTGATCAATGACCTGGCAGCGGTGTCCCTGACCGGAGACAGCATTCTGGAGCGGGGCAAGAGCTATTCATATATAGTGGAGGTCGAAAACGCCGGCTATGACCATCACTCGCTCTATTCAGTTGAGTTGCGCAAGCATGACGACACTCTGCTTGCCGTGGCTGACGGCGTTTTTGTGCCTTCCGGGTATGCTGTTGAAATTCCGATTTCCTGGACGCCTGATTTTGAGGGATTTGCTTCCATCTATGCCAAAGTGAACCTGAGCCTTGACCAGAACTTTTTCAATGACAGAACCCCCTTGCTGGACGTTCTGATCTATCCGCCGGCAGACACCATTCTGGTGCCGCCCACCAATTTCACCTACAGGATCCCGATGGATTTCTACTGGCGCACGAGCGTATTCCAGATGATCTTCACTCCGAACATTGCTGAGACCTTGCGTCTTTTCCCCAACCGCGTGATCAGCGAGATCCAGTTCTACAATAACTTCCAGACCAATCTGCCTGATAAGGAAACCAGGATCTGGCTGGGCACCACCGCTCTGACTGATCTGAACTCAGGCTGGATCCCCACGCATCAGATGACTCTGGTCTATGACGGCCTGGTGGATTATCCCGCCGGAGAGAACGTGATCAACATTCCCCTGCAGAATCCTTATCTCTATGCCGGCGACAACCTTGTGATGCTGGTGATGCGTCCTTTTGATGCCTCCACGTTTTCCAGCCACTCAGAGTATTTCTACTGCTTTGAAGGCAGCGGATCCAGTTCCAGGGTGCTGATGAGCGA
>CAZWJK010000028.1:6471-21394 GCA_964634035.1 uncultured Candidatus Cloacimonadota bacterium | reverse complement strand
TTAATTTTGGATTATCATCATTGCCCGGTTTTGCCTTCCACCACAAGGAGTGAAAGGTCTGCCACCTGCAGGAATGCCTGGCGGATCTTCTGCAGAAGGGCATAACGGTTTTGCCTGAGCTGTTCGTCCTCAACATTGACCAGAACGTCGTCAAAGAACTTGTCAATGGCGGTTCTGATCCCAACCAGATGATTTATGACACCGGTATAGTTTAGTTGCATCAGGTCTTTTTCTATTTTTGTTTCCAAAGCTTTGAGCTCTTTATTGAGAGCAATTTCAGCAGGTTCTTGTAACAAGTTTTCCTGAATGGATAGCTGCTTTTTCTCATCCTTAATGATGTTGGAGACGCGTTTAAAGCCGATCACCAGTTTGATGAAGTCTTCATTGGCTTTGAAATCCTGCAGCGCTTTGGCACGTTGGATCAGATGCAATAGGTTACCAAAGTCAATGTGCATGACGCTGTCGATCACGTCATAATCTATCTTAAGCTGCTGCAGATACCAGTTTATCCGTTGATGAAAATAACTCCTGATGACCTCTTTGTTCTTGTCCGTGCTGATGTCATCCCGGTTGAAGCATTTTAAAGTGAAGTCGATCAGTTCCGTGATATCAATGTCCCACTTTCTTTCAGCAATGATCTGAACAATGCCATTGGCGGCTCTGCGCAAGGCAAAAGGATCTGCCGAGCCGGTCGGCAGCATGCCGATTCCGATAATCCCGCACACAGTATCCAGCTTGTCTGCCACTGCAGTTATGGCACCATTCAAAGTCTCGGGCAGTTCATCATTCTGGCCGCGAGGCATATAATGCTCATAAATGCCTTGAGCAACGGATTCCGTCTCCCCTGATGCAAGTGCATAATGCATACCGATGTAGCCCTGCAGTTTGGTAAATTCCTTCTCGCCCAGCATCTTGGTGACCAGGTCCGCCTTGCAGAGGAGAGCGTTTCTTTTAGCTGCATAAATATCTTTATCAGACAAATTCAGTTGCTTTCCCAAATGTTCCGAGATACTCACGATCCTGTCTGTCTTGGCTTTGAGAGTGCCCAGTTCCGCCTGAAAAACCACGTTCTCAAGCTGTGGGATGTATGCTTCAAGCGGTTGCCTGGTATCCTCGTGATAATACCACATCGCATCTTCCAGGCGCGGTTTAACCACTTTCTCATTGCCCTTTCTGATGAGTTCACTGAACTCCGGATTGCCGTTGGATACAAAGACGAATTTATTGGTCAGCTTGCCGGATTTATCTTTAACGGCAAAGTACTTCTGATTGGTGCTGATGGTTGATGTTACGATCTTTTCAGGCAACACCAGGAATTTCTCTTCAAACTCAGCGACCACGGCCGTGGGAAACTCAACGAGGTCAGTCACAGTCTGCAGCAGGCCTTCATCCAGATCGACTGAATAGTCCTGTCCGGAAAAGATCTCCGACAACTGCTTCCTGATCTGCTCATAGCGCTGATGCCTGTCTGCCATTACGTTTATTGATCTGAGGGCAGAAAAATACTCCTGAGAATTGGCAATAACGACAGATGTTTCAAGGCCCGTGAATCTATTCCCATAGCTGATCCTGTCTGCCTTAATACCCTCTATGGAATATTGTAAAACTTCATCATTCAAAAGACAAATCAGCCAGCGCACCGGACGGGCAAAATCAAGCCCGCCCTCGCCCCAGAGCATTTTCTTGGGAAACGGAATTGATTTGATGACTGCTGTGATCCATTCAGGTAAAAGCTGTTCTACTGACTGTCCGTCCTGTCTGATCCTGACACCGGCAACCTCGCCCTTTCCGCTGTCCTGCCAGAAAACGTCTTCCAGCTTTGCCTGATTGCTTCGCAGAAATCCTTCCAGTGCCGGAGTCGGAGTGCCGTCTTCTTTGAGAGCAATGCGTTTGGATGGTCCGGTTTTGACAATATCCAGGTCTTCCTGTTTTGCCTGCAAACCGCTTGCGATCAGGATTAAGCGCCTGGGAGTATAGGTCGTCTGCACCTGTTTTGAGCTCAGACGATTGGTTTGCAGAAATTCGGCAAAGCTTTTATTGATATGGTTTGAAGCGTCTTTAAGATATCCGGCGGGAATTTCTTCCGTGCCGATCTCCAGTAAAAAATCTTTGGTTAACAGTGTTTCCTCTCTATCTGTATGGTTCGTTAAGTATATTGATTACAATGTCAGGTAGGGCTAAAACTGGTACTGCAGAGTCAGTTGGTTGACAAATCCCAGATTGCCGTAAGAAGCGATGCCATAGTCCAGGACATAGTTTTTCCAGTTGAATCCGGCGCCGAATGTGAATCCCGAAGACCAGTCCCAGTCGCCACCCGTTCTCCAGTCTCCTGAATTGGTATTGTAACCTGCGCGAACTTTCAGCATGGGATGAACCTGTCCTTCCGCACCGAATTTAACACTCAGGTTTGATGCCTTCGGTTTGGAAATATCAATGGCAGCCAGAACGGCGGGGTTGAGCTGATAGCTGATGCCTGCCGCAAAGGTCAGGGGCAGGCCTTCCTTGTATTTATCCTCAGTGTAATAGGCAACCTGCGTTCCCAGATTGCGGACAGACACTCCGACCTGGATCTTGTCATTTTCTGGATGATGCACCAGACCGCCATCCAGAACCACCGCCGCCGCGGAATAGGTATCGATCTGATCATAAATGGCTTTCAGTGAAACGCCCAGGTCAATGGACGGATTGATCATTCTGGCGGCAGTCAGGCCAAACATTATATTGCTGGCTCCGAAGGTCTCCCCGAGGTCCAGATATTCGTTTCCGGTGGTCACTTCCGTGCGGTCGATCTGTCCGAAATTCAGGTAATGCAGCATCACGCCGTAGGTCACATTTTCGTTTTTGGGATAGAGAAAATGCAGCGCTCCGCCGTTGGAGCCGACCACATAGCTGCTGAAGGTGCTGGACAGGAGTTTATCTTCAATTTGCAGCACGGAGGCAGGATTGAACTGCATGCCTTCAATGACGCCGCTGAAACCTGTCATCGCTCGCGCCATGCCCATCGCCCGGGCTGAATAAATGACCTGCAGATTGTTGAATCCTGTCGTGCCGGCGTTTTCATTCACGCCCCAAACCATGCTGCAAAGCAGCAAGAGCAGACTAAGACTGAGTATTTTTCTTGATGACATGTTCTATCTCACTTACCTTGGAAAAAAGTTCTTCTTCGCTGACCGATTCAAGTAGGGCGTTTCTTTTATCGTCCTGTTTCAGATATTCCGAAATGGAGCGCAGGATCATCATGTATTCCGTATTGGAATTCTGCGGCACGGCTATCATGAAAACTACGCGAACCGGCAGCCCGTCTATGGACTGGAACTCAAGGGGTTCTTTCAATAAACAGACTGCGATCCGCATCGTATTGACCATAAGATCGCGTGCATGCGGAATTCCGACTCCTTTGCCGATGCCGGTGCTCATGATGTCTTCTCGGCCTTTGACGGCAGCCAGGAACCGGTCCGGAAACTGCAGACAACCGCTCTCTGAGAGCATCTTTGCCATATAGTCAAGACACTCGTTCTTGGACTCGAAGCCGTCCACCATTTTTACTAAGCTGCGTTTAAACAATTTAGTCATACATTTCATCCATTTTACTTTGTAATCTCATTTTCTGCCAATCTGCAATCAGTCAACAAAAACTTTAGCCCTACCTCGCACTGCTGTCCTAAACATCAATCTGATTGCATTTTGAGACTCTGCAATTAGAATAATATCCTCAATTTTTTAGAACATCCATCTTCCCTTTAACCCACGTGGGGTCCACGCAGGGTCCACTCGGGCTGAGCCTGCGTGGAGGCAGCGTAGGATGTATTGTCCATAAAGGTATCAGACCATTTTCAGATAATAGAAAAAAGGCAGCCGGAAAAGCTGCCTTGATATCTTTTGATTTTATTATGTTTTATTGCTGTCCGAGCGTTGCCACCATTACTGCTTTGATGGTGTGCATGCGGTTTTCCGCTTCGTCAAAGACGACTGACTGCGGACTTTCAAACACCTCGTTGCTCACTTCCATGCCATCGAGTTTGTACTTATTGTAGATGTCCTTCCCGATGGTGGTTTTGGTGTCGTGGAATGAGGGCAGGCAGTGCATGAAAACGGTTTCTTTCTTGCCTGTCAGTTTCATCAGTCTGGCATTGACCTGGAAAGGTTTGAGCAACTTTACTCTTTCGGCCCAAACGCTGTCCGGCTCGCCCATGGAGACCCAAACGTCGGTATAGATCACATCGCAGCCTTTGACACCCTTGTTGATGTCTTCAGTGACAGTGATCTTAGCGCCGGTTTCCTTGGCGATGGCTTTGCACTTATCGAGCAGTTTCTTATCAGGGGAAAGACTTTTCGGCGCAACAGTCCGGAAGTCAACTCCCATCTTGGCGCAGCCGATCATCAGGCCGTTGGCGACATTGTTTCGTCCGTCACCCACGAAAGCCCAAACCTGCTGATTCAGGGGCTTTTTGATGTGTTCGATGCCGGTGAGAAAATCCGCCAGGATCTGGGTGGGGTGGTCCTCTGTTGTAAGCCCGTTCCAGACAGGAACGCCGGCATATTTTGCCAGGTCTTCCACGATCTCCTGACCGTAGCCACGATATTCAATGCCATCATACATGCGTCCCAAAACACGCGCTGTATCAGCGATCGATTCCTTCTTGCCCATCTGACTGCCAGTAGGACCCAGATATGTGACATGCGCGCCCTGGTCAAAAGCCGCCACTTCAAAGGCACAGCGCGTGCGGGTGCTGTCTTTTTCAAAGATAAGGGCAATGTTTTTGCCTTTCAGACGCTGAACCTCGTTGCCCGTGTATTTGGCTTTCTTGAGGTCGGCGGAAAGATCCAATAAAAACTGAATTTCCTGCGGAGTGAAATCCAGCAGGGTCAGAAAGTGTCTGTTCTTAAGATTGAACGGCATGCTTTGCTCCTTATGTTTCAGGCGAAAGATAGTCTCTTCGCCGATGTATTTTCAGACCAGATTTAAGAAAGCTGTTTTAATAGCAAGTAAATTTTATCCGAACGTATTTAACTGCATCGGGAATAAAGATATCCGTACCTGACACCACGGGTGCTGACAGTGATTTTCTGCATGTTCAAACGACGCATCATAATATCCAAAATCAAGGTCCCCGCCAGGATGATGTCTGCCCTGCCCTTCGGCATCAAAGGCAGTCTTTCTCTTTCCTGAACGGTCAAAGCACTTAGCTTTGTGATAAAGTCTGATATCTGATCCAGACTTAGATAAGTTCTGTCGATCATTGAGATGGCTTCTTCAATGTTTATGATCAAGGATTTTTCCTGTGGGATCGCAAGCAATACTAAAGTGGTTACAGAGCCGCCAACTCCTATCATTTCAGACAAACTGACTGCATGGCTGATGTCTTGTATCTGATCAGCAACAAATACTTTGGCAGCTTCTATTTCTGATGCCCAAGGCGGGTTATTTTGCATGAATTGTTCTGTTAGTTTGACAGCCCCAACCTGATAGCTCTGCTGATGAATGATCTCATCCTTTTTGCCAATTGTTAGCTCTGTACTTCCACCACCGATATCAAGAACTGCTATAGTACCTTCCGGATCTAATGGCTCTGAGGCCGCTGCCAGAAAAGCATAGCGCGCCTCATCTAAACCGGAAATAATGTCCACACTCAGGCCAAATTGTTCCCTGACTGCATTGATAAATTCATTTGCATTATCTGCAGAACGCAGGCTTTCCGTGGCAATGATATGAATACCGTTTACTTTGAGGTCAGAACGCTTGCTGATAATATCTCCGATTGCAGTTAAGCTTCTTGTGATACCATCTGCGCTGAGCCTGCCCGTCTGAGCTTTACCTGCTCCGATCCGAGTTGGATACAGGTCATCAGACAGAATTTTCCACACCGCACCATCCCGCTCTGCATAAAGCATTTTGATGGTATTCGTACCGATTTCTATGACCAGCTGTTTCTTCATTTCTTTTACCGATGAGTTTAAATGCTCTTTATGTACAGAGAACTTTATGTCAATATAAACCTGCTGATTCCTTTCTGTCAGAGTCATTCCTCGACCTTGGAAAAACCTTTGACGAACATAGATATTGACAAGTTTCAGCTTTTAATTAAGTCATACTTTGTGTGTTACATTAGCAGAATGGATTTTTTAATTCATTGAATGTACAATAAGTGGAGATAGATTTAGTGAGTAAAGTGGAAAAAACAGCTGAGAAAGCTGCAATGCCTGCAATCCTTTCCGATAAAGAACTTTGGAACAAGATCATCGTTGACAATGTCAATGATATAGTTGGGGTGACAGACATAAACGGAAAACTGCTGTACATAAGTCCCAACGTTGAGCAGATAGTGGGTTGGGCCCCTTCGGACAGAATCAACCTGAATGGCCTTGACTTAGTTCATGAAGACGATATCCCAAATGTAAACAGATGGCTGAGCCAGCTTAGCAATACGCAGGAAATCAGTTTTGAGTATCGTTTTCTTAACAAGTCCGGACACTATGTTTGGCTGGAGAACAGCATCAAGTTGTTTATCAACCCTGATGATAAACAGGCATATATGGTTTTCATCACGCGTGATATACAAAAACGCAAGGAGCTTGAGCAGCAGCTTGTCTCTACTGCTGAAGAGCTTTCCAAGTCCAATCAGATGAAGGACAAGCTTATCACTCTGGTGGCTCATGATTTGCAGAATCCCATCTATTCAGTGATTACGCTCAGCAATTTCATCAGAAGCAAGCTCGATACAATCAACAAACAGGAATTGCTGGATTTCATTTCCCAGATCAATGACACTGCCCAAAATTCCTTTATCCTGCTGGAAAACCTGATCCTGCTGGATAAAGTAAACGGCAGGGATGTGTCACTTAATCCTGAGAAGATCAAGGTTAAAAAACTGATCTCTGATAATCTGCTGTTGTTGAAAGACCAGATATCTCACAAAGAACTTGAAGTGAACATTCAGATAACTGACGACCTCTGTCTTAACGCTGATTTCTACATCTTTGACACCATCATCAAGAACATCCTGTCCAATGCTGCAAAATACACTCACAATAAAGGCCAGATAGCTGTTTCAGCAGTTCGTAACGACGGCAACGTGATCGTTACCATCAAGGATACCGGCATCGGAATGAGCAAAGAGCAGCAGAAATATATCTTTCAGGTAGACACAAGAAAGCGCTTGAATTCAATGTCAACAGCTCATGGCAGCGGTTTGGGACTGATCATCTGCAAAGATCTGATCGCTCAGCAGGGCGGCAGCATCGAAGTGGAAAGCAACATCAAAAAAGGAACCAAGTTCACCATAACCTTCCCGCAGCAAGTTAAGAAATCTGGTTAGAGATCTCTTATCATACGTATAAAAAAAGCCGGCTGCATCAATTCTCACAGCCGGCTGTTTCTTTTATCGCTATACTATTTCAGATTGCTGATGTGGCCTTTGCCGACGCCTTTCACTATGCAGCCGAGTTTCTTGTATTGAACAATCGTTTCATCGGACAGGAAGTTTGAGCAGTCAATGATCAGAGGTTTCTTGCCGGTAAGTTTCACAACTGCTTCCGGATTCAGGTTTCTGTATTCATCGTGACCCACTGCAAATACGACAACGTCCATCTCCGGCAGGACTTCTTCCAACTTGCTGTAAACCGTTATCTCTTCCACTTCTGGCCAGCTTTCCACATAGGGATCCGCCACTTTGACCACAGCCAGATCCTTTCTGAGAAACTCGACCAGAGTTTTGGAAGCCGAGTGTCTGGTATCGCCCAGATTCTCAAGATATGAAACGCCCAGGACCGCGATCCTGATTTCTTTGAGAACAGGAATTTCGCTCTTGATCAGTTCTATTGTATGCAACGGCATCGTGTCATTGATATTGACGGAGCGTATTGCCATGGCGAGTTTGCCCTCCAGTCCAAACAGGGTGCTCATCGCCCAGTTGGCTAAAACAGGATCTTTAGTTAGGCAGTATCCGCCCACTCCCAGACTGGGCCTGAGCAGATTGTCGTGAGTGCCCTTGCGTTTGCGGATGGCGTCTCTGACAGTGTATAGGTTGACTCCGATCTGTTCTGCAAAGCGCGCCCATTCCAAAGTCAGAGCGATATTCGTAGACCGGTAGGAATTCTCCATCACCTTGGCAAGTTCTGATGCATTAGTTGTTTCCAGTTCGGTCAGAGGATAGTTTTCCACATCCAGAATATCGGTCAGGAACTCTTTGCAGAGTTGTTTGCTTTTCTGGTTGACACCTGAATAGACGCGCCAGAAATCGCGGATGGAAGCCACATAATGCTCGCCCGGCATCACCCTTTCATAGGAATGTGCGATCAGCGGAGGGTTCTTTTTGATGTCAATGCCGCGCTTGGTGAATTCCTCTTCAATGATGGGTTTGACCACTTTCTCACAGGTTCCGGGCGGAACTGTCGTTTCTACCAAAATCAGGCATTCGGGACGGATGTGCTGGCCCAGGGTCCTGATCCCTTCACGGAAAGCGGTCAGGTCGCAGAAACCTTTTTCCGCCTCGCCGAAAGCAGGTTTGGTGGCATCGAGCTGTATGTCCACCACCACGATGTCAACCAGTTCATAGACAAAGTATTCCCAGGTCGCGCGGAAATTCTTTTTCTGCACCACGCAACGGTGGAAGATCTCCGGCACTTCCTTATCGGATGAGCTGACGGGCGGAATGCCTTTGTTGATGGTCGGGACTTTCCAGAATGAGCGTCTGGATGTGCGCTGCTGCCCGTGCACATAATAGATCGGCTTGCCGTCTTTATCTTCCGCATCGGCAACCACCGTTGCCATTACGCAGCCCACAAAGCCCATGCCCTGCACAGCCACTATCCTGCGTCCCAGCTTGCGTTGTTCTTCCGTTATCTGCTTCAGGATCTCGCGTTCTTTTTCGCTGTCCTCAGGTGTCGGCAAAGTGTATTTCTTGCCATCCGGTGCCAGTGATACATTAAGCATAAAGTCATTTCCCTTATCGATCTTTTTGATATTGCATCAAGATTTAACCTCCCCCCTGCTGTCAAGATTATTCTGATTTTCCCCTTTTTCTCATAAAAGCACTGCTTTAGCATTACGGTACCACTACGGTACCAATACGGTAATTAACCGTAATGCTACCGTAGTGGTACCGTAATGGTCAAGTAATGCATGTATGGATGAAAGAGGTAATTTCAGGACTTGATGAATGGGCTGAGAATCGGGCAGAAAAGGAATAAACAGAATTGATATTAAGGACTATTTACATCCTGCTGATAGAGCGCCGGCCAAGAACGTGCAACGGATAAATCTCTTGACTAAATCGCTTTTCGTAAGACAAGGAAACAAAGCATCAATAATAATAGAAAGATAAATGTGAGGTGATCATGAGCCATCATACAGGCAAGACCAAAAACTATAAGATTCCAGTGAAAAAACAGCCTGCGGTCAATGCCAAAACAATGCAAAATCCGATGTCTTCCATTTTTGAACAGAGGCCGTGGATCTTTGTCATCCTGCTGTTTCTGCTGGTCAGTGTGATCTATTTCCCCACCGCTTTTCAGAAGATGTTTCCGCCGGCGTCTGATACGATGCAATGGCAGGGCGCTGCCCAAAAACTGATAGAATACAACGAAACGCACAGCGACAGAGCGCTCTGGCAGCCCAATATGTTCAGCGGCATGCCGAGTTACCTGATCTCCTTCCCCAACCGCTATCCCTTTGTCGAGAACGTCACCAAGCTGGTGGACAAAGTGATGAACTGGCGCATCTTTCTGCTCTTCCTGGGCGGGCTGGGAGTGTTCATATTGCTGAGATTTCTGGGCCTGGACGGATTCTCCTCTTTCTTCGGAGCGGTGGCGTTCGTCTTCAGCTGCCACTGGACGGGGCTTCTGGACATTGGACACAACACGAAATACAGGGCTATAATGTGGATCCCCTGGGTGGTCTGGGGAATTATGTATCTGAAGCAGAAACGCAGTCTGCTCGGCTTCGGACTGGCAAGCGTTTTTCTGATCGCCCAGCTCCGTGAAAATCATCCGCAGATCAGTTATTACCTGTATTTGTTTATCGGAATGTACTGGATCTACAGTTTGATAGAGAACTTCAAAAGTAAGGAATGGAGCAGGTTTGCGGTCTTTACGATGCTGCTGGTTGCCGTTTTTGCCATCATGGGAGTGGCGGTGCTGAATCCTTATCTGTCCACCTGGGAATACGGACACTACACCATCAGAGGCGGCGAAACGGGTCTGGATAAGGCCTACGCGCAGGGCTGGAGCTTTCATCCTTTGGAGATACTTACTTTCATCATTCCTGACTTCTATGGCGGCATCAATCAGACCTATTGGGGCTTCATGGAATTTACCCAGATCTATAACTACATGGGGCTGCTGATCCTGGTGCTGGCGGTCTTTGCGCTGTTTGGAAAAAGAAAAAAGCTGGCCTGGTTTATGCTGGTCAGCGCTTTACTGTTTCTGGTCATGTCGTTCGGAAAGTTCGGCGGCGGACTGTCAGATCTTCTGCTCAGGTACCTGCCCTACTTCAATAAATTCAGGGTTCCTTCCATGCTGCTGGTGATGGTGCAATTCATCGTACCCGTCATGGCAGCTCTGGGGCTTGCCACAATTATTGACAAGGCAAAAGAAGATGACAAGCTCTTTCTGAAGCGGTTCAAGACCTGGTATATCATTGCTGCGGTCGTGTTTGTGCTCTTCCTGATCCTGGGCAAAAGCATCTTTGGCGGCATGCCTTTCACCAATGAAAACGAGATCGCCCAGTATCAGCAAAACAATGCCATGAGCCAATTGGAACAGCTTAAGGACACCAGACTCAACCTGCTCTACAAAAGCGGTGCGATCAGTCTGCTCATTTTGGTTGCAGGCCTCAGTTTCATCTTCCTGTTCCTGCGCAAAAACCTGAACAAAACAGTTTTCCTGATCCTGATATTGATATTGGCATTTGTCGATCTATGGATCTATACAGGGAAAAGTCTTAAGAACGTAGAACCTGCAAGGTATAAACAGGATTACTTTGCCAAGCGTGACTTTGATGAATTTTTGCTGAGCGACACAGAGAATTACAGGATCTTTCCGCTCAACAGTAACATGACCGGCGTGCTGCGCCTGCAGGGCTGGTGGGCTTACCGGCATCAGACCATTCAGGGTTATCATGGTGCGAAACTGAAACGCTATCAGGAAGTGCTGGAAAACTGCATCGACAATAAACTCAGGCAGGGACAGATCAATTGGAACGTGCTCAATATGCTGAACACGAAATACATCATTTTCTCTGACAGTCTGCCGTTCTTCAATCTGCAGCCTGTTTTCACCAGTTATGAAAATAACCTGGTGGTGCACAGAAATTATACTGCCAGACCCCGCGCCTGGTTTGTGGACAGT
Organism: uncultured Candidatus Cloacimonadota bacterium; assembly: GCA_964634035.1. Classification (GTDB taxonomy): domain Bacteria; phylum Cloacimonadota; class Cloacimonadia; order Cloacimonadales; family Cloacimonadaceae; genus UBA5614. The sequence goes on along the minus strand of CAZWJK010000028.1, from coordinate 10,048 downwards.
CTCAAAGTCATCAGCGAACCCCAAAAGATCTGGGGTGAGCTCAACTCTGAATCATTCAATCCCACGGTTTCTGCCATTGTGGAAAAAGAGGTTACGGGAGTGGAGAGTCCAACTGTGCGCAACGTAACGCAAACCAAAGCAGAGATGCATGAACTCAGCTTTGATGTGGAAACGGACAAACCCGCTTTCCTGACCGTGAGTGAAATCTATTACCCGGCAGGCTGGAAAGCTTACATAGACGGCAATGAAACTGAGATCCACCCTGCCAATTACATCCTCAGAGGAGTTGTCGTTCCCGCCGGAAAACACACACTGGAAATGAAGTTCGAGCCACAGAGCTACAAAGTCAGTGTTGGTTTGAGCCTGATAGGCATTCTGGTTTCTCTGCTGTCCTTATTGGCAGGCCTGTTCTTCTGGTACAGAGAGAGTAAGGCAGATGTAAAACCTGCTGCCTGAACCATAAATGAATCAAAAGAAAAGCAATCCTGCCGGCAGACAGACCAATGCAACCAATTTGCCGGCAGGACTTTATCCCGTTGCCACGCACATCGGCAATCCTGATGACATCACGATCAGGGCGATGGAAATCCTGCGCAAGTGTGATGCTGTCATCTGTGAAGAACGGCGCGAGGGTATTCGCCTGATCAAGTCTCTCGGTATTGAAAAACCTCTTCATTTCCTGAACGAGCACAGCAAGCCGATCGAGATCAAGCAGTTGTTTGAAGACCTGCTGATAATGAAGGACAAAGCGATCGCCCTGATCAGCGATGCCGGCACTCCCGGCTTTGCAGATCCGGGAGCAGAACTGGTGGCGCTTTGTCATGACTATGATGTCAAAGTATATCCTGTTCCCGGTGCTTCATCACTGATGGCAGCGCTTTCTGCCAGCGGATTGAAAGCAGATAAGTTCTTGTATTACGGCTTTCTGTCTGCCAAGAAAGAGGAAAGACAGGCAGAACTGAGACAATTGAAAACCCTGACAAAATTTGACATAGTCTTTCTGGAAGCGCCTTACCGACTCAAGAACGTGCTGGAAGACATGATGAAAATCCTTGGCAGGAGACGCAAAGCGCGTCTGTTTTACAAGCTCACTCAACCTCAGCAAAGCATCATCACCGGCACTCTGGAAGAGCTGGCAGCCAAGTCTGCCAGCCTGTCCAAAGGCGAATTCGTCCTGATCCTGGAACATGAATCACGCTATTGAATATCAGATCATCTACACGGGAATCTTCAGCGAAGCTGATTTCCAGTTTGACCTGAAGCAGGGCAAGAGAAGTTATAAAGCGTCAACCCGCAGACTAATCAATGAAGCCTGGCAGGACGCCAAGCTGAATCCGAATCTGGACATCTTTAACGGAAAAGTGATCAGTCTGATCTCCTCTGCCATGACAATTGACAAAGATACAGGCAGGAACCAGATCTTTCTGAAGGTACAGGAAACCGACTACAAAAGCTTTTACGGAACCAATGTCAGCCATTCACACACACTTCCCAAAACCGAACTTGCCAATGCCCTGGCTGCCTGTGCAGTGGTAGAAACAATGGAAGGAACTGTGTTTGCAGGTCTCCGGAATGAGCGTTTGGCAGAAACCAGTGCTGTATGGCACGTGCCGGGCGGCACTTTGAGTGATGCCATCAATCCCATCGACTTCATGAAAAAGGAACTGGCAGAAGAGCTCAATGTGGCTGAGCATGACATCAAACACGCTCTGTGCCTGGGTTTGGCAGAAAACCTGGTGATGCGGAAACCGGAATTCCTGTGTTATTTTCATCTGAACCTGAATGAAAAGCAGCTAACGGAAAGGCTGCTCGAAGCCCCTGACAAGGATGAGCACACCGAGTTCGTGTTTGTTCCGATGGAAGAGCTGCAGGACTTCATTGAAGTGCACAACTTTGCGCCCATTGGTAAGGCGGCAGTGAAATCATATCTTGATTACATAAGCGGGAAATAAGTGTTAAGTTTTTTTCTTAACCCACCCTCCACCCTTTTTTGGATAGGGCTCCGCCCTATGACCCGTTAGACGGAAGGCATAGAAATGCGAAAAGACCAGACCAACATTTTTGACAGCGAGAAGACGGAACCCCTGACCAGGATTCCGCTGGCAGAAAAGCTGCGTCCCCATTCCCTGGAAGAACTGAAAGGACAGCAAAAGCTTCTGGCTGAAGGCTCCTTGCTGCGTCACATGATCGAACACAATGACTACCACAGCTTTATTTTGTGGGGCCCTCCCGGCACGGGAAAAACCACCATCGCCAAGATCATTGAACAGACCTCACACCTTCCCTTTGTGCATTTCAGCGCGGTCCTCAGCAGCATCAATGATGTCAAGAGCGTGATGAAAGAGGCGGAGTACCGTCACAGAGCCAAGAACCAACCCACCATCCTGTTCATCGACGAGATCCACCGTTTCAATAAGTCACAGCAGGATGCCTTTCTGCCTTATGTGGAGTCGGGTGCCATAGTTCTGATCGGCGCTACGACAGAGAATCCTTCCTTTGAAGTGATCTCTGCCCTGCTGTCACGCTGTCATGTCTTTGTGCTGGAAATGCTGTCTGCACAAGACCTGCTGGACATTATCAGCAAAGGGTTTACTGAACTGGGACTGGAAAAAGACGACGAAATCGTGAACTGGATGGCAGTGCAGAGCGGCGGTGACGCGCGTCGTGCCCTCAATGATTTGGAGCTGCTGGCGCCTTACCTGAAAGAGAATCCGCATATCGACCTGAAGGCCCTGGCCAAGGTCTATACCAAGAAAACGATGTTCTATGACAAGAACAAGGAAGAGCATTACAATGTGATCTCCGCGCTGCACAAATCGCTGCGGGGCAGTGATCCGCAGGCCGGCTTGTATTGGCTGGCACGTATGCTGGAAGCGGGAGAAGACCCTCTTTACATAGTCAGAAGACTGATGCGTTTTGCTAGTGAGGACATCGGCATGGCAGACCCGCAGGCACTGGTTCAGGCTATGGCAGCGCGGGAAGCTGTGCATTTCATGGGCATGCCGGAATGCAGTAATGCCCTTGCCCAGTTGGTTGTTTATCTGGCCACGGCGCCCAAAAGCAATGCCCTGTATGAAGCTTACGGCAAGGCTGCCGAGGATGCGCGCAATACATCTCACCTGGGAGTGCCTCTGCACATCCGCAACGCGCCCACCAAACTGATGAAAGACCTGAACTACGGCAGGGATTATCAGTATGACCACGAGCATGAAAACAAGTATTTTTACCAGAAATGCTTTCCCGATGCAATGCCGGAAAAGGTTTACTACAAGCCGGGCGAATTCGGTTTTGAAAAAGAGGTTGCCAAGCGGTTGGAGTGGTGGAAAAAGTTGAAGGAAGAGCAGCTAAAGAAGAAAAAGTAGCACCCTCTTTACATGCTCTAATCCAATATCATATCAAGCAGATAAATATATCAGCCATTTAATCCACGCAGGGTCCACGCAGGGTCCACCCGAGCTGAGCCAGCGAGGATCCTGCGTGGATTCTATATTGCAAGTATCTGTGCCATCCTGACGGACTGATTGCGATAGATGGATCACACCCGGCACTAACGTGCCGGGTTACAAAGTGCCGTCCT
>CAZWJK010000028.1:0-6371 GCA_964634035.1 uncultured Candidatus Cloacimonadota bacterium | reverse complement strand
GCGGACTAAATTGATTATCGTCGGATTGGATAGATTTATTTCAGGCCGAGCAACTCGTAGATCCTGACGGCGATGTCTTTGCCCTTAACCTTCACTTCTGCTAAAAAGCGGGCTTCAACCTGATCGGACACCTGATTGAAGGTAGATTCGCTGATGATGATCTTCTTCGCTGCTGCGTATTCTTTGTTCAGACCTTCCAGGCGTGCTCCCAGATTGATGGTATCGCCGATGGCTGTGTAGTCGAAGATCTGCTCTGAGCCAAGGTTTCCGACCACGGCAAAACCGGTGTTGATACCGATGCCGATCTCAAAATCCTCTCGTCCTTCAGCTCTCCATTTCTGCTGCATGCGGACCAGGACATCTCTCATGTCCAGAGCTGTTTTGCAGGCCTGCAGGGCGTGATCCTCATACGGTATGGGCGTGCCGTAGAGAGCCATGATCTCATCCCCGACAAATTTATCCACTATCCCGCAATTCTGTTTGATCGTGTCAACCATGGCAGTCAGGTATTCCTTGAGGATCTGCACTGTCTCTTCCGGCTGGTGTTTTTCAGCATAAGTCGTGAAAGACCGGATGTCAGAAAAGAGAACCGTGATCTCCTGCAAAGAACCGCCGTACTTCAGATTCTTGGGATTTTTCAGCAGTTCATTGACCAATTCCGGCGCCAGATATTGCTGGAAGGCGTTTTTAATGAATTTCTTTTCCTTCTGGGTTTTAAGGTATTGCATGATCAAAGCGCTTATGTAGAGCAGGATGATCAGGATGATGAACTCCACCAACCTCAGCAAAAGATTGAAATGCGCAAACAGGATGTAGGATTTGAGTAAAGTGATCAGAATCAGGAAAATGGCGATCAGCAAAGACCATTGGGGCTTAAGCCAACTCAGCAGCAGAAACAGCAGAACGGCAAAAATCAGTTCAGCCAGAACAAACAGCCATATATTGAAATCCTGAAGGAAGTTTCCCCTGCGCACCATCTCCAGAAAGTTGGCGTGGATCTCGACTCCGGCGGTCATTCTGGAACTGAAGGGAGTGTGAAATTCGTCATGCAGTTCACTCAAGGTAGCTCCGATCAGAACGGTCTTATCTTGCAAAACTCCGCTTTCCAGAAGTTCGTAATAGTGGTCAAGATCAATGCCTGTCATCAGCATCGTCGAGTCGTCCAAAACATGTGAAAAAGGAATGTGCCGGAAGGTGTTGGCGGGTCCGAAATAGTTGATTTTAGTATGATTTCCTTTGTTGACGGGAATGCGGTAACCTGCTGCCTGAGGGTTTTTCCCGTAATCGAGATGCCCTGCTGCCAATCCGGATGATACAGTCTGCTGTTGGCAAGAGCTGCGATGCCAAGAGTGTAGAACTTTTCGTCTGCCATCTCTTCAAACAGCCTATATTCGCGCACGAAGCCATCCAGGTCTTTGGGCATGTTGACAATACCCCAGTTGACCTGTTCCGCCAAAAGGGGCTGGATCGGTTTCTGGATCTGCTTGTGGTCGGGATTATCAGCGTATTCCAGATACTTGCCTGCCATTATTACATTGCCGGCATTCTTGGCTGAGACAGCCAAAGCCGCATCAGACCAGGGATTGGAATACTCGGTGAATTCAATGTCAAAGACGATCTGTTTGGCTCCCGCAGCAATGAGATTATCGATCAGCTTGGCATGCAGCTCACGCGGAAAGGGCCAGGACAACTGCAGATCCTGAAAAGTGACATCATCGATGGCAACTATGACTATGCTGTCTGAAACAGGGACAGCGCCCCTGATCCGAAAAAGCGAATCCTGCGCCCGATGCTCCAGATTGCTGAAGAAACTGAATTGAAACAGGATCCTGACGAAGATAAAAATCGCCAAAGGAATCAGCAGCATACGCAGAATCTTCATTTCAGTCTCCTGTCTTTATGCAGTAAAAGATAAATTCCAGCAGTCAAATCTGCATCTCGTCTCTTCATAATATCGATAATCAGAATCTCTGGGTCAGGTTCAGGTGCCAGGTTGCCGTGTTGTAGTCAGCATCCAATTTGTCTTTATTGCTGTAGAACTGCCAGCCCAGACCGGTGGAAACAAAGGTGTTGTCCAAAGGCCTGGCATCCAAGCCCAGGGAGATCAGATTGATGGATTGGCTGTCCTGGTCTCCGCCCAGCGAAGTTACCTTGTATTCGAGCCAGGGAATCATCCTATAGAAAGGCAGTGTGTAATCCCCCCGGATCAGGAAGTTGAAATTACTGTTTGTGCCCTTATTAACTGTGTCAGCCATGATATGATAAAAATCCTGTGAGTTGTTGGAGATCCCGATCTTTGTTTTGAGAGGCAATTCAATGAACCTGCTGGTCAGACTCAAAGAGAGATTGTTGGTGTCATACTCATAAAACTTGCTCATGGCTTTGGCAGAGTCCTGCCTTTTTTCAGCATTGCTGCCTTTGCGGTAACCCAGTTCAAGATTCGTTGGTGCCACAGGCAGCAGGTCAAAATCATAGCCAAGCGTAACTGAATAGTTGTTGGAATTACGCTGATAAGGCACAAACATAGATGATGCATCACCGAGTTCGATCTCATCGTTCAGTTCATTTTCACCCTTATTATGGGTGTAAGCCAGCATCAAATATGGCAAACGAGGCAAACGCAGCATTCCGTGCATGAAGTAGTTGGAGTTTACATGCGTATCAAGTTTGGTCCTGGACAGATTATCAACTATCTGGGAAAAACCTCCTGCCACAAATAGATACTGCTCATATGTGAACTGGTCTGAGATCAGGAACTGCTGCGCATCATTCTGCATATAGTTTGTGCTTAGGGATTTGAAGGATGCTCCCACCTGGGAAATGCTGATGTTGAGCAGATTGCTTTTATAGACATTGCGCAGATATGCCTGCCAGGCAAGGAAAGGAGCGAATTCGGAAAACTTTTCCGACATCGGCAGTGGCTGCATATTGGTATTGATGATAAAGATGTCCTGAAAATCGGCAGGATTCACAGGCGCTGACTCACCCTCCTCCAGACCCAGATATTCTGCCAGGTCATCAGAAGTGAAGGGCCCGTAATATGTATTGGAATTATAAAGACTGGCTGCACCTTCCAGCCCCAGTACAAAGTTGATCTTGGGGATGGCCATGCGCGTGTCCATGCTGACGACGAGATTGTCCTGGGGGAAGACTTTCTGCGTGGTGTTAGCTTCAGCTTTCTGGAAAATGTGGTCATAATCGAGAGAAGAGATTATGTCTCTGTTTCTGGTGGTCGTTAGTCCCATCATGAAGCCGTCTTCATTACCCATCTCAATTCTGGCGGCAATGGCTTCCTGCTTGAAAACGCCGGGAATCAATACGGTTTCTTTGGTCAAATCGTTCTGCAGTTCTTTGCCATTAATGCTTCTGACCATTTCTCCATGGGCAAATGATACTCCAAAATGCTTGCCGTATAGCTTTGTGAAGATGCCGCGGATGTTTTTATTATTCATGGTCAAAGCACTCAGGGAAGGCGAGTAATCACCAACATAAGTATCCCAGAAGGGTAACAGGATGCCAAGTCTGAATCTGTTCACATGTTGCATTTCCTGGTTCTGCAGGGTGGACAGATAGGTATAGGACTGCAGTCTGAGCTTGTTGTAATCGGCATACATGTCCAGACTGGCCCAACCGTCATCCCTGTCATTACCAAAGGTATTGGCAGCATTGTCCTGAGTTGTTGACAGGATATTGGTCCCGGCATTGAAACTGCCGCGCAGATTCATGGGCAGATTGGAGATTGTCCCGCTGGGCTTTACCACTGTGGTCCAGGTTTTGGAATGGATGACCTCTCCCTCGTTTGTTACTGCCGAAACAAAGGCAGTCGTGACGCCGGTTTTGGGATTAAGGTTTTTGTACAGCAGCACATTTTTTGTTATGTTGGTGCGGCTGGTTACGTTCTTGCCGTTAACATAAAGCTTGATTGACTCAGGATCGATCATATCTTCCAAGGCAAACCAGGAAACAGCCATGATGTAACCATCTTTGGCAAAAACGACCGGTTCATCACTCAATAGAATAAAATCGTCAGACAACTTTCCTTCTTTTACTAAAGGCAATATCAAGAAGGGATTCTTTTCTGGCTCGATTATCGGCAGAGTCTCAATTGAACCAGCTTTGGTCGTGATCTTAAAGTAATATTCATATCCCAATTCAGGGAGGATCGGCAGAGGTAAAAATCCCCTGAACCAGGTGTCCTGGATCGCGTCTTTCTCCATCGAAATTCGGTCAAACACTGTTCCACCCTGAATCCGATACATGATTACCGCTTCCTCAATATCCTGCATGCCCTGAATGATTTCTAACCTGAGCTCTGTATCTCTCTGAGCATCAATAGCGCCGGGCGTAATGTGATTCAGGATAACTGCATATGATAAAGACACTGCCGTCATCAACAGAATTATAATGACTGCTTTCATAAGTAACCTCCCCCTTTTAATAACTCAGATCAGAACCTAATAGGTAATCTCGATGTATTTGATGTTGCCGTCTTTATCAGTAATCTGGACCTTCATGCTTTTCTGGGTTTCGAGACTGACAGATTCGATCTCTTTCATTTCAGATTCGGAGATCTCACCTTCCTGAGTGGGTTCAGTCCTGACTTCGCCATCGAAATATGAGGTACCGGTCGATCCTTTGGCTACAACACTGCTCTTTCCGCTGTCCTTGTTTTCCACCAGAACTTCGCCTTCCAGGACTATGATATATGTATTGCCTTCTTTATCAAGCCTGGTCACAAATCCAGTGCCTTTAACGGATGCTACGGTGGTTGGTGTTTCAACGCGGAAGTTGCCTTTGATCTTATTGTAGATCTTGGAATACAGACTGCCTGATTTCACAGAAGTGTTTTTATCAAGCTGCTTGTCTTTCTGGACTGCTGAAACGATGATCACAGAATTGGGAAAGACTTTCAGAGTGGCTCCTCCATCTGCATATTTAAGTGCTGCATAGGATTCACCACCGGTTCTGATTTCATCCTTGTCATAAAGCAATTCACCGCTTTTGAACTTGATGGATTTTCTATCCCTGAAAATCTCGACCTTGCCTTTGGATTTCATGAAGAAGGCGACCGGTTCCGCAGCCAGCAGCATACTTAATGTGATCAGAATGAGCGCAGTGATTATGAGCTTTTTCATGATTGCCTCCTAATTGTCCTTGATCTCTACTTCAATTTCTTTGCCGATCAGGGTTTTTGCCAGGTCAACCGCATCCTTGCCGGTATAGACCTGACCGTCATATATGATAGCGCCAGTTACTTCAAAACCCTTGGCAAACTGATTTCTGATCTCCTCGTTCTTGAGCATGTTGAGGATCGCCATAAGCTGCTGATAAGTGCTTCCCGCCTCGTCTTTGTCAGATGTGTATTTGAATACATTCCATCCACTTTTCAGACGGTCGGATATTTGAGCTTCTTGTTCATCCGGTTCAGGATTTGGGTTGTAGTACTCATTCTCATCATACAGCCCGATGTTGATCTGCCAGGCATAATAATGATTATCCTTGAACGGCAGAAAACCTGAATAGACGTTATCATTTACATCTTCACTGAAAACCCGGCGTCCGCCAGTTTCAACAGAATTGGCAGTGGGCGGATTGGCTGGCACGAATTCCTTGATGACAAGCCGGAACTTGTTCACACTGGTGTTTACAGAATTCCACATAAACGTAACAGGACTGATGTTGATTTCCGGAGGATTTTGCCCCACCGGCCTGCCGGGATAGGTCAGGAAAACGGAATGGATGTTCTGAACCCTGATCTTGAAAGTCTTGGCATCATAGACTTCATTGCTGAATTCATGCAATGCAGTGAAAGTAAAGATCAGATCGCCATCCGGAAAGAAACCCGACTGCAGAGCTGTTCTGAGCACCGGATGTGAATTCAAAGCATCCTGAAGAGATACATCCGGCACCGGTGAGTTGAAATACTGGCTTTCCGTATTGGTAACCAGATCCCTGTTGGTAAGGAACCATATCGAGTTGGCAGGAATCGGGTTCTTGGAATTCATGACAGGATCGTTCACTATCTTGTTTCCGTTCCAGTAGATCTCCACTTTCACTTTAAATCTCAGATCCTGATTCGAATTGTTGGTTACGGTAATATTGGTCAGTACCGGTTGGGTATCAGGCCTGATCGGATCAAAACTGCTGGTGCTGAGCGAATTGACAAAGATCTCAGCCGGTGAAACGTTGAGCGTGATCTGAGCCCACGCTGACCCGCAGAGGGCGCATATTAAAATCAGCAGAACCATTATGCGTTTCATTGTACCTCCTATTGGTTCTCATTATAAGATTAAATTTTTGTTTACTGTGCCGATTATCCTGTCCAATAGCTCGCCAAAGCTGATCCCGACGGCCTTGGCAGCCATCGGTGT